>JAIRPX010000074.1 GCA_031256775.1 Dysgonamonadaceae bacterium
GTTTGGGTTTCAAATCCGATTGAGTTTCTTTCGACATAGCGGAATGGTACAGAAAACAAAAAACATTGCTTATTATTGTTCGCTTTTTTCAAAGTTGCGGCGCGACGGGAAAAACGGAGGAGCGCCGCACAAACCAGTATTGCTGATTAGTTTAATCCAAGCGTATATCAGCGGATTATATCATTCACGGGAAATATATGTTACTCCAGAACTGTTAGGAATTTTTAAATCGAATTGGCATAATCTTGTTCGGACAAAACATGATTGTTTGTTTTGTCTACCCTTTTATCATATGAGAACGGAGCCGTTTTGGGAGTTAGTGCCTAATGCTGGATTTGAAGCATGGCATGGCTCAAGAATTTCAATTCGAAATTTAACAACTTTAAATATAGCGGTAAAATCAGCATTAATTGACGAAGACTTATACTACATCATTCAAAATAAATCAGATGCGGATATTTTAATTGAATTTTTGTTGGATATATATTTCTCAGATACCAAACATCTTTTTTTTGAAAAAAACAATTTATATCTTTCATCAATTGAAAATGAGATAATAAATACAAGTGAAAAAAACTATAAAAAAGAATTCTTGAATTTAAACGAGATATGAATGCCGCATCTTTTCAAGAAGAAATTTTTGTACGGCGCGGTATTTTCAAAAGAGAGGTGCTAAAACAGTATAATTTTACATGCTGCATTTCAGGTTTACGGATTGATTCTAATGATAATGTGTCACTTGTTGATGCTTGTCATATTGAACCTTTCTCTGAAAGTTACAATGATACAATTACTAATGGAATAGTGTTATGCCCTAATTTACACCGTGCGTTTGACAGAGGATTGATATTCATTAACGATGATTATTCTGTTCATGTTAATAACAATTTTACTGAACAATACCAATCCGCATACAATATAAAACAATTTAACAACACAAAAATACAACTTCCGCTTCAATCAGAATTTTATCCATCTATTGAATCACTGTACAACCACCGGAAACGTTTTGCTTTAAAATAATCTGTGTTTTAACAGGAATTAGCCGTATACTTGGTTTGCATCCTTATGAAGAACTTGAAGATTCATTACGAAAACTTAGTCAGTCAATTTCATCTAAACTTAAAAATACCGGTTTGAATAATGCTGCCGGAAACTCGGTGAAATTAGCGGAAAGATTTAATACGGCAACTAAATGTGGAAGCAAAATTACGTGAATGGGAAAATAAAAAAATGACGATTGAGCCAAAATTACCAGAAATAAAAAACAAAGTATTCAATAATCCACCACAGCAATATGCTTTAGAAAATGATACATTACGATTTTACGAAGCGCGGTTAGATGAGGCAATGAAAGGGCTATTTCTTCCACCTCCTGAGGGGATAGAGGGAGCAAAAATTTTTATAACGGAACGGAGTGATTTGCCGGAAACAATATTGCATCTTTTGAAGACTGCCCCGTCCGGCATATCTGGGCTTGTAGAGAATTGCCGTAAATTAGAACAACTCGAAACTGAATTCAAAGATCTTGAATATTATATACGCCAGCAGAATCAAAACATTAAAGCATTAAGCAGCGGAATTGGACCCCGAAGGACAATTATTCAAAAACACGCGGGATAAATTCGGCGTTGGATATACTTTAGTACCAGAAGGAAATTCTGAAAGCGAAGATTATGCGGTCAGTATTGAAAAAGAATATTTCAGGAAACGAATATGAGAATAAAACCAAGTTTAAAATCAGAACAATTTATTGAATCTGTTTATATGCGTGTTGGTGCCGAAAACAAAGCGGTTTTTGCGCGTTCCGCTATCGCGCTTGCGCTGGCTGAAGGCGTACCGCGAGATTTTGCCCTTGAGCCAGCTTCTGGCAAAGATATTGATTTAGATACGATTGCAAAGGAATTAATAATTGTATTTCGTGCCGCGATTAATTATCGGGCAGGAAAAATACTCAATGATACAGAATTTTTGCAAGAATTCCGCCGTTATTTTGAATGGGGCTGTCAGAAAATGCGCAAAATATGGGAAGAAGACGCAGGCGAAGATAACGTAAAATTTGCCGCTGAATTGCTTAAACGCACTAAAATGAGTGATACAAAGGATATACATTATAAAACAAAAAACAAAACTCGCCGTGAACCTCTTTATAAAATTGTTACTTCCGAAGTAAAACTTCAGATTTTAAATGAAACCGAATCGTGGAGTCTTAACGGACCCGGTACCGATAACGGGTTACTCATTATTTCCGGCGCTCCCGGCGCGGGAAAAACCCAGCTTGCGCTTGACCTTTTAGCACAATTATCAGAACAGGGGCTGCGATTCGCGTTTTTCGATTTGAAAGGCGAATTGGAAAAAGATGAAACAAATGAAAACCTTATGGAGAATCGCAAAAAATTTTTTGAACAAACCGGCGCAAGTTATATCAGGCTGATTGACGAATCGCTGCCAATAAACCCGTTGTGGCGCGAAACAGACGATACCGCAAATTCGCAGATAGCATACGAAATGTCCGCTCTTTTCAGTTGTTTTGTGCCGTCATTAGGCGCGATACAAATAGGACAACTTCAAGATTCTTATCAAGAATTAGAAAGCCCTGATTTTTATTCGTGGTTTAATCATTTGGAAGAACAAGGCATTAGCGGTGTTCACCGCGAGATACTAAAACGTATTTGTGAATACCGGGTTTTTTCAAATGCCGCTAACGCCATTCCTCTTGAAAACTGGCTTAACAGTTCGCTTGTCATTGATTTTAAGAAATTAGGCAATGATGATGTTACAAAAGCGCTGGCGGTAACGCTCCTTCTGAATATGCTAATGAAAAAACTCAATTCACAACTTGCGCCTATCAATAATATCCAGCCGCTTAAAATGGTGTTATTTGTTGACGAAGCGCATCTGCTTTTGCCCAAAGAAGGCAGAACCGGATTGCTTGGCTCATTGGCGCGGCAGGGGCGTTCATGGGGATTCCCGGTATGGCTTGCATCGCAGGACATACAATCGTTTGATATAAAAGGCAGCAAGGCAGTTGATTTTTCTGAACTTGCGAAATGCGGCGTTCACTTTACGCCGGGCAATTTGTCGCCTGCCGAAAAGAAACAATACTTGGGCGGTATTCCTCGGGATTTACAAAAATATGAAGCCGCCGTCAGAATAAACAACAACCTTACAGTTGGCGCGGTACGGCAATACTGGAAAAACGGAGGGAGGTTATAATGAAAAATCTACTTTCTTAGCATAGTAACAGCGTTTTTAACGGCGGAGATGGTGTATTCTATGTTTTCGTACGTTGTTTTTGTTCCAAGTGAAAAGCGGATGTTTTGCCGCTTAATTTCCGCGCCACCTTTCATTGCGCTAATTACATAAGACGGCTCTTCAGAATCAGAAAGACAAGCGGAACCGGACGAAGCGCAAATTCCTTCTTTATCAAGCAACAACAATAAACTTTCTGCCTCAACACCATGAAATGTAATATTGCTTGTATTGGGCAGACGGTATGTTGGATGTCCGTTTAATTCGGTGTTATCTATTGTTAATAAACCTTGTTCCAGCATATCGCGCAACGGAGCAACGCGCTTTTCATAATCCGATAATTCTTTTTTTGCGATTTCAGCCGCCTTCCCAAACCCTATAATCCCCGCGACATTTTCTGTTCCTCCACGTCTGCCGCGTTCTTGATGCCCGCCGTTAAGATAAGGTGAAAAGTATACGCCTTTTCGTACAAATAATCCGCCTATGCCTTTTGGTCCCTTTAGTTTATGCGCGCTTAATGAAAGATAATCGACATATATATCTTTTACATCTACTTGAACTTTACTGGCAGCCTGAACCGCATCGCAATGAAACAGTACACCTTTTGATTTACAAACCGCGCTTATTTCTTTAACAGGGAATAAAACACCGGTTTCGTTATTTGCCCACATGAGCGAAACAACAGCGGTATCTTTCGTTATAGATTTTTCAAGCAAACGCATATCGATAAGTCCCTGTGAATCGACAGGAAGATAGGTGACGCTATATCCATTTCTTTCAAGAAAAGAAACATGGTTTAACACAGCCTGATGTTCGACCAGTGAAGTAACAATATGGCGCTTCTCCGGCGCGGCAAGAAGCGCGGATGATAGCGCTGTGTTATTGCTTTCTGTAGCGCTTCCAGTAAAAATAATTTCCTGTGAATTCGCGTTAATAAGCGCGGCGACATCTCTGCGCGCCGCTTCAATCTCTGCCTTGAGTTTCGCGCCAAAACTATAACTGCTGCTTGGATTTCCCCATCGTTCTGTTAAAAACGGGCGCATAGCCTCAAATACTTCAGGCATTAGCGGCGCTGTCGCGTTGTAATCTAAATAAATCACAAGATAATTATATGATTTTATGTTTGTTTTTTCTAGTTACAATGCTATCAATTCTCCCACACCCCGCCCTTCCCCGCCGCGCCCAAATCCGGCTAGAATGTAATCAGTGAATAGCGGTCAGTAGGTAGTGGGCAGCGCCCGCACAGGTTGATATACAAATTCTAATGCGGAAGCAATGTTCA
>JAIRPX010000127.1 GCA_031256775.1 Dysgonamonadaceae bacterium
CGCATTTGCGTTTTGGCTTGCTTTTTGAAATCCGGGCTGGATAGACGATTTTAAAAACATGGGGGTTGTTTCCTCATTTTTACGCAATGCCGCTTTTTTTGAGGCATTGGACATTGAAATAGCCGGTTTAACTTCCGGTTTTAGAGTTTGCCTTTGAAATAATTCCTTTTTCCTTTCAGGAAAATTTTTCGCCGGAACGTTTTGTTGCGCATGTAACGTTGTAGCGACAAACAAAATTAAGAGTAAATAAATCTTTTTCATACCGTTTTTAATTTTAAAAAAATTGGCTGCAAAGATAATATTTTTTTTTATAAGCAACAATACTGTCAGCTCATTCGGCTTTTATAGTCCTCAAAATCGAATTGTCGCAGCGTTTTAAGTGAGCCATCGGTTTTAAGAATGCACAAATCGGGATGTGGAATGCCGTTAAACATCGTGGTTTTGACGGTTGTGTAATGAATCATATCTTCAAAAATAATTATGTCTCCTGTTTTAAGTTCGTTATCAAAACTCCAGTCGCCTAAAAAATCGCCGCTCAAACAGGAATTTCCACCGAGACGGTAAGTCGGTTTCCCTTCGACAGGTTCTTGATAAGCATTGCGAACTGTCGGCTTGTAAGGCATTTCCAGACAATCGGGTGTGTGGCAGGTGAACGAAATATCCAAAATTGCAGTTTTAACACCTTTGTTTTCAACAATATCAACTACCGAAGACGCCAAGATGCCGGTTTGCCAGACAAAAGCCGCGCCAGGTTCAATAATAATTTCCAAATCAGGATATTTTTGTTTGAAATTTTTCAACAAACGAATCAAATGTTCAATATCGTAATCTTTGCGCGTTATCAGATGTCCTCCACCCATATTCAGCCATTTTATCTTTGTAAGAAATTCGCCGAATTTCTCTTCCACTTTTTGCAATGTATTTTCCAGAGCGTATGACGTTGATTCACAAAGCGTATGAAAATGCAAGCCTTCCACGCCTTCCGGCAAACTGTTGCCTAACTGTTCGCGAATAATTCCTAAACGCGAACCAGGAGCAGCAGGATTATACAAATCCGTTTCCACTTCTGAATATTCGGGATTGATGCGCAGTCCGCACGAAATTGGATGATTATTATCCAAAGTATCCTGATAAAAGCGGTGAAATTGCGTCAAAGAATTAAATGTGATATGCGAACTGCACCTCTTAATTGTTGCAAAATCCTTTTCAATATAAGCAGGAGAATAAGTATGCGCCAAACTGCCCATTTCTTCCAAAGCCAAACGCGCTTCATAAGGCGAACTTGCGGTTGAATATCCGATATATTCTTTTATTAAAGGAAAAACTTTCCACATTGCAAATGCCTTGAAAGCCAGAATGATATTAACACCGGCGCGTTCTTTAACCGATTTTATCAGCGACAAGTTACGACGCAATAATGTTTCGTCAATAATATAAGCAGGAGTTTTAAATTGATTTGTCATTTTTTTATTTGTTAAAAAAACGACTGCAAAGGTAATGCTTATAATAATATTTTTTGTTTTTATTGTCAAAATACGCTACAATTGCGAAATTTTAATGAGGATCAAAAGTAAAACCCTGTTTTTATTTTCGTTAGCGCGGCTTTGTAAGCCGTGATTTTTTTATACTCTGCACGGCATGATTTTGTGCAACGTCATTGCGAAGGTGAAGCCTGAAGCAATCCAGAGCTGAAAACTGAAAACTAAAAACTGACAACTAAATTCTGGATTGCTTCGCTAACGCTCGCAATGACGATGTACAAAATTAAACCACGTAAAGTATACATCAATTATAGTAGCACCTTGTTTACTCATCTACTCATCTACTCATCTACTCATCTACTCATCACTCATTTACTCGTCTACTCGTTTACTCATTTACTCGTTTACTTGTCTACTCGTCTACTCGTTTACTTTCTATATACAGCCTGTATTTTTCTCCTTTTTTTGTTTCAAATGAAACTGTATTATCGTCGATAATATCAAACAAAACATTTTCGCCATTAGATTTTACAATATTATATTTCATTATTCCTGGATATTTCAGTTTACATTTGCTGCCCGAAAGAGAAATTATTTCCATTCGATTGAGCATACAGTTTGTCCATTCGGCAGATAGTTCAAAAGCTCCGCGCGCTTTTATACCCCTAAAACTGCCGGTAGCCCACTTATTGGGCAGTGCCGGAAGAATTTCAATAAATTCGCTTTGGCTTTGAATCAGCATTTCGGTCATTCCTGCCGTTGCTCCGAAATTACCATCAATCTGGAAAGGCGGATGCGTGTCGAACAGATTTGAGAGGGTTGATTCTTTCAGCAGTTCTTCTAATAGCTTGTGCGAATGGTTGCCGTCGCGCAGTCTTGCCCAGAAATTTATTTTCCAGGCTTTGCTCCAGCCTGTTCCGCCGTCTCCGCGCGTATTAAGCGTATTCTTCATAGCTTCCACATATAGATTATCCTGCGCGCTTCTTCCTGCGATAATTTGCGAACCAGGATGCAGCCAGAACAGATGATTCACGTGCCTGTGAGCGTTGTCGCCCGATATATCCATTTTCAATTCGTCTTTCCATTCCATAAACTGACCACCAAGTCCGATTTGAGGTTTTGCCAGTTTAGTTTTGGCTGTCTTTATTTCATCCAGTTCGGAAGAATTTTTATTCAAAACCTGTGCAGCTTTCAATACGAAATCGAAAAGTTCAGTTATAATAGCCTGGTCGCAAGAAGCGCCAAGCGAATAAGGTCCGTGTTCAGGCGAATAAGACGGATTTGCCACCAGCGTTCCATCGCGTGTATCACGCCAAAGATTATCCACCCAAAACAAGGCAGCATCTAATAATATTGGATAATATTCTTCCAGTAAATTTTTATCATGATTGAACTGATAATATTCCCAAATATCCTGACACATCCAGCCTGCAGCGGCAGGAAAATAAAAACCTGCATACCAGACGCCAGGCGCCGTATTTCCCCATACGTTGTTTTCATGGTGGATAACCCAGCCCCTTACGGGATCGCCGTTACTTTTGCAGTAATAATGTCCTGCTGTAATCCTTCCTCTTGGTACAAGGCTTTTTACATATTCAATAACAGGCAAATGACAATCAGCGAGGTTAGTTTGTTCAGCTAACCAGTAATTCATTTGGAGGTTTATATTGGTATGATAATCAGCGTTCCATGGTGGCTTTAACCCGTCAGCCCAAATACCTTGAAGATTGGCGGGCAGTCCGTTTTTTCGGGAAGAAGATATTAATAAATACCGTCCAAACTGATAATAGAGCAATTCTATGTAGAGATTTTCTGCAGACATATTAGTTCCGTTTTTATAGCCTGACAATAATTCATTGACTGTTTTACCGTTAGAATTTGCAGCTCCGGCAAACGATAGCGTCATTCTGTTGTATAACGAATGATAATCATTCTTATGACTGCTTAAAAGCTGTTCAAATGTTTTTTGTGCAGCTCTGTTCAATGTTTCCTGAACAGCCGACAAAGGGTCTGTTCCTGAAAAATAATTAAAGCTGTCGTCCTGGCACTGTGTATAATTTGTTGCAGTGGAGGATAATATAATTATCTCATTTGCATTTTCCACTACTATTTTATTTTCCGAAACACGTAAAGTTCCTCCTGCGGGAATAACTTTTAGCTGCTGTGCAAATTTCAAACCGTTAGCTCCATGATCGGCAGGTTGTCCCGTTAAAGTTACGACATCATTTTCAGCGCTGACTGTTGCGGCAGTTTGCGGAGTGGTCAGCCATATATTTCGTGAAATCATTCCTGGCTTGTCGGCTGTAAGGCGGATAGCCAAAACATTATCGGGGTTGCTGATAAAATATTCCCGTTTATAATTCACGCCTTCCATCGTATAAGCTACGGTAATCAGTGCATTATCAATATCCAATATTCGGGAATAATTGGTGTAGTCGTAGGATTTGTTTTTCGAGATGCAGTCGATATTTATATTGCCAAGCGATTGATAAGAGCCGAAATCTGTTTTATCTCCCATCAAACTTTTAATATCTTTTTTAAGCATGTCATTTTCGTCAGGATAATTTTCGGCGACAACATTTCCTTCGTCGTCAATATATGCAGACATGGAATTTGAAAAAGCGGTCATTTTTTCCTGCAACGCATTACGGATATTTTGCAAACTTTGCCGGTTTTGTTCCGCAGTTTGCGAATGTCCGCCGTTGTAGGCGCTATTTTTGCCGGTACCACCCGACCACAAAGAATGGTTGTTTATCTGGATAACATCCGTGACTACGCCGCCAAAAACCATCGCGCCGGTAAATCCGTTTCCCAGCGGCAAAGCTTCACTTTCCCATTTTGATGCAGGAGTATTATAATGCAGTTGCAATTCAGGCAGATTTTGTCCTGACGCCTCGAAATTGCCCAAAAAACATAAAACAGTGGCTATTAGTGAGAAATAAAAATGTTTATACATACAAAAAAAATAAATTAACGTACAAAGATATAATTTATTTTGCGTATAATGTCAAAAAAAACATTTATCTTTGCAAGATTAAAATATAAACAGCGAAGACAATTTTTTGATATGAACAAAGAAAAAAACACATACATAATTATTTATGCTTCTGTAATGGTTATACTTACGGCATTGATACTTGCTTCTGTTTCTGAGTATTTGCGCCCTTCGCAGTTGCGGAATAAAGCCATTGACAAGAAGCGTCAGATTTTGGCGTCCCTAAATATTGCTTCTACCGGCAAGAATGCTGAAAAGTTATACAGTCAAATGATAACCGACACATATACGATTGATGAACAGGGCAATAAAATTGAAGGCGATGCCTTTGAAACCGATTTGGCGGTTGAGTTGGAGAAAAAGGAAGGAAAACGTTATCCTGTTTTTGAGGCATCCGTAGATAATCAGAAAAAGTATGTTCTTTCAATGCGTGGCGCTGGATTATGGGGTCCAATTTGGGGATTTATTTCATTAGATAACGATAAAAACACTGTTTTTGGGGCATCTTTCGGACATGAAAGCGAAACGCCAGGCTTGGGCGCAGAGATTGAAAAGCCTTTTTTTGCGCATGAATTTCGCGGGAAAAAAATTTTCAATGATAAATTGCAGTTTACTTCAATAGCCATTGTCAAACCAGGCAAAACAGTTGCAGGAAAGGATTATGTAGATGGTATTTCCGGCGGAACAATAACCAGCAAGGGCGTGGATGCCATGTTGTATTCAAATCTTGAATTTTATGTACCATATTTAATTAAGACAGATTCCGACGTACAGGAATAAGTTATTTTAATATTATATTAGCGACAGCATATTTTTATAAACATATATTTATGAACAAAAGACTGACAATCGCCCTTGTGGCGCACGATCAACGAAAAGCCGACATGGTGGAATGGGCTACATTTAACGCCGATACATTAGCAAGGCACAGGTTAATATGCACGGGTACAACGGGAGGGTTGATACAGCAAGCATTTGAAAATAAAGGCGTTGAGGCAGAAATAGTTTGTATGCACTCCGGTCCATTGGGCGGCGACGCCGAGATAGCAGCTATGGTGGTGCGGCACGAAATAAGTCTTGCAATTTTTTTAATTGACGATTTGAATCCGCAACCGCACGAAGCAGACATACAAATGTTGCTTCGCCAGTGCAGAATCCATAATGTGCCTATCGCATGTAACCGATACAGCGCCGATTTGATGATTACAAGCTCATTGTGGGACAATTCGGAATACGTGCCAACTGTGCCGCAATATATAAAATTCCACAGAGAATAATCATAAACAGAATAGCGCTTCAAAAAAATTATACTTTGTTTAATTTGCAACGTTATTACGAGCGTTAACGAAGCAATCCAGAAATTAGTTTTCAGTTTTCAGTTTTTTTACTGGATTGCTTCAGGCTTCGCCTTCGCAGTGACGTTGAACAAAACCATGCCGTGCAGAGTGTATAATCCTTTTTATTTAGGTAAATTAAAAGCTGTTTTCATTTCATATAGCTGTTCATTTGTCATTCCTTGCGGTTCAAATCCCATCGACTTGGCAGCTATGTATATTTGCGCAGATTTTGAAAGCGTATCAACCATGTCAAACGCTTCCATAATGTTTTCGCTGACAGACGTAACGCCATGTTTTTCCCACATTACAACATCATATTCATCTAATTCCCTGATAGTTGCATCTGCCAGTTCAAATGAGCTTGGCAAAGCGTAAGGAATAATGCCCAATCCGCGCGGACAAAACGCTCTTGTTTCGGGAATCATGCTCCAGAGCAGATTTGTCAATACATCTTTTTTCAGGAACGCAGGATTGTGCGACATGGCTACCAAGTCGATTGGATGAGTATGCAAAACGGCTTTATAATTTGAGCCTTTCCCAATCAGATAGTTATGTATCGAAAGATGCGATGCTATCTCGGAGGTTGGTTTAACCGGACGATCTGCAATAATTACGTAATTGCTGCAATCGTCCAGGATACGTATAATTGAACCGTTTTCCATGGGATTGCGAGCCAGGTCGCGCATACGCAAGTTTGTTCCTTTGCAGAAAAAATAACAGCCTTTCAGATGCGCGAGCGCCCGTCCAATGGGAATATTATCGCTAATAGCAGGCATTTTTTTAATTTCGCCGTCAATAATGTCGGTGATATTGATGGTGATATTGCCACCGTTACGTTCAGCCCAGCCTTTTTGCCAGAGATAACCGGCTACTTCAGCTACTTCGTTAATCTGTTTTGCCAATGAAGGACGAAAATCTAAAATAGAATTCATAAAAGATATTAATCATAAATTATAAAATCGCGTAAAGATAATAGAAAAAATTAAAACAGCCAAGCCTTATTCATAAATAGTTTATACCTTTGACAAATATTCACGAATTATTTGCAATGAATTAATGATACAGAGGATTGATTATAAACAAAAAAAACAGCAAAATGATTAAAAACATTCTTATTACAGGAGCAAATGGTCAGTTAGGACATGAATTTAGGGATTTATATTCTAAATACAGGGATTTCAATTTTATTTCAACAGATATTGACAGTCTGGATTTGACTGATAAAAAGGAAATATCAGCCTTTATTGAAAAAAACAAAATAGACTGTATTGTTAACTGCGCAGCCTACACAGCCGTAGATAAAGCTGAAGACGAAGCAGAATTATGTTACAGGGTAAATCGCGACGCTGTCGGTAATTTAGCAGAAAGCGCTCGCGTGAAAGCCTTAATTATTCACATTTCTACCGACTATGTTTTTGACGGCAAGTCGGTTACTCCGTATATCGAAACAGACGCAACCAATCCGCAGTCGGTATATGGAAAAAGCAAGTGCGAAGGGGAAGAGATATTGTTAAAATATTGTCCTGAAAGCATTATTATACGTACTGCATGGCTATATTCCACTTATGGAAATAATTTTGTAAAGACAATGCTTCGACTTGGAAAAGAACGTCAGGATTTAAATGTAGTTTACGACCAGAAGGGAACGCCAACTTATGCCGCTGATCTGGCGCAGGCAGTTTTAGACATCATTTCATGTATTGAAAAAGGACTGTCGAATTATTCAGGCATATATCATTACAGTAATGAGGGAGTTACAACATGGTTTGATTTTACCGAAAAAATTTTCCAGCTGGCAGGTATAAAAAACTGTACAGTTCATCCGATTACTACCGACAAGTATCCGACAAAAGCTGTTCGTCCGATGTACAGCGTTTTAAATAAAACAAAGATAAGAGAAACTTTCAATATATCTGTTCCTGAATGGGAAAATAGCCTGGAAAAATGTCTCGGTTTTTTGAATTAGGAATTAGCTGGCGCAGTATTCGCGCTTTCGCACTTTCATGCCTCTTTTCCAGTGTCTCGTTTATCGTCATTGCGAGCGTTAGCGAAGCAATCCAGAAATTAGTTTTCAGTTTTCAGTTTTCAGTTTTTTTTACTGGATTGCTTCAGGCTTAGCCTTCGCAATGACGACGTAAGGTTCGCATTTTCACATTCGCTTTCGCGCTTTCATGCCTCTTTTCGGATCATCTGCAAAACCTTGTGTTTTGCGAGAAGGCGCGTAGCGCCAGTATCTTTGTAGCCGTGTGCGTAAGCGCACGGTAAAGGATGTACGGAATATTAACAGAGCAGCGTATCTGCGATACCTTAATTTTTATTCATTTCATGTTTATTAATTAATTTGATGTTAAAAAAGATGCGCAGCTACGCTGCTCAGGGAAAGGTCTGTGTTTTCCGACCGTGCGCTTACGCACACGGCTACAAAAATGTTGCAGCTACGCTGCTTTTGTCCAGCAAGGTTTAAAAGAATTTTCATCTTATCTGTTTTACGAAGTAACGCGAGAAAAGTTTTTTAAACGAGACACATAGTGCAAAGCATGAAAGCACGGCTTATAAAGCCGCGTCAGCAGGAAAGCGCAAATTTACCCGTCAGAGCTTCATACCAATAAAAAAGCCAATTATACTCTGCACGGTATGGTTTTGTGCATCGTCATTGCGAAGGCGAAGCCTGAAGCAATCCAGAAATTAGTTTTTAGTTACCAGTTTTCAGTTTTCAGCACTGGATTGCTTCGCTACGCTCGCAATGACGTTGCAAAAAATTAAACCGCATAAAGTATAGTTATCAGTTTTTTACTGGATTGCTTCGCTAACGCTCGCAATGACGATGCAAAAAATTAAACTGCGTAGAGTAACGCACGGCTTGCAAAGGATCATCTGCAAAACCTTGTGTTTTGCCAAAAGGCGCGTAGCGCCAGTATCTTTGTAGCCGTGTGCGTAAGCGCACGGTAAAGGATGTACGGAATATAAACAGAGCAGCGTAGCTGCGATACCTTAATTTTTATTCATTTCATGTT
>JAIRPX010000128.1 GCA_031256775.1 Dysgonamonadaceae bacterium
CCTGCAAAACCCTGTGTCTATGGCTTTCCTGCTGACGCGGCTTTGTAAGCCGTGCTTTCATGCTTTGCGCCACGTGTCTCGTTTAAAAAACTTTTCTCGCGTTACTTCGTAAAACAGATAAGCTGCAAATTCTTTTAAATCGTGCTGAACAAAAGCAGCGTAGCTGCAACATCTTTGTAGCCGTGTGCGTAAGCGCACGGTTGGAAAACACCGACCCTTCCCTGAGCAGCGTAGCTGCGACATCTTTTTTAACAGCAAATTAATTCATAAACATAAAATTAATAAAAATTAAGGTATCGCAGCTACGCTGCTCTTTATATTCCGTACATCCTTTACCGTGCGCTTACGCACACGGCTACAAAGATACTGGCGCTACGCGCCTTCTCGCAAAACACAAGGTTTTGCAGATGATCAATCATCGTCATTGCGAGCGTTAGCGAAGCAATCCAGAAAAAAACTGAAAACTGAAAACTGAAAACTGTTAACTAATTTAACTTTTAGTTTTCAGTGTATACGAAATGACAAGTACAGTTTTTTCTCCAATAAGTCTAAGGTAAAATTGTAATTATTAATCAGTAAGATGCCAATAGAGCCGTCGGGAAAGTCTTCTGTATAATTTTTGTCGGACGAGGACTGCAAGGCAATGGGTATATCCGCGAAAACCAAATCGGGAGTCAATTCAAACTGCTTGGCTTTCCCTGAAAAGACAGTAGTTGCATGTCCCATGCTGACTGTGGAGCTTTGTTCTTCCGGTTTAAAGCCGGACAGCAGCAAGCGATTTTTCCGTACAAAACGGCTGAATGCAATGATGTGATAATTAGCGCCCGTATCGAAAATAAAATTGCCGGAAATAGCTTTGTCGCCTGTGAGATTCAAAGTTACAGGCAGCCGTACAATTTGATCGTAAGTTATTGGAATTGCTTCTCCCTGAATATTTTCTGCTGGTTTTTCATAATCGGAAAACGTTATCGTTTGCTTGTCGAAATCAACTCCAATCCTGTATTCCTGAGCAAGGTTGAGACCTATGACGCCATCAATTCCTTCATCTATTGCATCGAAAATGGCTATGCTTTGGTTTTCAAGCACAAGGCTGTCGGATAAATGCACCGTATTACCGGAAGATACGGTTATCCGACTGTTTCCACCTGCAAACAAAGTTGCCTGTTCATAGTTTTTTGAAAGTTGCATGGAGTCGGCTAAGGATTTACAGATTGCCATGCCGTTGGCGCCGGTGTCGAACAGGAAGCGAAGCGTCATTTTATGATTGTTCAGCCTGAGCGGAATAATTATTTTCCCGCTGTCCGACTGGAAAGGGATTATAGTTCCGTAACATGAACTGCCTGACAGGAAAAAGCATGTCAGGATAGTAATGACGATATTGTGCCTGATAAAATGCATTGGTTCTTTATTATTTCAACAGTGAATCAAGCAAAAGCCTCAGTTCCGTTGAAGACGGTCGCGGAGCATCGGAATTG
The DNA here is from genome assembly GCA_031256775.1 of Dysgonamonadaceae bacterium. Classification (GTDB taxonomy): domain Bacteria; phylum Bacteroidota; class Bacteroidia; order Bacteroidales; family Azobacteroidaceae; genus Azobacteroides. Next base: position 1,476 of record JAIRPX010000128.1, read on the forward strand.
ACGATGTTGCCGTCTTTTCCTACCAGAACAAAACGCGGGATAGCCAATATTTTGTATGCTTCGGAAAGTTCTGTTTTTCCTTCGTCGCCTGCAAATAGCTGAATACCTTTCATTTCTTTGGATGTTACGAAGTCTTTCCATTTTGTTTTGTCTTTTGAAGCGTCAAACGAAACGCTCATAAATACAATGTCTTTTCCCTGATAATCAGCCTCTAATTTTTGCAAGAAAGGTATTTCCCTGATGCAGGGGGCGCACCATGTCGCCCAGAAGTCGATGTAAACAGCTTTTCCTTTAAAGCTCGACAGGGAAACTTTTTTCCCCGTTATGTCGGGAAAACTGAAATCGCTTGCCGGAGTATTCTCAGCCATCACAGGGAAAGCTTTTTTCATGTTTTTAAGCCGGTGTTTTTGACTGTCCGTGATTAAATATTTTCCATATCTGTTTTCAAAATCATTCAGTCCTACCAGAGTTTGCTGACGCTGAGCATATTGCAGGGCAAATTCCCCTTTTATCGTATCGTTTGGGATTGAACCGATTTCTGTCAAAAATCCTTCAATTGGATTTATACCAGCTCTTTCTATCCATAGCTTCTTGTACATTAAGATCCTGTCTATTAATGCAATGCCATCCGGATAATTCAAAAGTTCCGTTGTTGTTGTAATGTCGGCGAGATCTAAATTACGGTAATAATCAGGAAAATCTTCACCTTCAGGAAATGCTGCACGTGGCTTGAACAGATAGGAAACAGTTATATCAAGCAGATTAAGATTTTTATACTGTTCAAAATTTTTATCGAATACAGGATTACCTGTCATGCTTTCAGGGTAATTTTCCAAATCTTTAAGTTTTTGTTCGAGCAAGGGGAAGAAATCCACATAAGTACTCAGGTTTTTCATGAAATAAACCGATTTGGCTTCCATTTCCAGCACAAAATCATGCCAGCGGGTCAACTCCCTGTTTTCTGGACTGTTGCCGTTTCCGTTCAGCGCGTATGAACTGTCATTAATTGTGAAATCCAGAACATCGCCCGCTTTCAGATAAAAAGCGTACCGGTCTTCCGGCAATCTGTTTTTTCCGATATAGAAAAAATCGCCCTGTTTGGCAGGTTTGCAGATAAAATTGAAATCGCCATCGTCGGCAATAGCTGATGAAGCCAGTTCTTCCAGAGTTCCGTTTGCCATCCGGTATAAATAAATTTTATCTAACAGACCTCTGTCCCATTTCCCGTGAATAACGGTTGTTGAATTTTCCGCCCAAACGGAAGTTCGGGCGGAAAAAACAGTAGTTAATAATAATAGTAATAAATATAGTGCTATATGCTTCATAAAATTTATTTAATCACTTTAACGGATTCTGCACCTTTGCCTGCAAATTTAATGACATAAACGCCTTTGGGCAGATTGGCGGCAGGAATTGAACAACTTCCTGCTGGATTCAATGTATATTCGGCAATTTTTTGTCCTGCCACATTGTAAACGGCTGCGGAAGTAGTTCCTGCCGGATACGACACTACAAAATTGTCGCCTTTAGCGTATGCTTTTACATCATTATTAGGATTAATAGCTTTGAATCCGGTATTTGAACCGACTACTTCTACATAATTGATGAAAGCAGACTCACCAAAACCATTGTTCCAGTAACGGAAAGCTATTTTAATATTCTTATTTAGATATTCTCCTAAATCAATAGAAACAGAAAGCCACTCAATTTCACGCAATCCCATTACTATCTCCATAAGTTCATCATACGTATAACGGGCTGCGTCTGCTTCGTTGCTCCATTTTTTTGTCCATGTAGTTCCTCCATCATCAGAAATATAAACTTCAACAAGATTATTCAGTTTGTCGAATACTGGAGTTACGTCTTTGCGCATAAATGCAGGATTGTAATACAAATAGAAATTAAGAGTATAGCTGTCTTGTTTTAATTCTACTTCAGGAGTGATTAGCCATTCGTCCTGCTCTTTTTCATTATAATCAAATATAACACCTACGCTCATATCTCCACTATAAGGAACAGGTAGTTCGCGAACTGCCCAAGTTGAATTAGCTCTGGTACCATATTCCCCATATAGATAATCCGAAGGCGAATCCACTTTGCTTTCATCTGTCCATCCGTCGGGAATCCAGTCCCATTCGTCTCCATCCCATCCTTGAAAATCTTCCGACAAAAGTCTGTAAATTGCTGTCGTCTCCTGATTTATCATATTTTGCGCAAAAGAAATAAAAGTTACAGACAGCGCAAATGTCATAAAAAATACAATTTTTTTCATAAATCGAAATTATTTAAAAAGTTTAAAATTCTTGTTATTTTGGATCTTTATAGTCTATGTTAATTATTTTACCGAAACCTGTCCATTTCATATCAATCTGGTATCCGGCTTCCGTTTGTTTGTCGGGATGTTTTGCCAGTATCAGATCGCCTGTTCCGTCCTGTACGTTATACAAAGCTAACTGACCGTTTTTGCCTGCCTGTCCTGCCGGATCGTAAGTTGCAACGATGATGCGCCTGTTTGCCGGAAAACGGAAAGCGGAATTTTTCATACGGCTTATTTTGTGTCCTGCGGGTAAGACAGAAGATGTTATATCGTCCCACTGCTGCATAGCCGTCGTATTGATCCGGTAGAGTTTATCTTCTGTGGCGCAGTAAAGATACGGCATGGAATTGTGAAATGTAAAAAATTTAACATCTTCGAGCGCCAGTCCTGCCGGAAATTCGGCGCGTCCAAGTTTACGGACAGACGTGTCGAGTATATCCATCAGCAACAGTTCGTATTTATTGGAACTTACGTTTTTTACTACGGCAAATCCGATAGAGAAATCCCTGTTGCCCATATAAATAAGTCGGTAATCAGGATTTTCCCAGTTAAAATGGGTATTGTCGGCGCTTAATCTGTTGGTACGAAGTACGTTTGCGGAATTTCCGCTTGAATTTGCATACTGATATTCAAAACGGTTTGCATCTTCGTTGAACAGCAGTGCTGCACTCTGTGCGCGGGATACAATATATGGCGCAGCTTTGTAGGGAGCGCCGACGTATGAAGGCGCATTTACAGGCGACAGGTAAAAATAAGTAGTCATACCTGGAAAATTATACCAGTACCAGTTGCCTCTGCAATAAATCCAGTTCACAGCTTCTGACAGTAAATTTACAACCGGAGCAACCATTTTTTCCGCTATCAACGGTTCGCCCTGAAGGAATTTTTCAGGAACCGACGATATGCCGGAAATATTAAATTCAGGTTTCCATTCGAAATTTTCAATTCTGACGCGCTCGGTGCCTTTGTCGGTAAGTATCCAGATGGCGTATTTCTTTTTTCCGTCGGCGGCAAGCGTCGGGGAAGCCGGATCGCAGTAACAAACCAAATCAAGCGGTTTGCATCCTGTTCTCGGCAATTTGGATTCATAGAAATCAAGTAAATTATGATACTGTGTAAGCGTATCGTTGAACAAAGATATAAGATCAATATCAAAACTGTTGTTTTCCCTTTCGCAAAGCATGATGTATCCCGTTTGCATCCTGTCGCGGACGTTCAGCGTGAAAATACAGTCGTAGCGCACACCTGTGGTTATATTTGTTACACAGTAGATTACATCATACGAACCGTCGCCCGGAATAGGATTGCCGACAATAATGTCTAAGTTTTTTTCGGCAGAAAGTAAACCTCCCGATATTTTGTTGCTGGAGCCGGTCATCAGATGCCATTCATATTTGAACGAATCCTGCGTTTCGCTTATCGAAAAAGACAGGGAAGGAGTTATTTTCAGCGATTGCCCCAGATAAACGGAATACGATTTTTCTATTCCCGAAATTTCAACGGCGTTTATTTCGCGATAACTGTAATTACCTTTGTCGTCGATACATGAAGCATATACACATGCAAGGATTCCAAGTAGCAGCCCTGCAAGTTTGTTATTTTTATTTTTTACTGGAAATATCATTTTTGCATAATTTACAGGTTAATTATTTAAACATTTCTCCGCTTGTTACTTCATTACCGTTTTCGTCGTAAAGCGGAACGCCGCCATGTTCATCCTTATAAGCTATCAGATAGGAATTTAGTCCTCTTGCCCAGCCTGCCATAAGCCCTGTTGGAAAACGCGCGCTGAATACGGTCATTGGGTTTTCATTTTGCCCGTATGTAAAATATTCGCGGGTGCAGCCAGGCAGTATTTGGCACATCAGCGTGAATTTCACACGGCTGTATGTTCCGAAAACCATATCAAAATAAATGCTCGTTGACGGATTTGCCCACATATTAGGCTTTTCACTGGAATTGTCGAATCTGACGCGGTATTCCGTACTGACTATTTTTCCTTCACTGTTGATATAGTCCACCGGAGTTAGGCGGTAATCCGTTTTAAAGTATTCGTTTTCAATTAAGCGAAGCGAAACCATAAGAGATTTACCTTTAAGATTTTCGGTATTATAGAGTTTAATATAAATTTTTCCCGTATTTTTTCCTGCCGGTATCAGCGAGAGGTCGGGCAGCAGTTCTACGTCCTTTCCCCGTATGGCTGTGGAAGTTGAATCAATCATTATAAAACTCACGCGACGGTCGTAATTGACAACATTCCCCATTACGTTTACGCCAATACCTACAATACTGTCGCTTTTTATAACAGCATCGTATCCGAACTGGACAAGCAGCGAATCAGCGCCGTAAATGCTGCCGTCCCTTAGCGAATCCGAATAACTGAAATATATTTGATCCGTGCCGCTGTAGGTTGGCAAAGCTTCGTACTGGCATGAATAAAACAGTGAAACGAATATTGTAATTATAATATAAATGTATTTTTTCATTGTCTGTGCTGTTATATTTTGTTAATTACTTATTTCATTTTCAGGCAGAGGCGTCCGGTATGCTTCCGGAGGAATAGCTTGTTTTCCAGGTGCAGCAACATTGAATATCCTGTCGCTTTTCATTCTTTTCAGGTAAAAGAATGTTTGCCCTTCCCCGTAAAATTCCTTGTAATGTTCTGTTTCGAGTATGTCGTAAACCATTGTTGCCGTTGCTCCTTCAGGATCGGGCAAAGAACCGTACTGCGAACCGCGCATGAAACGCAAGTTGTTAAGGTATCTTACCGCATCGGCAACCCGTCCTTCACGCAGAGCCGCTTCTGCAATAATATAGTGCAGTTCGGATGTTCGTATCAGGGGCTGGAAATATTCCTTTGGATTATTTTTTGAAAATTCAAAATGTTCAAATTTGCAGGAAACATACTGTCCGTTACCTATTTTGCTCGACATCCACTGCCTGCTGCGAACATCTTCCCATAAGGACATGTCGGTTGCGGAATTATCGTTTTTGAATATATTTTCCTGAAGATTGTCAATGAGTACTGTATAGGTAGAACCCAGAGTTGTTCCATTAGTCCAGTTAGTCCAGTTCCTGTACATGTCGGGGTTAAAAATACCGAACATTATTTCTGTATAGAAAATGTAATCCCTGTTGCCGTCTTCCAGTATTTTGTTTTTGTCTGCCCAGTTAAACGGTTTATCCGTACCGAAAGACTGATCAAGAACGTTTTCCGCCAGCGTTGAGGCTTCCTTAACATCGCCTTTATACATCAGTATTCGAGCTTTCAGCGCCTGTACAGCATAATAATTCATCCTGTAATTGCGCAGGTAGCTTGCAAAAATTTCCGTTGTTGGAACATTTTCGTTTGTGCCGATTGAAGTCATATCCTTGATTCCCTCCGAGCGTACAGGATCGTTTTGCAGCAATTCGGTAGCCATGTCTATATCACGTATCAACAGGTTATAGAAATTATTGATTGTTTCCGCGCCGTGAGGAATCACTTCTGCCGACCGGTTATACGGGAGTTCCTGTTTCCCGTCGCTGAAAAGCCTGAAAAGGTCGAAATGGATAAATGCTCGCAAACCGTGAGCTTCGCCCAGCAGGATTTTCTTTTTAGTTTCGGATATAACTTCCGACTGTTCAATGTTTTTAATGAACGTATTGATGAAAAATATTGTTTGATAGGCATTTGTCCAGATAGAAGAAAACGCTCCACCAGCATCTTTTTCGGTATATTTATAGTTTGACATATTGAAGAAATGCAAGTAGCCTGCATTTATGCCCACTGCGTTTTCATAAAAATAATAGTGCGCAAGTAACTCTATATCAGTCATTGTTAGCCTTCCGCCATAAAGATTGACTGAAGCGAGATTCCTGTAAATGCCGTTCATTACGGAATTAATACCTGCTTCGGTAGAAAACTGTTTTTCCTCCAGATTCCGGTCTTTTGGCAAGGCTCCGTCCAACCAGTCGGTGCAACCTGACGCAAGCAAAACCAACAACAGTATGCTATGTTTGATATATTTTGTTATGTATTTCATATTCATTGTATTTGCATTGTAAATGTTATTGTTAAAAGCGAGCTGACAGATTAGCCACCACAGAACGCTGGAACGGATAATCAATACCTCTTTCCATCCTGATAGTTGAGAGATTAAAGAAATCAGCCATAGAAACGCTGACGGTTAGATCTTTGAGTTTTGTCGATTCCATCCATTTGTCGCCGGTAAAGTTCCACATCAGCTTAATGGATTCGCCGCGCAGGTAACTGTCTTTCTGTATAAATCGGGACGAAACAGCTGACATGTAATCCATTGTATCGCTTCCGTAGTAGAAAATTCTTTTGAAGCGGGCAATATCGCCGGGCTGTTTCCAGCGGTCATACAAAGCGCGTTTATCCTGATTATAAATCATCTTCGACTGCGATATATTTTCCACCTTGTTGAACAAAGCACTGTTGTAGGAATATGCTCCCATACAGTAGCGCAGGTTAGCGGAAAACGTCAATTTTTTATATCTCGCAGTCAACCCGATAATGCCTTCCAGATCGGGACG
>JAIRPX010000162.1 GCA_031256775.1 Dysgonamonadaceae bacterium
AAAGATGTTGCAGCTACGCTGCTTTTGTTCAGCACGATTTAAAAGAATTTGCAGAGTAGCTGTTTTACGAAGTAACGCGAGAAATTTTTTTAAACGAGACACGTGGCGCAAAGCATGAAGACACGGCTTATAAAGCCGCGTCAGCAGGAAAGCCATAGACACAGGGTTTTGCGGGTGAGCCGTTTAATTTTGTGCAACGTCATTGCGAGCGTTAGCGAAGCAATCCAGTAAAAAACTGATAACTAAAAACTGATAACTAAATGCTGGATTGCTTCAGGCTTCGCCTTCGCAATGACGTTGCACAAAACCATACCGTGCAGAGTATAGCAGCGCTGTTATCACGTTTCATTTCTCACATCTGGAAATTCCCGCCGCAATCACAATTATCCTTATTTTATCGTTGATTTATTTATTGAAATTCAAAAAAAGCATAAAAAATAATCAACTGATAATCAATCATATAATTTATAATTCATAATTTATAATTCATAATTCAAAAAAAAACATTACCTTTGCACCCGGGTAAGTCCTACACGGTCAGCTCCCTTCGAATCCCCCAGGGTTTGATCGCAGCAAGGGTAGTTGGTTGTAGCGACGCGATGTAGTAAGCTTACCTTTTTTTTATTTTATACTTCTCTAAAACAAACAAGAGGCTCTCGAAAAAGCCTCTTGAAATTCAAACAATTTAATAACTAAAAACAAGTAATCTCCTTAGTTTTGCTCATTTGAAATAGCGATTATACAATCCTTCAAACCCTTTGCCATGACGAGCTTCATCCTTACACATTTCATGCACGGTGTCGTGGATAGCGTCAAGATTTTGCTGTTTAGCTAATGTGGCAATGCGTTTTTTGTCTTCGCACGCACCCGCTTCAGCTTCCATACGTTTTTTAAGATTGGTTTTCGTATCCCAAACTACCTCGCCAAGCAATTCCGCAAATTTGGCGGCATGTTCGGCTTCTTCCCACGCATAACGCTTAAAAGCCTCTGCTACTTCAGGATAGCCTTCCCTGTCTGCCTGACGGCTCATTGCCAAATACATTCCCACTTCTGTAGATTCGCCCATGAAATGAGCTTTCAAACCTTCCAAAATAACTGGGTCAACGCCTTTTGCAACACCAATAACATGCTCGTCGGCAAATTTTAAAGCGCCTTCCTGCTCAACCTGTTCTTTGAACTTGCCCTTAGGCTGCTTGCATTGCGGACAAAAATCAGGAGCTTCATCTCCTTCGTGGACATAACCACATACTGTACAAATCCATTTTTTCTTCATTTTCTTCTATTTTTAATGTTAATAATAACAGTTAATTATCTATAATATTTTTACAGTTCTGACAATATCCTGTAAAATAAAAATGGGCTTCCTTTATAACGAATTTATCTTCGTTTTCTATTATAATGGAATCAACCCCTTGTGTTTTTAAATCAAATACGTTTCTACAATTTTTACATTTAAAATGAGCGTGTCTGGAAATATCGGCGTCATATCGCATGTTTTTCTCATCAATATTCAGCGCACAGATAGCTCCCTGATCCGAAAGCAGTTTTAATGTGTTATAAACCGTTGTTTTTGATAATGTTGGAATAGATGCGTAGAGCGCATTAAAAATCGTATCTACTGTGGGATGTACAGGATTTACCGTTAGGTATTCCATAATTGCCATCCGTTGTACCGATGGTTTTATGCCCAATTCCAGCAATCGATTTTTTATTTCATTTCTAACATTCATTTTAAAATTGTAATCATTATATTTTTAATATGAGTACAAAGATATGAATTTATTTTTATATCTACAAATATAAAATTGAAAAAACGCATAAAAAGTTTTGATTTTTTTCGACAAAATCAGGTATTGATTGTATAAATATGTGTCATACAATGTTTTGTACATATTTTAGTTTTCAGTTTTCAGTTTTCAGTTTTCAGTTCTCAGTGCTGGATTGCTTCGCTAACGCTCGCAATAACGGGACAGTCTTTAGTTTTCAGTTTTCAGTCTTTAGTTTTCAGTTCTGGATTGCTCGCTAACGCTCGCAATGACGGGACAGGAATTAGTTTTCAGATAAATTCCTAATTCTTAATTCCTATTACGCGCTTTTTTTCCTGTAGCTCAGGATTGCCCAGCCATTGAAAAACACTGTCAGTATACAAAGCTGATAAAACAGATCTTTCATTTCAACAAATGTTGAGCCTTTGATGTAAATCATCCGCAAAGCCCGAATAAAGTATTTGAGCGGACTGGCATTACCTAACATTTGCGCCCATTCCGGCATGTTTTGATAAGGCGTGAGAAGTCCGCTGAGGAAAATCATCGTTATAACAAAAAAGAACATGATGAAAATTGCCTGCTGGATGGTTGCTGCATAATTTGAAACAATCAGTCCAAATCCCGAAAAACATAAAGCAAACATCATGGCAAAAAGATAAATCAAAAGGATAGAACCTTTGGGCAGCATCCCGTAAAAAATGAAAGCAGTTAACATACAAAGTGTTGCAACCACAAATCCCGCCGTCCAGTATGGAATAAGTTTTGAAAGGATGAACGTGAATTTGCCAACAGGAGTAACGTTCATCTGCTCAATTGTTCCGCTTTCCTTTTCACTTACTATGTTGAGAGTTGGCAAAAAACCGCAAATCATAGCCAGCATCATAGCCATTAGCGCAGGTATCATAAACACCTTGTAGCTCAGCGCAGGATTGAAACGGAAAAGCGGACGTGCCTCTATTGCTGGCGTAACATCTGAAATTTCAGGCATTTGTTTGGCAACCAGTTCCTTGTTGTAGTCGGCAATGACGGCTGAAAGATACGCAGAGCCTAACCCTCCTTTCATACCGTTAACAGCATTGGCAGCGATCATTAATCTACCCGAATTGTCGCGGTTGAGGCTTTCTTCAAATTTTGGCGGTATTTCGAGCAACAAGTCGGCGTCGCCTTTTTCAATGCTTTGCAAGGCGTCTTTACTATTGTTGAAATAGCCGCTCATTTTAAAATATCCCGACGAAACAATTTTTTCTTCCATTTGTCGAGAAATACTGCTGCGGTCATTATCAACCACAGCAAGCGAAAGATTTTTCACATCCATATTTGCCACTAATGGAAATACAGCCAAAGCAACAAACGGCAAAGCAACAACCAGACGTGGCAAAAAACTGTTGCGAAAAAACTGCTTAAACTCTTTTTCTAATAAATATATTAACATCATAATTCCTAATTCTTAATTGATTTATTCACCCCAGTCTCTTATTAAATTTCTTCATGCTTATTATTAAAAGCAAGACAGTCATTCCTGCCAAAACCAATAATTCCTGCGCAATAGTTGAAATTCCTGCACCTTTTATCATTATATTGCGAGCAGCTTCTATAAACCATTTTACAGGAAGAATCTGGGCAACCCATTGTAACACAAGCGGCATATTTTCAATTGGAAACATCAAACCCGAAAGCAGCATTGTCGGCATCATCATAACTACAGCCGACACAAGCATGGCTACAATCTGAGATGGAGCAACAATGGAAATCAATACGCCAAGCGACAGACACAGGAATATGAAAATCATTGTAAGCCCGGTTAGCAAGTATAAACTGCCTGCTATCGGCACTTTAAGTACAAAAATAGAAAGCAGCAATGCCGTTGCAAAATTAAACAGCGACAGCGCAAAATATGGAACAGTTTTCGACAGAATAATTGTTACTGGTTTAACTGGCGACACGAGAAGCACTTCCATCGATCCAGTTTCTTTTTCGCGAGCTATCGAAACGGCTGTCATCATTGTGCAAATCAGCATAATAACAAGTCCCAGCACGCCCGGAACGGTGTTGTAAGCGCCTTTCATCGTCGGATTATACAGCAGTTTCAGCTGGCAATTGATATTTGGTATTTGGGAGTTGACGGTTGAGGGTTTACGGTTTTCAATTTGCCATTGATTAATGATTGCCGTTGCGTAATTTGTAAGCGATGAGGCTGTGTTGGGGTCGGAGCCGTCTGTAATCAGTTGTATGCTTGCACTGCCGCGATTCATGTTTTCGTTGAAATTCGGACTGAAAACTACCGCAAGTCCAATCTCACCTTTTTTCAAAACCTGTTCAATTTCCGAAATATCAGTAAAATAGCTGTCGATAATGAAATATTCGCTTTTGGAAAGGTTATTGACTATTTGTTGCGTAGCCATATCGCGTGAAGGGTCGAACACAGCCACACGTGTATTTTTTATTTCGGTGCTGATGCCGAAGCCAAAAAGAATTATCATCAGAACAGGCAGTAACAGAAGGATAATCATTGTCCACGTGTCGCGTAAAATGTAGAGAAATTCTTTTTTTACGAATGATAAGAATTGGGAGTTTTTCAATTTCATTTTTATATTTTTTAGTTAATTATCACCACGTTTTGCTTTTCGGGCGAGTTGTTGAAACACGCCTTCCATACTTGTCGTGTTAAATGTTGATTTCAGATTTTGCGGCGAATCTAATGCTTCGATGCGTCCGTCAACCATAATTGAAACGCGATGGCAATATTCAGCTTCGTCCATATAATGCGTTGTAACAAACACTGTTATATTGTCGGCAGCAGCTTTGTAGATTAGTTCCCAAAACTGTCGGCGGGCAACAGGATCGACGCCGCCGGTCGGCTCGTCAAGGAAAACTATTTCGGGACGGTGAATGATAGACACAGAAAATGCCAGCTTCTGTTTCCACCCCAGTGGCAACTCTTTGACGAGTGTGTTTTTCTCGCTTGCAAAGCCCAGAGAATCAAGCATCCTGTCGATTACGTCGGGAATTTCGCGGCGCGGCACGCCATAAATACCTGCGTAAAGCCGCATATTTTCCCATACTTTCAAATCGTCGTAGAGGGCAAACTTTTGGCTCATATAGCCAATATGTTTTTTCACTTCTTCCGACTGCTGCGAAATATCGTAGCCAGCCACCGTTCCGTTGCCCGAAGTTGGCTGGCTAAGTCCGCACAGCATCCTCATGGCAGTGGTTTTACCAGCGCCATTAGCGCCAAGAAAACCGAAAATTTCTCCTTTTTCAACTTCAAACGAGATATTGTTAACGGCTGTGAATGAGCCGAAACGCTTTGTTAAATTTTCTACTTTTATTACTTCCATAAAATCACTGTTCAGACATTTCCATAAAACAATCCTCAATAGTTGGCATTATCTCTTTGAATTGTAGATTTAAAGTTGAAAGTTGAGAATTATTTTCATCCTTATTTAATTTTCCATTTTCAAAGATAACATGCAACGCATCGCCAAAACTGAACACGGAACGAATGGCTGGATTTTGTCGCAATTTATTCAATGTTAGATAAATATCATTTGTTTCCACAGAATAAATCCGGTGTGGAAACGCGGCAATAATTTTTTCAGGCGTATTGATTGTCAGTATTTTACCTTGCTGAATAAATGCAATACGGTCGCAAAGCATTGCCTCGTCCATATATGGCGTGGAAACGACAATGGTAATACCCTGACTTTTCAGTCCGCGCAACATCGCCCACAATTCTTTGCGGCTCACAGGATCGATTCCGGTGGTTGGCTCGTCGAGAAACAGCGCTAACGGACGATGTATCAAGGCGCACGAGAGAGCGAGTTTCTGTTTCATCCCGCCCGAAAGTTTACCCGCCATACGGTTTTTGAAAGGCTCTATCTGACTGTAAATATCCTTGACGAGATCGTAATTTTCGGAAATTGAGGTGTGAAAAAGCGTTGCAAAGAACTCAAGATTCTCTTCCACCGTCATATTCTGGTAGAGCGAAAACCGTCCGGGCATATAGCCTGCGTTGTTGCGAATTTTCAGGTAATCTTTCACTACATCCCAGCCGTTGAGATTTGCCGTGCCGCTGTCGGCAAGAATAAGCGTAGTTAAAATCCTGAAAAGCGTGGTTTTGCCTGCGCCGTCTGGACCAATCAAACCGAAGATTTCACCTTTTCCTACATTAAAACTAACGTTGGAAAGAGCTTGAACGGTATTGTATTTTTTACTTATGTTGTTTACTGTTAGCATAAATCCTGTTCATAAAAACTGCAATAAGCATAAAAATAGAGTTTTTCATTAAAACATCGCTTGTCCATACATCCCTATTTTAAGATAGCCGTCGTTTTTGACCGTTATTTTCACAGCATACACAAGGTTTGCCCTTTCGTCCTGCGTTTGAACAGTTTTAGGCGTAAATTCCGACTTTTCGGAAATCCATGAGATAACGCCTTCGTATTCGCGCGTTTCTTTCTCGCCGAAATCGGCAAATACTTTTACTTTCTGACCGATTTTAAGATGCGTAAGTTGAGCCGACGTTACATACGCGCGCAAGGTAATGTTTTGCAGATCAGCAATTTTATACAGCGGTTTTCCCGTAGTTGTCAATTCGTTTAGCCTGGCGATTTTAGCAAGCGCCGTTCCGTTTTGCGGACTTGCAAGGCGGCATTTGGCAATCTGGTCTTCAAGTTGTTCTACCTGAATTTGAAGAGACTCTGCGTCGCTATCCATTCCGTTGCTCGAAATGTCTAATGTCGATTTTTGAGCAGCTATTTGTCGGCTTAGCGCTTCAATATGCGCGTTAATATCGTCTAATTGCTTTTGCGTGGCCGCATTACCTTTCACGAGATTTTCCAGACGCACCTTTTCCGTTTCTGCATTTTTCAACTGCGACTGTAAAGCCGAAAGTTGCAGGGCGATGTTAGGTTTTTTACCAAGCAGCGAGCGAATCTGGCTTTGCAACTGCTTCTTTTTCAGATATAACTGTGTGCTGTCGATGTAACCGATCAGTTGCCCCGCAACGAGAATTTGTCCCTCTTCCAAATCGAACTGACGAATTACGCCGGTAGCTTCAGCTGAAATAACTGTTTCTTCTGCTTCAAAACAGCCCGAAGCATCGTAAACGTTCCTGTTGCGACTGCAACCCGAATTGAAAACTGAAAACTGGAAACTGAAAATGATTATCAATGACCAATTAGAAACCTTCCTGTTAAAAATTTTATTTTTCATATATTTTATTTTTTTGTTTTATAAATGATGTTGAGACAAATCATCGTTCATCGTTTTGTCCACTTGTCGTCTTTTTATTATATTGAGCCATAAGCAATTGTATCTCATGTAAAATACGGTTTTGCCGTGCCTGATCTTCGGCGTTAACGGCTGTGAGATAGTCGTTAGTAGTAGCAGCGCCATTGTCTAACTGCGTTTGCGTTGCATTTTTAACACTTTCGCGCAGCAAAATAATATTGCTATCGTCTGTTATCAATTCCTGCATTTTAGAAATTTCCGTATTTTGCTGACTTAATGCAAGATTAGTGTTGAATAGAAATGTTTCCTGCTGTACTTTTATTCCAGCCTGATTGACCGCCACCTGTTTACGCTCGTTTTTGTAAGTCCATAAACCAGAAAGATTCCAGCTCAAGCGCAAGCCTGCAATGTAAAACAGGTCGAAATTGTCGCTTAAAATATTCAGCGCCGGTTTGCCTGCGCCTCCCTGAAAAAACAGACTTAGCTTCGGCAAATTCCTGTTGACAATTTCCTTATAATGCAAGCTGAAAGCATGATTTTGCAAGTCGAACAGACGTAATTCCGGTCGGTTTATTTCATCAGGTATAACTGATTGCAACGGCTTTTCAAATAACGTGTTATCATCAATTTTTTGCCCAATAAACAGAGACAGCATATCGGCATAACCCTTGCGGGCAGCTCGCAGTTCGGTTGTACGCTGCTTTGTTTTAAGCAGTTCTGCTTTCAGATTGTCGGCTGAGCTTTTCAATGCGACACCGTTACTGACAGCGACTTCCGTGCGGGCAATCCCGTTTTGAATGTCATTTTTAACAAGTTCAACTTGAACTATTTGTGCGTCAATAAGCAATATTCCGAAAAACAGCGAATTAATACGTTCTCTGAGTCTATACAGCTCAATTTTAACCTTTTGCGTTTCTATTTCCGCATTTGCCTTCGCCAGATCAATAGGATTTTTGCTGGTTGCCAAACCTGTCAGCGAATACGAAACTTCGCCGTAAATTTTGTACTGGTCTTTGCTGAGCGTCGGTAATTTGATATTCGATAAGCCCTGAATAGGACTGTTGGAAAAATCGAACGGAAACTTGGTGACGTCCGATTGACGGGTTGCCTGACCATAAATGCCAAATTGAGGTAAATACGCTTTTTGAGCATTCTCAACAGAAAAATCTTTCGTCTTTTCTATCAGTTCATATTGCTTTACAAGCGGAAAATTTTCTTTTGCCAACCGGTAGCAATCATCAATTTTCAAGGTCTGTGCATTCATACCAATGGCGATAAATAGCCACAAAAAAATTATCGTATTCCTGATTTTAATCATATAATTTATATTTTTGATTTATACATTTGATTAAATTGCGGATAAATTTTTTTTAATAATAGATTTCATTGAAATTATTACTTTCCTGATATTTTTCGGTAAAAAACATCTTTTTTATCCACACAGGAATGAGTTTTTTACGTTCCTGCATCAGTTGATAAAACTGATCATTATTTAAACCGCCAATAATTGACAAAAAAGGCTGTCCTATGAAAGGAAAAATAGCCAAACCTATTACGTTTATAACGAATTGCAACAAATTCGGCTCATTGATTTCACCCGCCGCAACTTTTTCTTTAAATTGCATTGTAAAAACAGAATCTGTAAAAAGCTGCCTTGCAGGAATTTTGTTTAACAGGTCTTCCGGTCTGTTGCGAACTTCGCTTAAAATAAACATAGGAACATTTGGATTTTTAATACACATATCTATGTAATTAACAGCCCAATGTTCAAGTTTTTTCTCAAAATTAGTGTTTTTATCATTATAAACGCTCAGTATATCTTTTATGAAATCCTGAATCGTTTCAAACATAATGATTTCAAAAAGTTTTTCTTTGCTTCGGAAATAATAGTTTAGCAAGGCAAGATTGATGCCCGCTTCCTCAGCGATGTCGCGTGTTCGAGTGGCAGCATAGCCTTTTTTCTGAAAAACAGTGCGCGCCGCATTCTTTATTTTTTCTTCTGTTGAAGCGTCAATGGCTTCTGTATCTTTTGTTTTTGCCATAATATTTACTTTTTATAAATAATTTCAGACTGCAAAGATACAACAAGTTTTTTATTAAACAAATATTTTAATCATAAAATTTACTCAAATGATTAAACAGGCGCGAATGTCAGCTATACTATGCACGGTATGGCTTTGTGCAACGTCATTGCGAAGGCGAAGCCTGAAACAATCCAGTAAAAAACTAAAAACTAAAAACTAAAAACTGAAAACTAAAAGCTGTAAAACTGAAAACTGATAACTAATATCTGTATTGCTTCGCTAACGCTCGCAATGACGATTCGCTGAAAAAATTAAAGAGACGTGCAATTTGCACGTCTCTTTGGAAAGTTTAACTATTTATATATCAAATTTTATCGTTTTATAACCTTTGTTTTAACGCCATTTATATCAACTATATATATTCCTGACGCCAAAGCCGACACATCAATTTGCTTGTCGGAAGTTTGCATTAATTTTGTTCCGGTTACGTTATAAATGGAAACCTTTACGTCTTCTAAAGAGTTGATGTTGATTACATTCGTTGCCGGATTAGGATATATTGAAATGCCGGATTTGTTTACATTCCTAATGCCGACATCCTGATTTGAATAATAAAATGTTCTTGTCATCGCATCGAAATCGGTTCCGTTGCCAACATATTCGTAAGTATGCAATAGCTTGTAAGGTGCATTGTAATCTCCACTGGCAAAAATAATTAAATCGGAAACCGGCACATTAAAATCGTAGTCGTCGCCATTGCCCGATAGGGGAGTAAGCTCTTCTCCAGCATAAGTAAAGTGTTTGACAGGGATGTTGTGGTCGTATTCATACGTGACAGTCTTGTTCAACGACCAGTCGTCTTCGCCTGTTTTATTCCCAAAATAAGTTCTGGATGTGGAAACTTTACCATCGTTGTTATATTCGAGTTTAACGGAAATTTCGGCTAATTTCACATTATTTTCAAATGTCCAGTAATTTTCTTCCAGCAAATCACCAGAATTGTTGTAAACATATTCTTCCTCATACAAATCCTGCCAGTCGCCGTTTATCTTATGAATTTCCTTTCTATATGTAAATTTTTCATTTTCAGGAGTATAATAGGGACTGTATCTTGTAATAAGCTCCTGTTCATGTTCTTTTGTGGTGGTAGAAAAGTAGCGATAACCTTTTCTGGTCGATACCTCTTCTCCATTATCCACAGACCATAAAGTTTCATACTCAAATCCGGGTTTCCATACTCCTCCGATTAATTTACTTGCAATTTGGAAAATTTCCCGATCCTGGTTATCATACGTGTACAGGGCTTTTGAATTGTAAAACAAATCGCCATCGCCGAAGAAATCGACCTCTCCCGTCCAGTCTCCGCGTTGCGGGTTCCAGTAAGAATCCTCTTGCCGAGTTATTTTTATGACGTTGCTAAAATCCTGTTCACGCTTCCAGTAGTTTTCCCAATCTTGGGACTGTGCGTTCCATATATATTTTTGTATGAGCTTGTTTATGTTTATATTAGGCGCATACCATAGGTATTCTTCTTTTTCATCGCCGACCCATTCGTCTTCCCATCTGTAACTTTCCCACGATATTTGCTGTCTATGCTCGTTGTAGGCGGCATATTCTTTATATTCAGGAATCCATTTTGATGTTGGTTCGTCGAATATAAATTTTTGCAGTTCGATTATATTTTCCTTGTCGTCATATTTATAAGTGTTTTTCACCATAAAATGCCATGTATTCTCAAGCATTCGGGACATTGTTTCCGAATCGCCCAAATTCTGGCTGTTGTAGGTATATTCTATTCTTTCTCCTTCGCCATACTTAGGGAATAGAAATGTGAGGGAACGGAGGTATCCTGTGTCTGTCCAGTCGAAAGTACTCTCCTGTTCGGTTTCCCAGTCATTTATGTCTTCGTTCCAAACGGCGCGTATTTCACTGATCGACCAGAGTTTTTCATTAAAGAAAAATGTCATTTTGTTAATGTTACTTCCATCAATATCGGTAAAAACTACGCTGTCAAGCCGTTGTTTGATTTGCGCATTTGCGTTTTGGCTTGCTTTTTGAAATCCGGGCTGGATAGACGATTTTAAAAACATGGGGGTTGTTTCCTCATTTT
>JAIRPX010000140.1 GCA_031256775.1 Dysgonamonadaceae bacterium
ACATCAACAACTACCTGAGCATTGAATTGAATGTCGGTGAATCGGAAAAAAACAGACTGAAAGAGCTTTTACTGGAATAAAAAATTATTGAACTCTGCTCTGTAATGATTTTGTGTAGCGTTATTATGGGTGGTAGAGAAGTGATATGGAAGCTTATAAATAAATGAATTTGCTGGCGCGAGTTTATAAGTTGCGCCAGCAAATAGTTTTAAGTTTTTAACTTTTATACTCTGCACAAAACCATACCGTAAAGAGTATACAATATATGATTCATATATTTTCGATTTAAGGTCAATTAAAACTATCACCTTTAGAAAATACGATAAACGAAAAAAGATTTCACCGCGTGAATTATAATTTGCTATTTTTAAAGTAAATCATTACTTTTGTATCCAAAAAGCAAACTATTTACAGGCAAAAGCAGTTATTTATTTGCATTTGACCTAATAATTATACATTAATATGAGTATATTACTTTTTATTCAGAATGGTTTTTCAGAAGCGGTATTTGCTTCTCAGGAAGTTCAGGAGGTAGCTAAAATGAATATTTTAGAATTAGCCTTAAAGGGAGGCTGGTTGATGATTCCCATTTTTCTTTTGCTGTTTATCGCAGTCGCTGTATTTATTGAGCGTATTCTGGTAATAAATAAGGCAGGAAAGGAAGACACGACTTTCATGAACCGCATAAAAGATTACATTTATGAAGGAAAAATCAATTCTGCGCTTAATTTATGCCGCTCAGAAAATACGCCCTATTCACGAATGGTTGAAAAAGGAATTTCCCGTTTAGGACGTCCGATGAATGACATACTTGTGGCTGTGGAAAATGTAGGCGAAATTGAAGTTGCCAAATTGGAAAAAGGTTTCATCTGGGTAGCAACAACGGCAGGCGGCGCACCGATGGTTGGTTTTTTAGGCACTGTAACAGGAATGGTCAGAGCATTTTTCAATATGGCAAACGGAGGTAACGACGTAAATATAACTGATTTATCTTCTGGTATTTACGAAGCGCTGGTAACTACGGTTGCAGGGCTTGGAGTAGGCATTATAGCGCTGTTTGCTTATAACTATTTAGTTTCAAGAGTGAGCGGAGTTATTACCAAAATGGAAACCCGCTCAATGGAATTTATGGATTTATTGAACGAGCCTACTAATTAAGATGTTATGAGCATAAAAAGAAGACATAAAATCAGCGCTGAATTTAGCATGGCATCCATGACGGATATGATTTTTCTTTTACTTATATTTTTCATGATTACATCTACTATGGTTGTCCCGAATGCAATAAAAGTTCTTTTGCCTCAAAGCGCCAGGCAATCAACTGCGAAACCGCTGACCCGCGTAACTGTTGACAAAAATCTGAACTATTTCGTAGGAACAGGCAAAGGCAAGGATAAAAATGTGACGTTTGAAGAAATTGCACCTTTCCTCCAGGAAAGATATAATCAGGAGCCGGATATGTATGTTGCGCTGTATGCCGACGAAACAATACCATACTCCGAAGTTGTTAAAATTCTTGATCTTGCCAATCAGAATAATTTCAAAATGATTTTAGTAACGCGACCAAAATGAATATTACTCAGGAAAAAATAACAGGGTTTGCAGGCGCTACCATTTTTTGCGGGCTGTTGATACTTGTATTTTATTTCACTTTTTTATCAACAATTATAAAAGCGGAAGAACAGGGCGTTTTAGTTAATTTTGGGCAGGTCGACTGGGCGTCAGGCATGTTTGAACCATATCCGGAAGGAAGAAACATGACGTCGCCAATTGAGAATTTAAAAAATACAACAACTGAAATAAATCCAATAAAACCGGAAATGGATCAGCCTGTAATAACGCAGGAAACAGAACAGACAGCTACAGTTGACGATGCCGTTAAGAAGAAAAAAGAGCTGGAACGGCAGGAACAGGAGCGGCAGGAAAGACTGAAAAAAGAGGAAGAACAGCGGAGAATCGCCATAAACCAGCAGATGCAAAACGCATTTGCTGCTGGCGATACGCCCAAAAGTAGTGAAGGCACTGCAAATTCCGGTTCTGGAAATCAGGGTAGCATTGATGGGAATGCTCCTGTTGGTTCTTACACAGGTATTGGAGGCTATGGAAGTTTTGATTTGGCAGGACGCTCCATAACGGGAGGATTACCGCGCCCTGCTTATTCCGCCCAGGAAGAAGGTAAAATTGTCATAAACATAACAGTTGATCCTTCGGGAAATATTTTATCTGCTGAAATTGGTCGCGGCACAAATATCGCTAACGGCAGTATGCGAACTTCTGCTCTGGATGCTGCCCGCAGAGCAAAATTCAATGCCATAAACAACAAAGACAACCAGTCGGGAACAATTACCTATATATATAAGTTGCGATAGAAATTACACATGGATATGAAAAAGGTTTTTATTTTTTTAGCAAACGGTTTTGAAGAAACGGAAGCTGTTACAACAATAGATTTGTTGCGGCGAGGCGGATTAGATGCAATTTCTGTATCGGTATCCGACAAAAAAGAAGTAACAGGAGCGCATGGTATTTCGGTTATAGCCGATAACTTGTTTTCGGAGGTTGATTTTTCTCAGGGTGAAATGTTAGTATTGCCTGGTGGAATGCCTGGCGCCAGTAATCTGAACAGTCACTCCGGTTTGAAAAACATATTAAATCAGTATGCCGCTGAAAATAAGAAAATAGCAGCCATCTGTGCCGCTCCTTTGATACTTGGAGGCTTGGAATTGCTGCAAGGCAAACAAGCAACGGCTTATCCTGGCTTTGAGAACACATTGCTTGGAGCGCATTTTGTCGAAAAAGCGGTAGTGAAAGATGGGAATATTATCACAGGACGCGGTCCGGGATTGGCAATAGACTTTGGATTGGCAATTGTGGAAGAATTGCTGGGGAAAAAGAAAGCAGACGAAGTTGCATCAGGCTTACTATACATCACTAAACTCTAATATCTAATATCTACTTTTCCACTATTGCTCTTAATGGATTCACCAACCGTTCAATCAGGCGCAGATCTTCTGTTATTATTTCTGCTGTGCCGCTCATTTGCTGGCGGAAAGTCAGGGATTTTTTGTAGGTAGTTGTCAGGCTGTCGGGCAGCTGTACTTCAAGAATATAGCTTCTTGCCCCGTTTTCGATCACAGGCACAAGCGCAATATCGCTAATCGGCGCTTTTACCATACCATATTCCTGATATGGAAAATCATCGAATTTAATATTTACAGTCTGTCCCTCGCGCACTTTTCCTGCACGGGCGGGAGGCAGGGAAATTTTTCCGATAATTCGCTGTTTTCCCTCAGGCACAATGGCAAGAACGCTTTGCCCTGCCGTAACATTCTGGTTATGCTGATAATAGCGAGTAAAAGTTGCCATGCCGTCAATCTGGCTGACAAGAAAGTATGTTTGTTTAAAGGTCTTTATCTGTGCCTTAAAATTGTCAAGGGCATTATTAAAGGCAAGATTTAAAACCGCCAGCTGTTCGCTGCGCTGCTGTTGCAGATCAAAAATCTGCTGATCATACTGCAAAAGGGCAAGACGCTGATTTTCAATACCCGTATGAGCGCTTTCGTAAGTCTGACGCGCCTGTAGAAAAGCGTTTTTTGCCGTTTCAAAATCAAAAGCCGAGACAACGCTTTTTTCATAAAGCGCCGAATCTGCCATAAACTGTTTTTCTGCCGTTTCGAGTTGCTTTTTCGACAGTGAAAGCTGCTTAATACTCTGATTCAAAATATTTTGCTGAACATTTTTTTGACGTGCAACGACTTCGATTTTTTTGTTGTGGTAGTCGGCGGAAAGGAAAAAATCAAGATCTTCGGCGGCTTTCTGAAATGTGGAAAAGGAAGGCTGCAGCTCACCTAAAACACGATTCTCCACTTTTGCAACTTCGCGCTTTTCAATCATTGCCTCAAGCTCAGTTACATCTTTCCACCGCGCCGTATTTTCCAGGACGCCAAGAAGTTGATTCTTACTAACCTGCTGTTTTTCAACAACAAAAAGTGTGTCGATCCTGCCGGAAGTTTTTGCAACTACGTCAAAAGGCAGGTTTTCGGTAGTGACTGTAATAGGAGCATTAACCACGTCGGGATATTTGAAAAGCCAGGCGCCTGTCAAAAGCCCTGCAAGTATAATAAATATCAGCATAATGCCCCAACGCAGAATCCATGAAGGAACTGCCGAAAGTACTTCCTGAAATTCTTCGCTGCGAAGTTCGATGTCATTTTCTTCTTTTTTCATATTATATTTTTAGCGCGAAAGCATGAATGTTTGATTATACTTTACGCTGTTTAATTTTGTATAACGTCATTGCGAGCATTAGCGAAGCAATCCTGTTGTAAATAAATATAATACTGGATTGATTCAGGCTTAGCCTTCGCAATGACGTTGCACAAAACAATGCTGTGCAGAGTATAATTCTTTCCATAATAATTAATATATTATAATTATTCACTGAAAATAAACACAAAGATACACATTTTTTCCGTTTGTCTTTCATTGTTCCCCTTGTCTCGTCAATTCCCCAGTTCCAGCTGATTTTTCACCAGGTTATAATACATTCCACGTTTTTCGGTAAGTTCCGCGTGCGTACCTTCCTCTACAATTACGCCGCCGTCCATCACCACAATTTTGTCTGCGTTCTGGACAGTTGAAAGGCGGTGAGCCACGATTACAACCGTTTT
>JAIRPX010000147.1 GCA_031256775.1 Dysgonamonadaceae bacterium
GCTATTCAATTGTCGGCGGCAAACGTATATTCAATCAACACAGAGGCATTCGTTGCAACTTTGCAGGAATTATTCGGTTGGAGCGTATTATTTGGAGTTATTGTCTTGATAGCCATTGCTGCTTCACGCTTCAAAATCGGGGTAAAAAAGCCGATTCCTTCTTTGCGGGGAATGTACAAAGCAATATTTGCTTTTCCAATACTTAAAAAAGCATAAAATATACTTTATGCAACGTCATTGCAAGCGATAGCGAAACAATCCAGTATACTGAAAGCTAAAAACTATTTGCTGGCGCGGCTTTAGTGCTTTCGCGCCAGCAAATTCATTGTGTCCCGTGTATCGTTCATCGTCACAGGATTGCTTCAGATTTCGCATTAGCAATGACGTTATAGAAAACCTGAGCCATAGTTTATCGTGGCGCTTTTCTATAAAGCAAAGCTGCAATAACTGTATATAAAAGATTAGGTATCCATGCAGCAATCAAGGCATTGACTATTCCATTAACGGCAAGCGACGACGATATTTGCAAAAACAGAATATATGAAAAACTTAAAAGAAAGCCGATTCCAATGTTCAGTCCCATTCCGCCTTTCACTTTTCGAGAACTGACAGAAACGCCAATTATAGTAAGAATAAAAGAAGCAAAAGGTATAGCATATCGTTTATGATATTCTATTTCAAAAAGTTGGATATTCCCTATTCCCCTTTTCTTCTGACGGGCTATATAGTTTTTCAGTTGAGTTGTTGTCATCTGTTCAAAATCGTTTGCCGAAATCATGAAATCGGATGGAACAATTGTAAGCGTCGTGTCAATTACATCGCCCTTAGTTATTTTCTCTTTCATTCCCACAAAATCGCGAATTATGTAATTCTTTGCAGTCCAGTGATAAGCAGAATCATAGATGATCGTTTTAGCAATCATGCGCGAAACAAGTTCTTTATCGTTAAACTTGTCTAATGAAAAGCGATAACCTGTATTATTATCGCTGTCGAAACGGTCAAAATATGCAGTAACTCCAGGTTCCACTTCCAATTGTATATTAGCGGAGTAAATGACCCGCCTGTCTCTTATATATTTATTTTCAAAATCAATACGGATAATATTGCCTGGCGGAATAACGTAACTGCTTAAAAGAAAGTTCATTATTGCTACCAGAGTGGCAGATATAATATAAGGGCGCATTAACCTGTTTAAACTGATTCCACTTGACAATATGGCTATAATTTCCGAATTATCAGCTAATTTTGACGTGAAGAAAATGACGGCTATAAATATCAGCAAAGGACTTATCAGGTTAATGACATACGCGGTGAAATTTAGATAATAATCAAAAACAATGGCGCTTGTAGGCACTGATTTCGTTATAAAATCATCAACTTTAACATTAAAATCAATAATGGCGACTATTGCAATAAACAGCAGAACTGTAAAGAAATAAGTACCAAGAAATTTCCTGATGACATAAACGTCTGTTATTTTTAATATTTTCATCTGTCCATTATATTTTATTTTGAATTTGCCGTATGACAGACGATTTCCACAAGGTGAAATCCCCTTCCATAATATGTTTCCGCGCTTCTTTCACTAAACGGATATAAAACGCCAGATTATGAATTGACGCGATTTGCAGAGCCAGAATTTCATTTGTCATAAACAGGTGTCGAAGATAAGCTTTTGAATGAAAATTATCGACAGAGGCTGCTCCATTTTCTTCCAAAAGGCTGAAATCGTTTTCCCATTTTTTGTTACGCATATTCATAATTCCTTCTTTGGTAAACAGTTGTCCGTTTCTACCGTTGCGTGTAGGCATGATACAGTCGAACATATCAACACCACGTTCAATGGCTTCAAGCAAATTGGCGGGCGTTCCAACTCCCATCAGATAGCGCGGTTTATCTTTTGGGAGTATTTCGTTGACCGTTTCGATCATTTCATACATTTTTTCGGTTGGCTCTCCAACTGCCAATCCTCCGATAGCGTTTCCGTCTGCATTTTTGGATGCAACGTTTTCTGCTGCTTTCCGCCGCAAATCAGGATAAACGCAACCCTGCACTATAGGAAATAAAGTTTGCCTGTAACCATATTTCCCGTCCGTTTCGTTAAACCGTCTGACACAACGATCTAACCAGCGCTCAGTCAATTCAAGCGATTTTTTTGCATAATTGTAATCGGCATTACCGGGCGTACATTCATCGAAAGCCATGATAATATCTGCGCCAATACTCCGCTGAATATCAATAGCTTTTTCGGGCGTAAAAAAATGCTTCGAACCGTCGATATGGGAACGAAATTCAGCGCCATTTTCTGTTAATTTCCTGTTTTCAGACAATGAAAAAACCTGGAAACCGCCGCTGTCAGTCAATATGGGCTTATTCCATCCGTTGAATTTATGCAATCCTCCAGCCTGCTCCAGAATTTCAATGCCGGGACGCAAATAGAGATGATAGGTGTTACCAAGAATAATTTCAGCTTTAATATCATTTGCCAATTCGCTGAAATGCACCGCTTTCACTGTTCCTTGCGTCCCAACAGGCATGAAAATTGGCGTTTCAATAGCGCCGTGATCCGTCTGAATTAATCCGGCGCGCGCGTTGGAAAGATTATCAACATGCTGCAGTTGAAAGTTCATCCTACGGAATTAATTTTCAAATGCAATTCATCCAGCTGCTCTTGTGCAACTTTTGCAGGAGCATCGATCATCACATCTCTGCCGGAATTGTTTTTTGGGAAAGCAATACAGTCCCGGATAGAATCCAAACCGGCAAAAATCGACACAAACCGGTCTAATCCAAAAGCTATTCCGCCATGAGGAGGCGCGCCATACTTGAATGCGTTCATTAGAAACCCAAATTGAGCCTGAGCCTGTTCTTCACTGAAGCCAAGTATTGAAAACATTTTTTTCTGCAATTCGCTGTTATGGATACGAATAGATCCTCCGCCGATTTCCACGCCATTGATTACCAAATCGTAAGCATTTGCGCGAACACTTTCCGGACGGGAATCCAAAAGAGCGACGTCTTCCGGTTTAGGACTGGTAAATGGATGATGCTTGGCAAAATAGCGATTTAATTCTTCATCGTATTCCAGCAAAGGAAAATCAACCACCCAAAGGCAATTGTATTGAGTCTTACTGCGCAATCCCAGTCGGGATCCCATTTCCAAGCGAAGCTCGTTCAGTTGCTTTTGCGTTTTTTCTGTTTTCCCAGAAAGGATTAATAGCAGATCGCCAGGTTTGGCGTTTGCCCGTTCAGCCCATTTTTTCAAATCTTCGGGAGAATAAAATTTATCGACAGAAGATTTCATGTTTCCATCTGCTTCACAGCGAACATAAATCAATCCGGCTGCTCCTATCTGCGGACGTTTTACAAAATCGGTTAATTCGTCTAACTGTTTGCGAGTGTAAGCAGCGCAACCTTCTGCACATATAGCGCCTACATATTCTGCATTATCGAAAACGCCAAAACCTTTTCCTTCCGTTAGATCTTTAATTTCCACAAAAGACATTCCAAAGCGTGTATCAGGTTTGTCAGAACCGTACAGGCGCATAGCGTCGGCGTATGACATGCGCGGGAAAGCAGGCAAATCAATTCCTTTGACAGTTTTGAACAAATGTCGGGTAAGTCCTTCAAATACATCCAATATATCATCCTGTTCTACAAACGACATTTCGCAGTCAATTTGCGTAAATTCCGGCTGACGGTCGGCACGAAGATCTTCGTCGCGGAAACATTTAACTATCTGGAAATAGCGGTCAAAACCGGAAACCATCAGCAATTGCTTGAACAATTGAGGCGATTGGGGAAGAGCGTAAAACTCGCCGGGGTTCATGCGGGAAGGGACGATAAAATCGCGCGCACCTTCGGGGGTAGAACCAATCAAAACAGGCGTTTCCACTTCCAGGAAATTCCTTTCATTCAGATAACTGCGTGTAGCGAAAGCCATTTTATGACGCAGTTCCAGGTTTGAGCGTACCGGTGCGCGACGCAGATCAAGATAGCGATATTTCATTCTCAAATCGTCGCCGCCATCCGATTCATTTTCAATGGTAAATGGAGGCGTTTGAGAAACGTTCAGAATATTAAGCATCGAAACTGTTATTTCGATATCTCCGGTAGGAATATTCGGGTTTTTATTGGAACGTTCAGAAACAGTTCCCTGAATTTGCACTACCCATTCCCGTCCCAGTTGTTCCGCCTCGTCACGCAATTGAGGATTAATTTCCTGATTAAAAACTAATTGAGTAATCCCGTAACGGTCGCGTAAATCAACAAAAATCATTCCGCCGAATTTTCGTACTTTCTGTATCCACCCGGACAAGATAACATTTTGTCCCAGATTTTCAAGGCGGAGTTCTCCACAAGTGTTTGTTCTATACATAAAATCAATTTATCTCTTAAAAATAAACTGCAAAATTACACAAAAGAATTATTTAATATTGCATTTGACAAATTTTCTATGAAATATTTTTTAGATTGGGAAAAAAACGCTACCTTTGCTGCCCTGAAAACGAGGTGTAGCGCAGTCCGGTTAGCGCACCTGCTTTGGGAGCAGGGGGTCGTGGGTTCGAATCCCGCTACCTCGACGGTTGAAAGTCAGAGAGTTAAGTAGTAATACAAGGCTGTCTGATTTTTTATTTGCACACAACTTATCCTTTTTTCTAAGCTCATTTCCACGAATTGAGGATTGCGAATGGTTTTTCATTATCTTTTATGGCACGCAGATTGGAATGATTTTCGCAGATGTATTTTTTATCTGCTAAAATCCGCGTTTTATCTGCGTCATCTGCGTGCATCGGTACGAGTTTTAATGGCTTATCTGCATAAAGTCCATACAAAAAATAGCGATGAAGCTGTCTCAAAAGCCAGTCATAGCGAACTTGTATCTATCATATCCTGCACGACGAAAATCGGCATATAAAAGATTGCGGGTTGGGCAGCACCCACGTAATGACAAAATACTTAAAGATAGCCTCACCAATTATTTAATGCTTCCTACTAATATTCCTCTTCATTGAAGAAGAAATCTTCCTTGCTTGGATAATCAGGCCAAATATCCTCAATACATTCGTATATTTCACCTTCATCTTCCATTTCTTGAAGATTTTCAATTACTTCCAGCGGCGCTCCGGAGCGTAGAGCAAAATCTATCAACTCATCTTTTGTAGCCGGCCATGGCGCATCTTCCAATTTTGAAGCTAATTCTAATGTCCAATACATAACTTTATGAATTATCAGGATTGATTTTTAAATTTTCGGCAAAAGTAGAAAATTATATGCTATTTACAAGGATTTTTCCAAATAATTTCTTCTATATTATTGATAAAATTTTGTTTTCGTGCAAACAGGAAGAAAAAATCAGACAATCTGTTAATGTATTTGCATACTGTAGCGTCAACTTTTTCATGCTCATCTATCTTATAAATAAGACGTTCCATTCTACGGCAAATTGTCCGGCAAACGTGAGCCAAAGAATTTTTCCTGCATCCTCCTGGTAAGATAAAATATTTAAGCGGAGGCAGCAGATGATCAATTTTATCTATCTCATTTTCAATGGCGACAACCTCCTCCGGAAAAACGGAACATTTAGTATTACATTCTTCGCTTGCAAGATACCCTCCAATATTGAAGAGGTTCAATTGTATTCGCTGCAGGAAGCGCCTGTCGTCGTGATTATCCAATTCATCAATCAGGCAGGCGATAAACGAATTTAATTCATCTACCGTACCATAAGCGTCAATGCGAATGTTTGTTTTTGAAACTCTTTTTCCGCCAACTAATGAAGTTAAACCTTCGTCTCCTGTTCTTGTGTATATTTTGCTTTTTTCCATAATTGAAATATGTTATATAATGTTTTTTAGGAAGATTATTGTCAAAAAAAACTATTCCAAGTGCATAAAGATCAAGAGTTGCCTGCGATTTAGGATGATTCTTTATCTTTTGCCACAGATCTTTCATTTCTTTGTCAACGTTTATATGATCAATAATTAGTATGGTTTTTTTACCAGCGAGCGACAAGCAACTGGAAAATATTTTTTCGGCTTCCGAAAATTCCAATGAACGTTTGTTGATAAATATCAAATCGGCTGAAACAGCGCCGTAAGATAAAATATCCTGTGCGTTTGCATACTCTGTTTCAATAATTTGCAAATTGTTCTTAGAATGATCTTTCAAGAAATTTTTTACCATACACGACACTCCCTTACGTTTTTCAAATACATAACAACAGCCGTGACCATGCAAAGCCGCAGTTAAATAGAGACTCATAATTCCGGTTGAACCTCCAAACTGTATAACACAACTGCACCTGAAAAAGTTTACTATTCTAAACAATAAAGCGCCATAATTGCGGTGCTGTGTTTCTTTTAAAGTCAAATCGCTTAACAAGCCGTTGTCGGCAATCATTTTTTTCCTGAATTTTTCAATTTCATCAAAAACGTAGAATGAATGTTTTTCTTCAACTACCTTTGTTATAAAAGAATAAATAAAAGGAGAATGAACTCCATATCCTTTCCTGTAACGAAATTTCCGATACAAAGTAATTCCATGTATGTGTTTGTAAAGCTTGCTCACTCTTCTTTTTAGACTGTTTATAACTAACAACGAAAAATCGCTTGAAATATTTTATGATACAAACTCTTATTTTAGCTATCACTTGTATTACCTTGCACATTTTAACAATAAAAACAACTATCTTTGTTGCCTTATTGCACAATAATTATGAGGCAAAATACAGGCTTTATGTTTTTGGCGTTTTTCTGTTTATCACTGATTACGAATCAAATAATGGCAGATACAGTCGCCGATTCACTACCTAAAATAAAGAATAAGCAAGTTGATCTGGAAGAAGTTGTTGTTACTTCCCGCCGGAAAGATGAAAATGTGACCAATCCAACTATGGGAATGGAAAAAATGAGTATTACCGAAATACGCAGTTTGCCTGCCATGATGGGCGAAGTAGATATTTTGAAAAGTTTGCAGCTCCTGCCGGGCGTACAGTCGATTTCCGAAACAAGCACAGGATTCAGCGTGCGTGGAGGCTCTCCCGACCAGAATCTGATTGTTCTCGACAATACCACGATTTATAACCCTATTCATCAGATGGGATTTTTTTCAGCATTTAACAACGATGTTATCAGCGGGATAGAGTTGTATAAAGGTAATTTTCCATTTCGGCATGGAGGACGGTTATCGTCGCTTCTGGAAGTAAATACAATTGACAATGCACCTGAAAAAGTTCAGGGAACAGGCGGTATAGGATTGATTTCAAGCCGTTTGATGGTTGAAGGATCATTGGGTGAAAAAACGTCGTGGGTAGCTGCTGCCCGTCGCACTTATGCCGATTTATTCCTCGTTTTTGCTTCCAATGAAGATTTGAAAGATGCAACGCTTTATTTTTATGATTTAAACGGAAAATTCAGTCATCGTTTTTCGAGTAAAGACAAAATTGATTTCAGCATCTACAATGGCTTGGATAATATGGGCGTAAACATCGGTAGCTTTAAATATGGAAATACAGCAGCATCGCTTACGTGGAACCATGTTTTTTCGGAAAAGCATTTTGGAAAATTCAGCGGTCATTTCAGCGATTATATTTACCGGCTCGGCTCAAATTTGGAAAGCATGAAGGTTGATTGGCGCTCAGGAATACGCGACATGACAGTTCGTGCCGATTTCCGCCTTCTGCTCAATGATATGTGGAAAATCAGTTACGGAGCATCAGTTATTCATCACAATTTTAATCAGGGAAAAATTGATATTGGAGGCATGTTCCAAAATGATACCATAATTACAATGCCGCAGAGCAAAGCTTTGGAATATGGCGTTTATCTTTCTAATGAGCAAAAACTGTTGGAAAAATGGTCATTGCAATATGGACTGCGTTTTTCGGCATTCCAAAATATCGGCTCTGCACACAATATCTATACTTCTTGCGAGCCTGGCATTGGCGCTGTCTACAAATTGACGGATGAATCGTCTGTCAAAGCCAATTATTCTCACAATGTGCAATACATGCAACTTGCAAGCAATTCGGCGTCTTCCTCACCTTTGGATATTTGGTTTTCGGCAAATTCTGAAATCAAACCACAGCAGGCAAATTTGTTTTCAACAGGTTATTTCCATAATTTTGAAAGGGATAAATACGAAATGTCGGTTGAACTATATTACAAAGATTTAAAAAACATTATTGATTTTCGCGAACATTCCGACTTGCTGATGAATCCGCATTTGGAAGAAGAAATACGAACAGGAACGGGAAAGGCTTACGGCGTTGAACTGATGTTTCGGAAAAATACGGGACGACTGACAGGTTTTGCCAATTACACTCTTTCGCGTTCAGAGCGCACTATACCGGAAGTGAATAATGGAAAAACCTATCTTGCTCCTTTTGATAAAACCCACGCAATTAATATTGTCGTTAATTACAATTTTTCTAAGAAACTGAATTTTTCGGCAGTTTGGGTATTTGCGACAGGCACGCCAACAACCTATCCAACAGGACGTTTTGGTGTTGGCGACGAATATTTTCCCATTTATTCAGGACGGAATGAATACCGTAAACCGAATTATGACCGACTTGATTTGTCATTAAATTATATTCCAAATCCAAATTCAAAAAAATGGTTGCACGGTGAATGGAATTTTTCAATTTACAATGCCTATAACCGCAAAAACCCTTGGACAATTTATCTTGAACAAAATAAAGATACAGGCATTCCATACGCCGAAATGATGTATTTGTTTGGAATTGTACCTTCAATAACGTATAATTTTAAATTTTAAAAAAAGATGAATAACAGTAACAAATTGCGCGCATGTATAATAGCTGTAATATTGCTTATATGCTTCGGATGTACAGAGCCATTCACGATACATACAAACGATTCGCCACCAGTTCCGGTTATTTACGGACTGCTGACCAACAAATTCGAACATCAGGAATTGATGATTACCCGTTCATCATCTTATTTCGACAACAAACCCAATGTTGGTATTTCCAATGCCGAAGTAATAGTGCAATCATCTGATAATAAGTTTTTTAAATTTATCGAAAAATACGACACCATACCAGGTTTGTATGTTTCGGAGAATGCTTTTGCCGCATGTGTTGGAACAGAATACAAGCTGTCCGTAACAATGGATTTTAACGGCGACAGCAAGCTCGACAGGTACGAAGCTTCAACCACAATTCTTCCATCAGTAGTAGTTGATTCTATTGTTATTGAACCGATAGATTTGATGGGGCATAAAAGTCATATTTTATATGCGTATTTTCAAGATCCTGTTGGCGACAAAAACTATATGGCAGTTAATATTTTCCATAATGATTCGCTGTTAACAGCAAAAATATCTAACGTTGGGATTTCCAGCGATGAATTGATTAAGAACCAACAGGTTAAAGCAAGTTTATTCCGTTTCGACGATATTTCGGAAAAAGAAAAAGATTCGCCCGAAAATCAAAAAAGAAGCATTTACCTGCAACAGGGCGACCTGATAGAAGCATCTATCAGTCTGATTTCCAAAGGTTATTTCGATTTTATTTCACAATGCAGGAAAGAGATGGGTGGCGAAAATCCAATGTTCGGCGGACCAGCTTCCAACATTACGACTAATATTTCCAATGGCGGTGTTGGCTATTTTGCCGGATATAACATTCAACGAACTTCTATTCGCTTTGATGGAAAATAGACATATTTGTTGTTTATCAAGGTTATAAAAAATTCTTTCCATAATAATTAATATATTATAATTATTCACTGAAAATAAACACAAAGATACACATTTTTTCCGTTTATCTTTCATTGTTCCCCGTGTCTCGTCAATTCCCCAGTTCCAGCTGATTTTTCACCAGGTTATAATACATTCCCCGTTTTTCGGTAAGTTCCGCGTGCGTACCTTCCTCTACAATTACGCCGCCGTCCATCACCACAATTTTGTCTGCGTTCTGGACAGTTGAAAGGCGGTGAGCCACGATTACAACCGTTTT
>JAIRPX010000331.1 GCA_031256775.1 Dysgonamonadaceae bacterium
TGGGCAGGACAGATGCAGTCAAAAACGGCTTGAAAATCCGCCCCAAATCGTACCCCATAAAACAAAATAAAAGTATAAAACGCTGTTTTAAAGCAGTTTATTTGAGAATATACACGCCCTGTAAGGACATTTTTACTTCTGATTCGCATAAGTAATATAAAAGTCATTGAATTTGATTTTTTCTGCAAGACAAAGAAATATCCGTTACAGAAGCAATAGCCTGAAACTGCTGTTTTCAAAAGGGTACAAATCAAATCAAATTATCACATCGCTAAGGTTATACTCCTTATAATTAAGGAAGTTAATAACCTTATATACTAAACCGCTATTATAATACCCTATATATATTTTTTTTTTTTGCACTGTATTATAGCGGTTAGATAAAACCGACAACCCATATCCGGTATTTTGCTTACCGGATATGAGACATCAGTTTTAATTTTAGACTTATATAAATCAATTTTCAATTAGTTAATGCTGTACAATAATCTGCCGTATTTCCGGTTTTTCGTTCACACCGTCGTAAATATGCAGATAATAAATTCCAGCAGGTAGGTCTGAAACATTTAATTGCGTTTTATCGCCAGTAAATGTCATACTGCGAACCTGACTTCCGCTTTGATTATACAGTTTTGCCTCGCGTTTTTGAAGTATTTTTGCATTTGTAGCAGATGTTTCCGTATGTAAAACACGTGTTTTTACCGGAACTGCTGACTGGTCAGACTGTATTTCAACGGGTTCTGCTGACGCTTCTTCAGGAGTTTGCAATACAGTTTCAACAGCGGCAAATTCGATGTTCAGAATGTCGGAAACAGGATTTGGAGAGGCGTATGCCGTCATGCTTGACGAGTTGCCGGTAATATTAAACGTGTACGAGCTTAAACAATATGAGCTTAAAACGTATGCGGTAACAGAATGGGGCAGTGAGGCTGGAAGTGACGGCGGCGTAATGATTACTGCCTTGTAAGGAGAATAACCGCCGTTGTTTCCGGGATATTGGCTGAAAATCCAGCCGTTGCCGACATTCCAGTTGTATTCCCAGACATTAAGTCCCGATGGAACGGATATTGAGGCTCTGTAGGTGCCGTTCATGTATTGTCCCCATGATACAGATATGTCAGACTTTATCGCATAAGTGTTGAACTGTTCTGTTTGAATCCCGTTTACCGTTGCCCGTACCCATGCAGGTCCGTTCCCTGTTGATTTAAATGTCGCATAACTGCAATTATAATACACTAATTGGAGGTTGGAGCTGCAAGTCCACACAACAACTCCGGCTGGTTCGTTATAATCGTTACTGACGATGAATGTCGCACCGGAGGAACAGACCTGAGATGGACCGGAAATTACTGGCGGAGGCTTTACGCCCACTGCATGCCATGCATTGGTTACAGCAATAACTTCATTTGAATTTTCGCCAGAATAGTAAGTTGCTGCTGAAATTGTTGCATTTCTGAACTGGGCATAGTTTGCAGAAGAAGTGAGGTAAGATGTTTCTGCTTTGTAAACTATTTTTGCAGCTTTTTCAATGCCAATACCCGTAATATTATAAGTATTATACCAGTCATTCGTTCCCGAGCCACCCTGCGACAGCAGGTAAAACCAGAAATTGCCTACGCCGCTGTTGGTGTGAACGCCACACCAATCGTTGTTACCATTTGGTATGCAACCGTTTTGAGCAAACCAATACGTACCTCCATAGGTATCCGATTGCCAATACGTATTAGGATTTGACAAACTGCGAGCAGCAGATACCAAATCTTCTCCACAAAGCCATGTCTGTTTGCCTGTTGTTGCCCAATTTTCCACGCAGGCGCCCCAAATATCGCTTAAACTCTCGTTAATGGCGCCGGATTCTCCTGAATACACAAGATTTGCTGTAGCGTCACATACTGCATGTCCAATTTCATGAGCGACGATATCTAAACAAACATAAGCATCTGTACTGCCATCGCCATATTTCATACGTTGTCCATCCCAAGATGCGTTTTCATATCCACTACCATAATTAACATAACTCAGCAAAGCTCCTCCATTTCCGTTCCAACTATTTCTATTGTGCATGTTCTTAAAATAGTCATAAGTCATTTCAGTTCCCCAATGTACATCCAATGCTGCATCATCTTTATTTGCGTTATGAAATTCGGCTGCCGTCCAGTTATTGTTACTGTCTGTGAAATCAATGGCATTACCGAAAGTAATACCATGATTCATATTGAATGTAGAAATATTAACGCCGTTGCGAGATTCCCGAAGTCTGTAACTGCCGTTATAGGAATCTGTCATAATGGTTCTTGTACCGCTGTAACGGGTAGCTGCTGTTCCGGTTGCATTACTGAAATGAATACGCGATTCGATATTAATTACTTCGCCGGTTATAGCATCTATCCAGATATAATTTCTACTTAACGGCTTGTGAGCATAAATATCAAATTTGTATGCTAAACGGTAAATACTGTCTGTTTTTAGTATATCCTTTACAATTACCAATTCTCCTTTCGGTACATAGCTTTCGTTAAAATTATCTTTAAGTCATTTTTCTTCTTCCGGTATCTGCCACTTATATACTTCTGCTCCGATATGATTCAATGCCGATTGTAAGGCATTGTCTTCTGAAAGTTTTGCTTGAATATTTATATCTCCTATCGGTTCAAAGTTTCCAAGTACCAATTCAATACTATCGTTTATGGCATGAACGCTAAATTCTCCGCCTTCCACCTTAATGCCTTTGTGATATTGCTGGTAAAATTGATGTTTATAACCGTTACTTTCCGTGATAGCCTGACGTTTTACTGATGATTTCCATTCATCTGCTGCTTTCATATCGGGCTGAAGTTCTTTCAGCAGCTTGGGTGCATCTTTTAGCCTGAGCGTTGTGTCCTTTGTGATTTTAGCAAAAGACACGTGATCTTTTGCATCTTTCTCTTTCTGAATTTTGGATTGACCAAAAACACTTGTAGCACCTGCACATAACAGCAGGACTGTCATCTTCATAAAAACTGTTACTTTCATACTGTTAATTATTTTTATTTATTTAACTTTTGCAACGCGATAATAAACAGGATCCATATATCCTTCAAAATTTAATGTATCATTGAGTATATTATAAAAATACCAGTTATCAGCATAGTCATCTTCCGGCTTCCCTTTCCACATGACATACGTAATATGTCCTTTCAGTGGATTTCGCCAGTTTTCTATTGCCGTCTTCTTCCATGCGAAATACACTGTGTCCGGTTTTCCACCGTATTCCCAATAAACATAATAATTGTCTTTAAACTCAATATACAAATTTTCGGGATAGGATACATTGTACCAAAAGCCATCTAAAGCTATTTGATATACTTTCCACTTTCCCTGCACGGCCTTCTGAATAACCGGTAGTGGCTGTGCATACAAATTTTCGATATTACTGAAATCAATGTCAGGCATGTCTATAAGTACTGAATTTTTGAAAAGTAAATAATAGTTTTTCCCTTCTTTTCGATAGAAAAATTTCAATTTAATATTCTCACTGTCATACTCATAACGGGCAGTAAGCATTAAAATATCAAAAAACAAGTCTCCATCGCCCATTTCACCGATTTCTATTTCTGTACACAGATATGGCGAGCGATTTAGATTAATAGATAGAATATTAGATGTTGAATATCCTGTTCCTGTTGTGTCAGTTTCAAACTCTAATGTATAGCATTGTCCGCAATCGGTCGGCTCAAGCGTTTGTATTGAGCCAGTCTGTTCATTTACAATACATTCGAGTTTCCATTTCGTACCTTGTAACTTTGGAATGTCCTCGACACCAATATTCTCGGCATCAGTATTGCCTTTTTCATTGCAGGCAATCACTGTTCCTGCCAGCAGCAGCGCAATGGCTGCAAATTTTAAAATTTTTCTTTTCATATTAGATAAATTTATAATATTTATGTATTAATATTTTTTCAAAACCATTAAATTTTTCTGTTTTTCCCTTCTTTGCAGTAAAAAAAAACATTTTATTGCCGGTAATCGCCTCTGTCTGCGAAGGGT
>JAIRPX010000015.1 GCA_031256775.1 Dysgonamonadaceae bacterium
AAACATATTAAGTTCCTTTTGCAGGGAAATTTGCGCAAATCCCGCAACAGGAAGCAGCATAAATACCGATAAAATAAGTGTTTTCATATACTTTTACTGTTTATAATTGTATTTGTAATTTTCAATAACGTTGTCGTTTTCGTCTTTAACATATTGCAGGCGACCGAAAGCGTCGTATTCGTAAGTTGTTTTAACGCCGTCAGGGTCGGTTTTGGAGGTCATGCCGACAAGGGGGCGGTAGGTGTAAGTGGTTACTTGGGCGTTGGGAAGATTCGTATTGGAACGTAAATTATTGATAGCCGTCATGTCGGCGCTTGCAGGCAAATTTGCACCGGCAACACGGTCTATTAATGTTTGTCCCAAAATATTCTTCACCTGGCTGTAAGTAGCATTTTTAATTTCAGCAATGGGGTATTGATGGTTGTAGCCCCACAAATAAGTCGTTTTTATACCGTTTTTATCTGTACTTTCGACAAGATTACCTTTTGAACTGTAACTGTCGAAGGTAGTAGATGTTATGTAATTGTTAGCGCCGGAGAACGAATACTGTATTGAAGAAGGCAAAATTAGTTCGCCATAAGTTTTATAGTTTGTTTTAACTCGCTCTGTTTCAACTCCATTTTTTACGGTCGTTATTTTCTCAACAACTGGCGAAAAAATATTTTTTGCAGCCATTGACAAGTATATTGCATCAGTATAATCCGTTGGATATTTGAATAGTTCCTTATGATTATTGCTGTTGTTTGAATTGGTATAGCTTGTTACCTGATTATATGAATCGTATGTCCATGTATACTTATTTTGCAGCGTTTGACTGTCGCTATAAGTAAAATATTCCGTTTTACTTTCCACATTATACGGATAAATATACGTTTTATAAGCCGATCCTTCTACTGCATTAATTTTGTCGTCGCCAAACAGAACCAGTCGTCGCAAATAAACAGACTTGATATATTCGAGATTATTATTGAGGACAGCATACTGATAAGTTTCTTTTTTTATTGGCGACGGATTTCCGTTCTTATATGTGCGTGTCTCCAACAGTTTACCTCTTTCCATAACCTTGCTGGACAGTGGCGAGTATGGCGATTTTTGCAAATCTATACTTACGCTGTTTTCGTCCAGAGTATTATCGTGATTGCTGAAAATATATTCAATATGACCGTTACCGCTATTATATTCTGCAACATTTGAATAGCTCACACTGCCTCCGTCCGAGTTGTTGGAAACCGGTAATAACGATGTAGTCAAGAATCGAGAGGCATTATATGTATTTCCGTTTAACAGTTTTCCCTGATAATTACTCCAATAATATTGAATTTCGCCATTTAATATGCCCTGTGAGTAGGTATATTTCTTGGAATATTCAGTTAAACCATTGGTTTCTATAATTTCCTTAACTCGCAGTCCCCCACCGTTTTTTTCCGTACAGTATTGTAACGACAAAGCTCCGCTATTTGTATCTCGCTTTATTACACGATTATACCTGTTGGCTTCATATATTAATTTTTTCGTACCGCCTGTTGGATAAGTTATATTTTCCAAAATACCTGCTTTTGTATATTTCGAATCCGGCTCTCTAAGGTTATAATAGTTTGTCATGCTGGTGGCTGATTGATAATCCACTTTAGCCATCTTATCATTATAATATCCCCAATGGTCGTTTCTTATGTCTAAAAATCCTGGTAGTTGTGTGGAGTTATAACTGAAAGTAGTGAAAAGAGACGACTGCTCGTCAGCTTTTTCATTAACAGATAAAAGCTGCAACCTTTTATCGCTACTTTCATTATAATTTAATTGGTATTTTTTTACTATTTCGTTGGAATTTAGTGATTTAACTGATATTTCATCCAGTTTGGCAGTTTTTAATAAAGTATAATCTATAATTTTATAAATATAAACTCCAATTTTCACGTAATAGGCGATGGGTAACTGTCCTTCATATACAGGAATAAAAATATTCGGATCATAATTATCGGCTGTTGATTCCAAATGAGTTTGAATAAAACCGTAGTTATATCGCAGTGTATTTGAATTTGATCTTGAAAATTTGATTAATTCGTTAGGTGTTTTTATCTCTGTAAGAAAAACAGGTCTGATAAGTTTACCTGACAGATTTTGACCTGCATAAAAATTGCTTGCCGAAACGTTTCCTCCAAAAAACCATCCTAATCCAGAAGGCGCAGATCCCGACATGCTGCTTACGCTGTAAATGCTTGCATAGCTGACTGTTGGAGCGCCTATTTCATATTTAAATTCAACAGTATTGCCCAGAGGAGATACAATTCTTTCCAAATACCATGATGAAAAATTTTCTTCAAAAAACTGACTGAAAAAATCGGCGGTTATTTCTGTTTCGCGAAACATGTCGCTGTAAATATCCAGTGCATCATCTTCAGCCTTGTTATACATCCCAAAATAATACTTGATTCCATCAGGGGCTGTGATACAAAATCCCATAATTTTAGAAACCCGCCATCTAACAAATCCGCCAATATATCTACCATTTAAATCCACCATCATATTATTTTTATAATAAGTGAACGATTCTGGCTTATTAACATTCATTGCAACTCTGCCATCATACATAGGAATATTCAGATAAATTATCGCATTAATCTTATATCTTTTATCGGTACAAACGATATTACCATCTTCATTAGCATAGAATTTACCGGTATGTCCACAAAAATTAAAAATAAATTCGTCGGCTTCCAGTTCGCATTTTTCATTTTTTGCCCAGCTTTCAATTTGTGTGGTGGTATTCCAGTTGGTATTTTTTAATTTGTTACCATTATACAAAAATCCTACAGGATAATATTTTGTATAATGATTATCTCCATCAATCATTAAAAACGTTTCCTCTTCAACATAAGTCTCGTCAGGAATGCCTTTGACTATGCGACTAATCATGCCGCCCGCTTTGAGCGACCAGTTTTGTCCAACCCAGCCAGGTTGAGCGTCGACCTTAACGCCAGAAGCATCATACGACATTGAAATCGGCACAGTTATATCACCATGATTTAAGGTATATAGCGGAATTTCGACATTCACTGTTCCAGAACTGAGCGATACGGGAGTAGTAACTTCTTTGACCAGTGACGAAATTTCCGGACTTTGAAATACCAGCGGCTGAGTTACAGTTTGCGAAATTCCTTCCCTAAATATGCTAAAAGACAGGAATATAAATATAATTACACGTTTCATAATTACATAATTAAATTAATTTTTTCATTCTAACGTTTTTTCCCAGCGTTTTGTAACAGTCTTTGCTCTAAGCGTATCTGGCAGCGCAGTTTTTTTAACAGAATCATTTTTAGCTGCCATAATAACTTTTGACGTCGATACCATTTTAGCCGTATCTAACGTTTGTAAAAACACATCAGAGTGTTCTTTGATTGAATCGCTACGCAATTCTGCTCTTGAAATACGTCTTGCGGTTGGCTGATTCACATCTTTAATGATTACTGTTTGTCCATATATAAACGAAAGACAAAACAGCAGGAGGACAAAAATTGAAAAAAATTTAGTTTTCATATTCTTTTTATTATTTGTTATAATTAAAATAAATGTTAAATGTCAGAGAAAAATCTATTCGCGACAAGTTTCCTGCCTTTTCACAGGATGAATTAAAATAACCGCAACCGGCGCCAATGGAAATACTTTTATTGAGAAAATATTCCGCGCCAATTCCAGCGTAACTTCCAAATGCTGTTTCTGTAAATGGTTTATTGTCAGGAATAAAAATATTATTATTTGGAGAAGTGGAACCTCCAATATCAACTATTTCTATATTTCCGTCGGATGAGCCGAAGAATGATCCGGCGGATTCTACTGTTTCGTCGCTGCTTTGAATATTTTTAATCGTAACGCTTTCTTTACTTTTGCAATACGTATTACCCACAGATAAAACCGCAGAAATTATCAATTTAGACTTTACAATTGGAACATTTGCATATAACGATGGTCCAACATAATTAATATAACGGTTGACCTGATACTCAACATTTGCAAACATTGGTGGTAATGGCGGCAATGATGGTAACGACGGTCTATTAATAGTTTCCTGATGTTCCCAATTTCCTTCCACAGAGAAAAAAGCATATTTCATTCCTATTCCCAAATTTTGATGGAAGAGAAAATGGACATCCGTACTGCCTTGTATTCCACATTCAGGCTTGTTATCAAACATTTTTCCAGACCCTCCGGAAAGGTGAATTCTCCATCTGTTTTCAATTTGTGCATATCCGTTTAACGAAATGCAAGCAAAAACTGTCAGTAAGATAATGTATCGTTTCATAAATTTTTTAATTTTATTTGTTCCAGCGCCATTTTATAAAGCACTGTATCCTTCAATTCTTCAAACCAGCATAAATC
>JAIRPX010000144.1 GCA_031256775.1 Dysgonamonadaceae bacterium
ATGTTGTTTCTTGCGCGGTCAATCATTTCGCTGATGATTGCCAAACTTTCTTTTTCTGTAAATTTTGTATCCATTTTTTATTCTATTTAATAACTAAATTTACTGCAAAGGTAAACTAATTTATTTTATAAACCAAATTTATTTGTAAATTTTTTTGTACTTTTTGGCAATAATATTTATAATCAATGATTTATAAATGATATTTTTTCTTCTTCAATGCTGAAAATTCTTCATTAATAAAATTTATTCCAGCAAATGGAGTAATTAACTGTGTGTTTTTTATTACCTTTGCGCCATAATTTTCACTTTAAAATATTATGGAGTACGTAGCAACAACGGGCAACAGACAGCAGGCAACAATTCCATCTTTACCCATTGATGATGAATTATCAAAAAGAATAAAATCACTACGGTTTATATTAATTGTTTTTGTGATAATTATTCATAATGGAATTTCCGCAAAGATTTTTTCAGAAAGGAATATCCCTGATTATGTTCTAAATGTTCAAAGGCTCATAGGAGTTATTACGTCAATAGCCGTTCCGCTTTTTTTCATGTTTTCTGCATATTTTCTTTATATTAAAGAACAAAAATATTTTTCAGTTCTAAAAAAGAAATGCAGGACAATTTTATTGCCATATATTCTGTGGCATATATTGTTAATAGGATTTTATTTCGCTGTTTCTATCCTGCCTTTTACAAAACAATATTTTTCACCTGAGAAATTTGTTTCTTCATGGGAATTACTTGATTGGATAAAAGCCTTTTGTGGAGATTATTCCAATACGGATAATGTTCTTAAAAATACCCCGTTTGTTTACCAGTTCTGGTTTTTGCGGGATTTATTTATACTGACTGTTTTATTTGCTGGCATAAAAAAACTTGTGGATAAGTTTCCATTTGGAACATTTGTTTTTTGTTTGGTTTTATGGGTAAATAACATAAGGATATATATTGTTTCACCGGAGGCGCTTTTGTTTTTTATGCTTGGCTATTATGTTATAAAATATAATCTTAGTATGAAAAATATTGATATGATAAAAACATTTGAATTGCTTACAGTTTATTGTATAACAATAATTATGGAATATTTTTTCATAAAAACGATGCCCGTATTGTCTAAAATTAACATAATAATTGGATGTCTGTTTTTTCTTAAAATATCACGATGTTTTATAGAAAATGTAAAACTGTATAATGTGCTGGCATGGCTGGAAAAATACCAATTCATAGTATATGCCGTTCATGGCGTAATGATACCGCAGTTTTTAAAAATATACATAAGAATAATCCCACCTCATGGCGTGTATATTTTATTAGGATATTTCCTTATGATATTGTTCGGTGTTTTTATCTCGTTGTTTATTGGAATATTATTAAAAAAATTATTCCCTAAAATATATAGGGTATTAACTGGAGGAAGGATA
This sequence comes from Dysgonamonadaceae bacterium, assembly GCA_031256775.1. Taxonomy (GTDB): domain Bacteria; phylum Bacteroidota; class Bacteroidia; order Bacteroidales; family Azobacteroidaceae; genus Azobacteroides. The sequence goes on from JAIRPX010000144.1 coordinate 1,428, forward strand.
TAAATTATGATAAAACAAATAATGTTAGTTGGATTAGGTGGCGGCGCAGGAAGCATCTTGCGTTTTCTTGCATCGTATTTTACTGCTAAATCAGGTAATTATCCGTTTAATGCAGCTACGTTTGCAGTAAATATTACAGGTTGCCTGCTGATTGGCATTTTAACAGGGCTGGCGTTGAAACATAACTGGTTAGATGAGAATATGCGATTATTGCTTATAACCGGATTTTGCGGCGGATTCACCACTTTTTCAACTTTTTCGCTGGAAAACATGCAAATGTTCCAGTCGGGGCATTACGTCCAATTGGTTATATACATTTTGACAAGTATTATACTTGGATTTGCAGCTGTTTGGACTGGATTATTATTAACAAAATGAAAATAATGAAAAAACTTACTGTTTTAATTGCATTTGTCGTGCTGTTTGCTTCATGTAGCAGCCAGAAAGAAATATTGTATTTATTAGTCGGCTCGTATTCTGATGGCACAACGCCAGGTATTTCAATTTATATGTTTGATATGCAAACCGGTAATTATGAATATGTCAGCGACTTGAAAGATATTTTTAATCCTTCTTACCTTGCTGTTTCTCCCGATAAAAAGTTCGTATATTCGGTGAATGAAACAGGCGATGGCTATGTAAGCTCGTTTGCTTTCGACAAAACGAATGGCAACATGCATTTTATAAACCGTCAGCCGGTTGAAGGAGGCGATCCCTGTTATATTAATATAAATGGAGAACAAACTGCGCTCATAACAGCAAATTACAGTGGCGGAAACATTTCCGTATTGCCATTGAACAGTAAAGGTAATATTGAAGAATTAACTCAAAATATTACTTTCTCACCTCAATCACATATTCATACAGTCGTTTTTTCACCAGATGAAAAATATATTTATGCTACAGATTTGGGAAGAGATTGTATTTATACTTTTAAAGCGCTTAAAAATGAAAACCATTTTTATTTAAAACAGGATACAGCAAACATAACTCGTTTGGAAACAGGCTCAGGTCCACGGCATTTAACGTTTCATCCTGTTAAGAATATGATCTACTGTATTAACGAGCTATCGGGAAAAATCACTGTATTTACCTGTAATGAAAGCTCATTATCTGCTGTTCAATCAATTAATTCCGACACAACATCAGGTGAAGGTTTGAAAGGCAGCGCCGACATTCATCTGTCGCCCGACGGTAAATTCCTGTATGCTTCCAACCGCTTGAAAGCCGACGGTATTGCTATTTTTTCCGTTAATCCGAATGATGGTTTGTTAACGTCAGCCGGTTATCAGGCAACAGGTATTCATCCGCGAAATTTCATTATTTCGCCTGACGGGAAATATTTACTGTGCGCAAATCGCGACAGCAATAATATCCAAATCTTTGAAATTGATTCTGATACCGGATTATTGCATGATACCGGAAAAAGTATAGAATTGCCACGCCCTGTTTGTTTAAAGTGGATAAATTAGGGAATTAACTAATGTTTCGCACCTGGTTTCATTTTGCATTTCAAATGCACTCAAAAGCATTAGCTACATATTCAAACAAATCCTTTCACGCTTTGCACTACGAGTATCGTTCATCGTGTCTCGTGTTTCCGTGTCCTGGCGGGATACATTTAAAAAAAATTGCTCATTTTTCCCGTTTTTGTGCAATTTTTTTTGTAGGTTATGGTTTAATGTATTACTTTTGCAGGCACGTTTTAATACATATCTAAAATTAAAGAATGTTCAATCAGGTTTATACCTAATCAAAATTAAATAAACGATGAGTCTTAAAATTATTGTATTGGCAAAACAAGTGCCGGATACGAGAAATGTAGGGAAAGATGCTATGAAAGAAGACGGTACAGTAAATCGAGCCGCTTTGCCCGCTATTTTCAATCCGGAAGACTTGAATGCTTTGGAACAAGCTTTACGCTTGAAAGAACGATACTCCGATTCCTGCACGGTTACTTTATTAACGATGGGACCTCCCCGCGCAGCGGAAATTATCAGAGAAGGATTATTTAGAGGCGCCGACGGCGGTTATTTGCTTACCGACCGCGCATTCGCCGGAGCCGATACGCTGGCTACCAGCTACGCCCTGAGTATGGCAATAAAGAAAATTGGCAATTTCGACGTAATCATTTCCGGACGTCAGGCTATCGACGGCGATACGGCGCAAGTAGGTCCGCAGGTTGCCGAAAAATTAGGAATCCCGCAAATAACTTATGCTGAGGAAATCCAGTCAATAGAAAACGGCAAAATAACTGTTAAGCGCCGATTAGAACGCGGCATAGAAATAGTAAAAGGTAAAATGCCGCTATTGATTACAGTAAACGGTTCTGCGCCGGATTGTCGCCCGCGCAACGCCAAATTGATTCAAAAATATAAATATGCCCAAACACCGTCCGAAAAGCAAGCAAGCGATATTGATAAACAGCTATACGAAACACGCCCATATCTTAATTTGAATGAATGGAGCGTTAAGGATGTGAGTGCAGATGTGACCCAGTGCGGACTTTCCGGTTCGCCTACCAAAGTGAAAAAGATCGAAAGCGTTGTTTTTCAAGCAAAAGAAAATAAAACAATGGATGCATCCGACAGGAATATCGAAGAATTAATGATAGAATTAATCTCAAACCACACAATTGGATAATTATGAATAACTTATACGTATATCTCGAAATAGAAAACGGCAAAGTGGAAGACGTCTCTCTGGAGTTGCTCACTAAAGGTCGCTCATTAGCCACCCAATTGAATTGCCGTCTGGAAGCAGTTGCCATAGGAAACTATCTGGATAAAATTGGAGAACAAGTATTCCCTTATGGCGTAGATGTTTTGCATTTGTTTGATGATGCTCGTCTGTATCCATATTCTTCGCTTCCTCACACATCAATACTTGTTAAACTTTTCAGGGAAGAAAAACCGCAGATTGCCCTGATGGGCGCTACGAGTATAGGCAGGGACTTAGGACCGAGAGTATCTTCCGCCCTGTTTAGCGGATTAACAGCCGATTGCACTTCGCTTGAAATAGGCTCTCATGATGAGAAGAAAGACGGAAAAACTTATGCTAATTTACTGTACCAGATTCGTCCGGCTTTTGGGGGAAACATAGTGGCTACTATAATTAATCCGGAAAACCGTCCCCAAATGGCGACAGTTCGCGAAGGCGTGATGAAAAAAGAAATCCTGAATGCAGGATACAAAGGAAAAACCGTTTCTCACGACGCTTCCAAGTATGTTTCGGACAGCGATTTTGTAGTAGAGGTGATTGAACGTCACATCGAATCGTCGAAAATAAATATCAAAGGCGCTCCGATCATCGTTGCAGGCGGTTATGGCGTAGGCTCGAAAGAAAATTTCAGCTTACTCTACGATCTGGCTAACGCAATAGGCGCAGAAGTTGGCGCATCCCGTGCTGCTGTAGACGCAGGGTTTGCCGAACATGAACGTCAGATAGGACAAACCGGTATTACAGTCCGTCCAAAGCTGTATATCGCCTGCGGCATTTCCGGACAAATTCAACATATTGCCGGAATGCAGGATTCTTCCATAATTATTGCAATCAATAGCGATCCAAACGCTCCAATAAATACGATAGCAGATTATGTGATTACGGGCGAACTGGAAACGGTTATTCCAAAAATGATTAAATATTACAAGAAAAACAGTAAATAACGTTATCGTTAAATTCAAATTAAATAATAATGGCTAATTTTTATTTAGATAATCCGTCGCTCCGACACCACTTGTATCATCCTCTGATGAAACGCATTGTGGAACTGAAAGAACGGAATTATACGGAAAAAGACCTGTACGATTATGCGCCTTTCAATTTTGAAGACGCTATGGACAGTTACGAAAAAGTGATGGAAATTGCAGGAGAAGTGATTGGCGATGTAGTTGCTCCCAATGCAGAAGAAGTTGATCATATAGGTCCTCAAGTGATAAACAATCGCGTAGTTTATGCTCCCGGAACTGCGGCAAACTTGAAATCAACAACTCAAGCCGGTTTAATGGGACTTTCCATGCCGCGTCGCTATGGCGGATTGAATTTTCCAATGGTTGCTTTCATCATGGCATCCGATATGGCTGCACGCGCCGACGCCGGATTCTGCAACCTATGGGCATTGCAGGACTGTGCAGAAACTTTATACGAATTTGGCGACGAAGAGCAACGTCAGCAGTTCATCCCGCGCGTTTGCAGCGGCGAAACCATGTCGATGGATTTGACCGAGCCTGACGCAGGCTCCGACCTGCAAGCCGTTATGCTAAAAGCTACTTACGACGAAGCAAATAACTGCTGGCGACTGAATGGCGTGAAACGTTTTATTACAAATGGCGACTCTGATATTCATCTGGTACTGGCGCGTTCGGAAGAAGGCACCAAAGATGGACGCGGTTTGTCTATGTTTATATACGACAAGCGCGACGGAGGAGTAAACGTGCGCCGTATTGAAAATAAAATGGGTATAAAAGGATCGCCAACTTGCGAATTGACATATAAAAATGCTAAAGCGCAATTGTGCGGCTCGCGTCGGCTGGGACTTATAAAATACGTTATGTCGTTGATGAACGGCGCCCGATTGGGAATCATGGCTCAGGCAACAGGATTGTCGGAAGCCGCTTATCGCGAAGCGCTGGCTTATGCAAAAGACAGAAAACAGTTTGGTAAAGCAATTATTGAATTTCCTGCTGTGTATGAAATGATTGCCAATATAAAAGCCAAATTAGACGCTTCCCGTGCTATTCTGTATGAAACCGCTCGATTTGTAGATATTTACAAAACTCTGGAAGATATTGAAAAAGAGCGAAAATTAGACGAAAACGAAAAGGCGGAATTGAAAAAATACAAGAAACTGGCAGATGCTTTCACTCCACTTGGTAAAGCTATGAATACGGAATATGCCAATCAGAACACATACGACTGTATTCAGGTGCATGGAGGTTCCGGTTTCATGAAGGATTATGCCTGCGAAAGGATTTATCGCGATGCGCGCATTACCAATATCTACGAAGGAACAACGCAATTGCAGGTAGTTGCTGCTATTCGCCATGTCTTGACGGGAACATATCTTACTCAAATAAAGGCTTATCAGGAAGAAGTTTTGAATCCTGAACTGGATGGCTTAAAAGTGCGTCTGTCCGAATTGGTTGAAATTTACGAGCGATTAGTTTCACAGGTAGCCGACACAAAAGATAATGAATATATTGATTTTCAGGCACGTCGATTAGTAGAGTGCGCCGGTCATATTGTTTTGGGCTATTTGTTGTTGATAGAAGCTAATAGCTGTCCTGAAAAATTCAAAGCATCAGCTGAAATATATATTAACTATGGCTCGGCTGAAGTGAAAAAAATCATGGAATTTATTGACGGATTCGCTATCGAAAAGCTGAGTTTTTATAGATAAATCCGGACGCAAAGCGCACGGTGCAAAAAAAGAAAAACCTGTTAGTTCTTCAAAAATTAACAGGTTTTTATTATTACATGCTTTATACGGTTTAAAATTTTTTGCAACGTCATTGCGAGCGTTAGCGAAGCAATCCAGGAAAAAACTAAAAACAGCTTGCTGGCGCCATGTATAGCTTTAAATTATAGAGAGAGCGCCGCTTTTGTAGCATTAATGGAAAAAGCTATTACTACTGCAAATATTTTTTTGCAATAATAGCTTCCTTGTCGGCGTTGCCTTTTTGAATGATTTCCACTGCTTTTTCCACCATCGGATCGCGACTCATATAAACAGGGAAGAAAGCCTCATCGCCAAAAAAATTCCGGATAATACATGCGTAAGTTGTTATAAGAATGTGGTTTGTGGATTTGGCAATTAAATTACTCCTTCTTTTAATTCCTTTTCCTTCAGCATAACGTACTATATCGTATAAAACAGGTTGCGTTTTCAAATATTCCAACATTTCCCGATAATTGTTAAATTTACTCAACCGCTCGCGATTAGCATCGGAATATTCAAAAGCGAATAAATTAAATATATCCTTGTTTTCCAGCTTAATATAATAGGAAGTTATATCTGTGGTATCTACGGGGACAAATATGTCGGGCATAATGCCGCCGCCTGCATAAACCCGCCGACCGTGAACCGTATAAAATTCCTGCGAATGATCTATTTTGATGCTGTCGGCATTAAAATCTTCTCCATTGGAAAACTGATCAATCCAGTCCTGATTATATTCTTCGCTTTTTCCCAGTTCGTATTTACGTTGTATGTTTCTTCCCGAAGGCGTATAATAACGGGCGATAGTAAGACGTAAAGCTGAGCCGTCGGACAATTCTATCTGGTTCTGAACAAGTCCCTTACCAAATGAGCGACGTCCAACAATCAGTCCCCTGTCGTTATCCTGGATAGCTCCTGCAATAATTTCGCTTGCCGAAGCCGACATCCGGTCAATCAAAATAACCAGCGGCGCATCCTGACATGTTCCCGTACCGTTTGCAATAGATTCTTTTACAGGGAAAGCTTTTCCTTCCATATAAACAATTTTGTTTCCCTGCGAAAGAAATTCATTAGCTATATTCACAGCTGCATCCATTGTGCCGCCACCGTTCATCCTCAAATCAATAATGAACGAATTACAGCCCTGCGCAATTAAACGCGCCATTGCGTTAATAAACTCTTTATAAGTAGTATGGCTGAATTTATTGTATATTTTTATAAGTCCTATTCCGTTTGCAGTCTCGTAGGCAACAGGTATTGTCGTTATAGGAATGGCGTCACGCTTAATATCAAAGACAATAGTCTCTGCTGTTGGATTTCGCATTATGCCTATTTTAACAAATGTTCCAAGTTTGCCTTTCACAGCATTTAATATAGCCTCTTCCGTAATGGAATCGCCGGTAAACGCAACTTCGTCTATTGTAATGATGCGGTCGCCCCGTATCAAACCTGCCTGTTCTGCTGGCGAGCCTTTTACAAGCCCTGTAATCACGATTGTGTCTCTACGGCGAATAAAATCAGCGCCGATACCGCCAAACAGTCCATCCATATCTTCGTTGAACGACTGCAATTCATCAGGGACAACATATACGGAATGAGGGTCTAATTCATTGACAATATTGGTAATAGCCTTTTCGGTAAGGCTTTTCATATTGATTACGTCAACATAATCTTCATTAATAATATCCAGAACGGTGTTTATTTTATTTCCACTTGAAAAGAAAAACTTTTTTCCAAAAGATTTACCGGATATAAAACCGCCAATAACAATTCCTGCAATTAATGATAACAAAACGCTGATAATCAGCGTCCATGATTTTTCTTTCAGGTTCATTTTACTTATCAAGTTCTTCTTCACCTATATAAACTATTTCAATGTTTGCTTTTCTCAGCAACTCCAATCCTTCCATTAACCGGTATTCGTTTGAATAAACTACTCGCCGGATTCCAGCCTGAATAATCAGCTTGGCACATTCAATACAGGGCGACGCCGTTACATACAGCGTAGAACCTTCGCTGTTGTTGTTGGAACAGGCTATTTTTGTAATAGCATTAGCCTCTGCATGAAGCACATAAGGCTTTGTTGCTCCATATTCATCTTCGCATATATTTTCGAATCCTGCAGGCGTTCCATTATAGCCGTCAGAAATAATCATTTTGTTTTTGACAATCAATGCTCCCACCTGTCGTCTTTTACAATATGAATTTTCCGCCCACACAGCAGCCATTCTAAGATAACGTTTATCCAAATCTTTTTGCTTATCATTAAAAATACCCATAAATTGCCGCTTTTTTGAGACGCAAAAGTACAAATAATATTATAAATGACATCGTTTAATTCTATCTTTTTTGCAAAACGCAGAATAAATTATTTTTTTTAATTTTTAGTCATTATCTTTGCACCAAAAAAACATGAAACAAGCAATCTCAACAAACAATGCTCCGGCTGCAATTGGTCCTTATTCGCAAGCTATCAGAACGGGAAATATGGTTTTCCTGTCAGGTCAATTGGGAATTAATCCCGAAAACGGTGAATTTGTTTCGGAATCGGTAACAGAACAAACCGAACAGGTATTTCAAAATATGAAAGCAGTGCTGAAAGCTGTCGGTTTATCGTTAGCCCACGTAGTGAAAACAACAGTTTTCTTGGCAGATATTTCTGATTTTGCTGCGATGAACGAAGTTTACGCCCGTCATTTTGAAAACCCTTACCCCGCCCGCTCAGCTTTTGCCGTTAAAACATTGCCAAAGAACGCTCTGGTTGAAATAGAAGCTATTGCGGAAATAATTTAATGGAACAATTTCTTCAACAGCTCAATATTAGCCAGCGCGAAGCCGTCCTGTATAACGATGGTCCAAGTCTGGTAATAGCTGGAGCCGGTTCTGGAAAAACGCGCGTATTAACATACAAAATTGCCTGGTTGCTAAAAAACGGAATAGCGCCTTACAGCATTTTAGCTTTGACATTTACGAATAAAGCTGCGCGCGAAATGAAAGACCGAATTGCCCAAATGGTGGGCGAAACTACGGCTCGCTACCTGTGGATGGGTACGTTTCATTCTATTTTTTCACGTATACTCCGGCGCGAAGCTGAAAAATTCGGATACCGTTCCGATTTCACCATTTATGATTCGCAGGATTCTAAAAATCTTATTAAGGCTATTATAAAAGAAAAATCGCTTGACGATAATACATATAAGCCCTCAATTGTTCAGGCTCGAATTTCCAGAGCAAAAAATGCTTTAATCATGCCTGAAATGTATGCAAGAGACAGGGAATTGATAGCAGACGACCGTTATCATAAGCGCGACCGAATCTGCGAAATTTATTCCGCCTACTGGCAACGTTGCCGCACATCGGGCGTTATGGATTTTGATGATTTACTTTTATATACTTACATGCTGTTCAAAGACAATACCGACATTGTTGAACGCTACCGAAATCAGTTCAGATTTGTACTGGTCGATGAATATCAGGATACAAACCCTGTTCAGCACGAAATTGTCAAGCAATTGGCGGAAGAACATCACCGTGTTTGCGTTGTTGGCGACGACGCCCAGAGCATTTATTCTTTTCGTGGCGCAACTATTGGAAATATCCTGAATTTCCAGAAAACATATCCCGAAAGCAAACTTTTTAAACTGGAACAGAACTATCGTTCTACAAAAACCATAGTCAATGCTGCCAATTCACTTATAGAAAAGAATAAAGAACAAATTCCAAAAGTGGTTTTCTCCGAAAAGGAAACAGGAGAAAAAATCAAACTCATAAATGCTTATTCCGATTATGAAGAAGGATATAACGTTGCCGCGCGTATTGCCGAAATGCGAATGTTGCGTCAGTATGAGTACAAAGATTTTGCAATATTGTATCGCACTAATGCTCAAAGCCGTATCTTTGAAGAAGCTTTACGCAAAATAAATATTCCTTACAGGATTTATGGCGGACTTTCATTCTATCAGCGAAAAGAAGTAAAAGATGTTATCGCATACATGCGGCTTGTTACAAATCCAAACGACGAAGAAGCCCTCAAACGAATTATAAATTATCCCGCTCGAGGAATTGGCAATACAACGTTGGGCAAAATTATTTCAGTGGCAGATACTCACAGAATAAGTTTATGGGAAGCTATCTCCAGTCCTTTGGATTACAACCTGAATGTAAACAGCGGAACAGCAAAAAAACTGGAAGGATTCAAGGGCTTGATAGAAAGCTTTATTGCTGCTAATTCCACTCACAACGCATACGAATTAGGCGGCGAAATCATCCGGCAAACAGGAATGTTTAACGAACTCCATAACGACCGGACGCCAGAAGGTTTGAGCCGTGTGCAGAATGTGGAAGAATTAATTAACAGCCTGAACGAATTTGTTTCTACACGTATTGAAGAAGGACGGGAAGATGTAAAAACAGGCGATTTCCTCTCTGAAATTTCCCTGATGACCGACCGCGACACGGATAAGGACGAAAATGCCAGCATGGTAACGATGATGACTATCCATTCTGCTAAAGGACTGGAATTTAAGAATATATTTGTGGTCGGGATGGAAGAGGATTTGTTTCCTTCTGAGATGTGCAAAGGCAATCCTAAAGAAATTGAAGAAGAACGGCGACTGTTCTATGTAGCTATCACCCGCGCCGAAGAAAATGTTGTATTGACTTATGCCAAAAGCCGGTTTAGAAACGGACAATGGCAGATGTTTACTCCAAGCCGGTTTCTTAAAGACATACATCCCGATTACATACATACAAGCTGGAAAAAAACTTACAAGAAAACGTCATATAGCGAACCGGAAATTCTTCCAAATCCGCAAAAACTGCTTCGGATAGAAGAAGAAAAAACGTATCATCCTGTTGTTCGCCAAACCATTGGAAATCTTTCGGTTGGCATAATTATCCGACACGAACGGTTTGGGCGCGGAAGAATACTGGAACTGACCGGAGAAAACGAGAACGCCAAAGCCACAGTTGAATTTGAAAGTTTCGGACGAAAGCAATTATTGTTAAAGTTCGCAAAATTTGAGGTAGTTGACGGCTAAGCTATCTTTATAAATTCCAAAAACATGCTCAAAACCTTTCGCCAAGCGCCTTTTCTACGTACAGTACTCTTTTTTATAGCAGGAATTACAGTTCAATATTACTGGAACATATCCAACTGCGCCGGATATTTGACGGTTTTCGCATTGTCGATAATGATTATGTCATTTCTCCCACGAATAAAGCAGTGTTACACTCAAAGAGACTTGTTCGGATATGGCTTCTTACTGCTATCTTTTACTTGCGCCGTTTATCTGACAGATGAATCCTGGAAAAAATCAGAATGGAACGTTGCAGGCATACATACTTATCTGGTAAGGGTAATAGACGAGCCTTCCGTAAAAACAAAATACAGTATCCTGAAAGTAGAAATTATTTCCTCCGATTCAGGAATAATAAAAGAAACATTAAATAAAAAAGCGGTTATCTATCTCACCAAAGACAGTTTAAGTGAAAAAATCATACACGGCGACTGTTTATATATTCGCGCCTCTTTGAAAAAACCGCAAACATCGCCTGATTCTGATTTCAATTATCCGCTATATCTCAGGAAACAGTCGTATTCGGCTGTAGCTTTTGTTTCAAACCGAAGTTGGCAAATGGAAACCATAGATGTTCCTTTAAATCAATGGCTTTATTTTAAATCGCTGGAAATCAGGAAAAAACTATATAATCGTCTGCGGGTAATCTTGCCAGACCAGCAATCTTTTTCGGTGGCTGCCGCCCTGATGTTTGGCTACCGTAACGAACTGGACAGCAACCTTCGACAGCATTTTTCAAATATTGGCGCTGGGCATATCCTGGCTGTTTCGGGATTACACTTCAATTTACTGTTTGGTTTCGTTTATTTTTTACTTTCATTCATTGGAACAGGCAAAAAGAAAAATATAATCAAGCAGCTGATACTTATTCCTTTAACATGGGGATTCGCTTTCATTGCAGGACTGTCTCCTTCGGTTATACGGGCAGCCTGCATGTTAAGTTTATGGGGAATTGGAAACGCTTTTTTTCATAAGTCGTTCTCGTTGAATACTCTTGCCGCCATCGCCTTTTTTATGCTGCTATACAATCCGTTATATTTGTTTAACATTGGTTTTCAATTGAGTTTTATGGCAGTACTTTCCATTTTAATCATAAATCCTTATATCATCGGTTTATATTCTTCCGAAAACAGGATAATTACATATTTTTGGGAATTGATTTGCGTATCTTTTTCCGCACAGGCAGGCGTTTTACCGCTGTCCATGTATTATTTTCATCAATTTCCACTGATGTTCCTGCCAACCAATATGTTATTAGTTCCATTAGCAGGTATAATTATGACTGTTGTTCCGTTATCTCTGTTCGTTCAGCTTGTTTCAGGTAATCAGGAATGGCTTTTTTTCCCGCTACGTTTACTGATGTTGCTATTCATCAAGATAACTAAAACGTTGAGTGACATACCCGGAGGAACGATTTCCGATATTAATCCTACCGGTTTAGATACAATCCTTATATATGTCGGTTTGATTGTTATAATTTATATGCTGGTAAGGAAACGCACAGCCTCATGACCAAGTTGCAATACTATGGCGTAAAAATAAAATAAAATAAAAATTTAATGGCTTATTTATGTTACTTTCAGCCTTTTTGAGGTAAAAAATTCGACGTTCATTAAAAAATAATTAGTCGATTTACAGGCAATTTTGAAATTCGTGCCGTTTTTTTTATTATCTTTGCACCGCAAATTAATACGAAATTCGAATAAATATCAAATAATGGCAGCGAAAAAAATTCTATTCATTACTACAGAGATTAGCCCTTATTTAGTTGATACAGAAATGTCTGTTATTGCCCGTAATTTACCTCAAGGAATACATGAGCGAGGAAAGGAAATAAGGACTTTCATGCCCAAATTTGGAGCTATCAATGAAAGAAGAAATCAATTGCATGAAGTAATTCGTTTGTCCGGAATGAATCTTATTATTAATGATACCGACCATCCCCTAATTATAAAAGTCGCTTCCATACAGGCTGCACGGATGCAGATTTATTTTATTGATAATGAGGATTTTTTTCAAAGGAAATATTTATTGCACGATGCTGATGGCAACGAATTTGAAGATAATGATGAACGAGCTATTTTTTATGTGCGCGGCGTAATGGAAACCGTGCGTAAATTGCGCTGGGTGCCGGATTTAATTCACTGTCATGGCTGGATAACCGCTTTAGCTCCTGTTTATATAAGAAAACATTACAAGGGAGATCCGTGTTTTAAAAATTCAAAGATAGTTTATTCCATTTACGATGATGAATTTAAAACGCCTTTCAAAAACGATTTCCCTAAAAAGATGAAAATTGATGGCGTTACGCAAAACGACATAAAAGTGCTTAAAGAAAAATCTGATTTTGAAACGTTAAGCAAACTGGCAATTGATTTCTCAGATGGCGTTATTCAGGGCAGTCCGAACATTCATTCAGGCGTGAGGGAATACGCAAAGCAGAAAGAAGGCGGCTTTTTCCTTGATTATCATCCGGAAGAGACTTATATAGATGCTTTTAATGATTTTTATGATCAACTATTAAATAAATAACAGTAATTTCCGTTTATCTGAAATAAAAAAACAATCAGTAACATAATGAGAACTAAGATATTTCTATTCAGCTTTCTGTCGGTTATTATTTATATGGCTTGCGACGATACTATCAGTAATGTAGGAATAGGTACGCAACCTGACAGAGATAAAATAAGCGTATATGATACAATTATCAGCATAGAATCGGCACGAACTGTTAAATTGGATTCAATTTATGTAAAGACAGTAAAAGGATTTGTGGGAAATTTCTACGATCCTGATTACGGCGACATAAAAGCCGGTTTCATTTGCCAGTATTATCCCTCATTGGCTTTTGCCGATTCGGGCGTTATAAAAAATGGAGCAGGCAAAGAAATTGATTCCGTCCGCCTGCATCTGTATTACACTTCATTTTTCGGCGATTCGCTGGCTCCAATGGAAGTTTCTGTATATCCAGTAATAAAAAAACCGGTAGATGAAAATTACTACACAAATATAAATCCTGCCGACTATTGCGATTTGAGTAAAGCATGGGCAAGGAAATCCTATACGGCGCGGGACTTGAATGTTTCCGATTCTATGAACAGTTTATCAACATATTATAAAAATATATCTATCCAGTTACCAATCGAATGGGGACAACAGCTGTATGACAGTTACAAAGCAGACAAGAATATTTTCGAATCGGGAGACAATCTTGCCGAAATTTTCAAAGGGACTTACATAGAATCTTCTTTTGGAACAGGAAACCTGATTAAGGTAGATCTTGCTGAAATTAATATCTATTACAGAAGACATTATACCAATTCGGCAGGAAACGATACGACTGTCACAACGAGTTCTGTTCTTACCCTGACAAACGAAGTGATACAAATGAACAGTTTTAAGAGCGAATTTGACAGTAAGTTGCTGGAATACAGCGATGACAAAATGTATTTAAAAACGCCCGTCGGTTTATTTTCCGAAATAACCATTCCTGTTCCGGAAATAGTGAAAAGTGTCGGTAAAAGAAAATTCAGCAGTGTGAAACTGAATATCAGTGCTTACGCCCAGCCGGAAACAAAATATCCACTGCCGCTACCAGGACTTGGTACATTATCGAACAATACGCGGTCGGCATTGCTGCTTATAGAACGCGATTCAGTTGTAACTTTCTTTGAGAATCAGAAAAAAGCGGATTCTCAAACAACTTTTACGGCTCAATACACATCATCAAGCATGTCGTACAACTTCGATAACATTTCAAATCTTATTCAGCTTAGAGCAGATTCTTTCCCCAACAGAAATCTGAATTTGCTTCTGATTCCTGTTATGATTGATTATTCTCTTGTATCAAGCGGATATTCTTCCTACTATCAGGATAATTTCACCACGCATTATCTTGCGCCATCGGCTGTTACACTAAAAAAGGGAGAAGACAATCTGCGTTTGCAGATTATCGCCTCTGATATGGAAAATAAACAGTAACTTGTTTTGAATGTTTTTTATTTCCAATGATCAGGCAACAACTCACAACGCGGCTTCAGCAGAAACTGTCTCCACTGCAAATTCAGCAGATAAAATTATTGGAGTTAAATGCTTTGGAAATCGAAAACAGAATTAATCGCGAACTGGAAGACAATCCTGCTCTGGAAGAAGCTTCCGATACATATTCCGACATCGGGGATGACAATCCAGCTGAAAACTATGAATCAGCCGACGACGATTCGTCTGTTGACATTTCAATTGGCGATTACCTGACCGAAGATGACATACCCGACTACAAGTTGCAGCAAAGCTATTATTCCAAAGAAAATGAGAAAGAAAGGATTCCCTATTCCGAAGCGGAATCTTTTTTCGAATATCTGATAAATCAATTACGCCTGAAAAATCTTTCCGAAGACGAATTTAAAATAACAGAATATCTTATCGGAAATATGGATACCGATGGCTATTTGCGGCGCGATCCTGAAGCCATTTCAGACGATTTGGCTTTTCAATACAGTATGGATGTTTCGGTCGAAACGATTAATAAAGCAATTGGATTTATCAAAGAACTTGATCCGCCGGGAGTAGGCGCCACCAATTTGCACGATTGCTTGCTATTGCAATTGGACAGGAAAGAGAAAACTCCTTTGCGACAGTTTGCAATATCAATATTGACAGATTATTTCGACGCTTTCTCAAAAAAACAATACGACAAGATTATCAAGGGATTAGGTATATCCGAAAATGAACTTAAAGATGCTATAAAAGAGATTACGGCTTTAAATCCCCGTCCCGGAAGTGCATGGGAACCGGCAATGGAAACTGTCAGAGCGCAAATCATTCCCGACTTTTACGTGGAAACGCTTAACGGCGAATTGTTTTTCAGCATGTTGGAAAGGGATATTCCCGAACTGAAAATAAACAGGGAATACAGCGATATGCTGAGGAATTTTTCCGAAGGAAATTCTAATCAGTCAAAAAAAGATACATTGCTGTTTATCAAGCAAAAACTTGATTCGGCAAAGTGGTTTATTGATGCAATTAAGCAGAGAAACGCCACTTTGGAAAAAACAATGTTGACAATCATGGAAATACAGCGCGATTTTTTCCTCTCAGGAGAAGAATCTACTATTAAACCCATGATACTTAAAGATGTATCCAAATTATGCGGCTACGATATATCAACTGTTTCGCGAGTAAGCAACAGCAAATATGTCCAAACCAACTGGGGCGTTTTTCCCCTGAAATACTTCTTTTCCGAAGCGATGACAAACGAGGAAGGCGAAGAAGTTTCAACGCGCGAAATAAAAGCCATATTGAAGCAATGTATTGATAATGAAGATAAAAAAAATCCACTTACCGACGATTTGCTGATGAAAGAACTGAAAAACAAAGGTTATGATATTGCCCGCAGAACAGTAGCCAAATACAGGGAACAGCTAAATATTCCCGTTGCCAGGTTACGGAGAGATATATAAAACTAAACCAGATGCTAATAAAAATTTACGAAGAAAATCCGAATAAGAAAGAAATAGAGCGAATTACAAATATTCTCCGCGATGGTGGCGTTATTATTTATCCAACCGATACGGTTTATGCAGTAGGGTGCGACGCTTTGAATGTCAGAGCGGTAGAGAAAATTTGCAGAATGAAAGGGATTAATCCTCAAAGAAGCAACCTGTCGATTATTTGTCCAAGTTTGAGCAATATAAGTGAATATGCCAAAATAAATAACCAAGTTTTTAAACTGATGAAACGAAACTTTCCAGGACCTTTCACATTTATTTTGAACGCAACAAACAATTTACCCAAAATATACAAAAACCGGAAGGAAGTCGGGATTCGTATTCCCTGTAACAGAATTATTATTGCCCTGACGGAAGCGCTTGGTAATCCCATTCTTACAGCTTCTGTCCGCAGTAAAGACGATTTGCTGGAATATTGTACCGACCCTGAACTGATTGAAGAAGAATACGGTAATTTGGTCGACGCAGTTATAGATGGCGGCTACGGAGGGTTGGAGCCATCGACTGTCGTAAACTGCACCGGAGAAGAAATTGAAATTGTCAGGCAGGGGAAAGGAGAACTAATAGAATGAATAAATTGCTATGTATCAACGTTATAAAAGATATATGCAAAACAAGACCTTGTCTGTTTCTTTTTAACTATCTTATATTTACTCTGTTATTTATTATCCAAAAACCTCTGTTTTTGTTATTTCATATCGACATGTTGCAGGGCGTAAGTTTCATCGACTGGTTTCGCGTGATATGGAACGGGTTGCCAATGGATTTATCAATGGCAGGGTATATCATGATAATACCCGGAATATTTTATATCATTTCTGTGTTTATGATTAATTATCAAAAAGTAAACCAAAAGGTTTATTTTTTGATAATAGCTATTATAATAGCTACAATTTTTATTCCCGATTTGCATTTGTATTCGTTCTGGGGTTTTCGTATCGACGCTACGGTTTTTGCTTATCTCGGCTCTCCGAAAGAAGTGGTAGCCAGCGTATCATGGCAGGAAACAGTTCTGTTTCTGTTGCTTATAATGATATGGAGCGCAGTGCAGTTTTTTGTTTTGAAAAAATTGATAATCAACAGACTGCCCAACCGACCATCGTCGAAAAAAATAGTTGTAGCGCCCGTTATGTTTGTCTTGCTTGGTTTAACGTTTATTCCTATCAGGGGCGGACTTACAGCTTCAACAATGAATCCAGGCTATGTTTATTTCAGCGAGAATATGTTTCTGAATCATACGGCTTTAAATCCAGTTTTCAATATGCTATATTCGCTGAATCACCAGAAAAATTTCGGCAAACAGTTCAGGTTTATGGACGATGAAACTGCCTGCGCAATTGTGAACGATTTAATGGCTTGCAACAGACAGGATTCTACGCCACAATTGCTGACGACTGCTCGCCCCAACGTTATTTTCATTATACTGGAAAGTTTTGGCGCTAAGGTTCTTGAACCGCTTGGCGGGATAAGTAACGTAACGCCCAACCTCTCCAAACTTAGTGAAGAAGGCATATTTTTCAGGCAAATGTATGCCAACAGTTTTCGCACCGACAGGGGAATTGTTTCTGTATTGGGAGGTTATCCTGCTCAACCCAATATGTCTATTCTAAAATACGCCTCAAAGGTGCAAACTTTGGATGGAATACCTAAATCGCTTATAGATAATGGTTATAAAGCATCGTTTATGTATGGCGGCGATTTGAATTTTGCTCAAATGGAACTGTTTGCTGTAACGCAAAAAATAACGGATATTACAGATCTTTCCAAATTTCCATCTGATAAAAGAACTGGCAAATGGGGCGTACCGGATGAATTTACGTTTGAAAAGCTTGCCGACGAGATTGAAAATGAGAAGAATGAGCCGTTTATGAAAATACTTCTCACTCTGAGCAGCCACGAGCCTTTTGATGTGCCAACGAACAAATTCGATGAGCCATACCTCAATTCTGTTGCATATACCGACAGCTGTCTTGGAATATTTATCAACAAGATAAAGCGCAGTCCATTGTGGAACAACTCGTTAATTATACTGGTTCCCGACCACGACATGCGTTTCCCGAAAAACATTGACCATTTCAGTCCCGAAAGACACGACATTTTCATGCTTTGGCTTGGCGGCGCGGTGAAAAACCCTGCTGTAATAGACAATATTTGCACGCAGGCTGATATTGCCGCAACTTTGTTGAATCAACTAAATATTCCTGCAAACAAGTTTACTTTCAGTCGAAATATTTTGAATCCTTCGGTCAAAGAATTTGCTTTTTATACATTTCCCAACGGTTTCGGCATGATTTCCCCAACCGGAAAAATCGCTTTCGATTGCGACAGCAACGCACCGGTGTTCAGCGAAGGCGAGTTAAACGACAGTCTTGTTGTGAAAGGAAAAGCTCTGCTTCAATGCCTTTACGATGATATACAAAGGCGTTGATTCAGAAAATTAGACAGACATAATGAACGCAAAAATTCCAATAACCATCAACAGCGGCTCACGTGTTGAAGCACACGCACCTGTCATAATCTCTGCTTCCCGTGCGACGGATATTCCGGCTTTTTATGCTCAGTGGTTTATCAACAGGTTGAACGCAGGTTATGTTGTTTGGATCAACCCGTTCAATCGAAAACCGGTATATGTGTCGTTCAAAAATTGCAGAGTTGTAGTTTTTTGGACAAAAAATCCAAAACCTATTATACCGTTTCTCAAAGAACTGGATGACAGACATATAAATTACTATTTCCAGTTTACGTTAAATGATTATGAAAAAGAAAGATTTGAACCCAATGTGCCGCCATTAGCAAAGCGGATTGAAACATTTAAGGAACTTTCCACTCTAATCGGTAAAGAAAAAGTGATTTGGCGTTTCGACCCGCTTATTCTCTCGGAAAATATCACGACAGGAGATTTGTTGACAAAAATTTGTAATTCAGGCAATCAACTGAAAGGTTATACTGATAAATTAGTTTTCAGTTTTGCCGATATTGGCAGCATTTACAAAAAAGTGGAAAACAGTCTGCGGCGCGAGAACATTCCATACACTGAATTTACCATACAAGCTATGAAAGAAATTGCCGTAGGGATTGCAGAAATTCGCGATCACTGGCAATTGGAAGGATGGAATATTTCATTGGCAACTTGTGCGGAACAGATTGATTTAGAACAGTATGGCATCGAACACAGCCGCTGCATAGACGGTGAATTAATGAAACGGATTTTTTCAGAAGATAAACATTTGAATTATTATTTGAATTATGGCAAAAAATCTGAATGTTTAAAGGACAAAGGACAGCGCAAAGCCTGCAACTGCATTATTAGCAAAGACATAGGGATATATAATACATGCGGTCATTTTTGCGTTTACTGTTATGCAAATACGTCAAAAGCAACTGTTGAAAAGAATATAAAATCACATAATAACGACAGCGAAAGCATAATATAAATTTCTCTTTCGGACAAAAATCAGTTTTTCAGAGGTTTTCTGAAAAATATTTTGTAACTTTGCAACCTTAAAATATTATTAAATGTTAAGGATAAGAAATGAAAGAAACTCATAATGTTGGAAATCAACAGGAAACACTGTATGCAGAACAACCTATAAATCAAAAGAAAAGAAATTTAAAATTGAAACAAATAAGGTTGGAACAAAATAGAATATGATAATTATCAAAGAAATTACCGCCCCGCACGGTCTGAAGGAATTTATCCGTTTCCCGCACACGCTTTTCAAAGGCAATCCGTATTGGGTGCCGCCGCTCAACCTTGATGAAATGGCAACCCTGCGCTGGGACAAAAATCCCGCTTTCGACTATTGCGAAGCGCGTTATTTTATGGCATATAAAGACGGTAAAGCTGCAGGACGCATTGCCGCAATCATCAATCACCGCGCCAACGAAAAATGGCAGTGTAAAAACGTGCGTTTCGGTTGGGTGGACTTCATCGAAGACGTCGAAGTTGCCCGCGCCCTCTTTGACGAAGTGGAAAAATGGGCTGTCGAAAGAAAAATGGAAGGCATTGAAGGACCGCTCGGTTTTACGGATATGGACTACGAGGGTATGCTCATCGAAGGTTTCGATAAATTGCCCACCATCGTCAATATTTACAATTACCCATATTATCCAAAATTTTTAGAAGAACTCGGCTACAAAGGCAAAGAAGACTGGATACAGATGAAATTCAACGCCTCGCAGCCCGTACCGGAAAAAATGGAACGCCTCAACAAGCTGATTTTGCAAAGATACAACTTGCGTATTGCCAAATTCAAAAACGCGAAAGAGGTAATACCCTACGGTAAAAAGTTTTTCCAAACATTGAACAAAGCTTTTGTCAATCTATATGGTTTTGTTGAATTAACCGACAGGGAAATAGATGTTTACGTCAAAAATTACCTGTCTTTTATCCAACCCGATCTGGTGTGTATGGTGCTTGACGAGCAGGACGAAGTAGTGGCTTTCGGAGTCAGTATGCCCTCGCTTTCACGCGCTTTCCAGAAAGCAAAAGGCAAATTATTCCCCTTCGGTTTCATCCATATTTTAAAAGCGTTGAAAAAATACGACGAAATAGATTTGTACCTGAATGGAGTTCATCCCGACTGGCAGAGAAAAGGCGTTGCCTCAATCTATTATGCGGAAATGAATAAAGCCTACATTCGTTTGGGTATCAAAACCGCCATCAGCAATCCGCAACTTATCAGCAATACCGATGCTGTGTCGATGTGGGATAATTATGAACATGAACCGTATCTGAAACGAAGATGCTACTTTAAAGTAATAAATGGATAACTCAATAATTCATTCATTCAATAATTCAATTATTCATTCATTATGCGAATCCTAATCACCGGTGCAAGCGGATTTATAGGCAGTTTTATGGTAGAAGAAGCCATCAAGAGAGGCTTTGAAACATACGCGGGCATACGCCAAACGAGCAGTAGAAAATATTTACAGGATAAACGTATTCAATTCGCGGATTTGAATTTTGCCGATACGACCATCCTCGCCGAACAACTGCGGGTGTTGGGTAGATTTGACTACATAATTCATAATGCTGGCGTAACAAAATGCCAAAACAAAGGCGATTTCGACCGCGTGAATTTCGGTTACACGCGCAACTTTGTCGATGCGTTGACAGAAGCCGGTTTGATGCCAGATAAATTCCTGTATATGAGCAGTTTATCAGCATACGGAAGTGGCAACGAAAAAACGTTACAACCGATGATGCTTGCCGACACGCCGCGACCTAACACAGCTTACGGCGAAAGCAAACTGAAAGCGGAACGATATATACAATCCTTGAATAACGCGCCTTACATTATCCTGCGTCCAACCGGCGTATATGGTCCCCGCGAAACGGATTATTTCGTTTTCAATCAGACCATTAATCGCGGCATTGAGCCAAGTATGGGCTTTGGTACGCAGTACCTGACCTTTATTTATGTCAAAGATTTGGTGCGCGTGGCGTTTGACGCGCTCGAAAGCAATATTGTACGCAAAGCCTATTTTGTATCGGACGGCAAAGTTTATACTAATGTGGAATATACTGAGATTGTAAAAAATATTTTGGGAATAAAACGCATGTTGAAACTTAAAACGCCGCTGTTTTTGGCAAAATTTATTGCCGTTTTGCTCGAAACCGTCTATGGATGGTTTGGCAAAACACCCACGCTCAACCGTGATAAATACAATATATTAAGCGCAAAAAACTGGAAATGCGAAATTGAGCCATTGGAACGCGATTTTAATTCCCACGCCGAATATGATTTAGAACGCGGTATGACAGAGGCAATTGAATGGTATAAGAAAGAAAAGTGGCTTAAATAATATGATAAAAAGATTTTTACCTGCCGAACTATTGACCTTATTATATATCCTGCTGACAGGGATTTATATTCTGATTTTTAAGCAAGGCATTTATTCCGGTATGGCAGTTGATTTGCTGCTTTTCCGGTTACTGTTTGCCGGTATTATTTGCTTTCTGGCGTATATTACCCGCAGTGATGGAAAAGCAAAACCCATGATTACAGCAACGCTGAGCTTTGTCCGCTACGCTTTTCCATTGGCGCTAATCACTTACTGGTATCCTGAAACGTTTTACATGAACGAGTGTTTGTTCGATAACCTCGACCCAGTTTTTGAAGGTATCGACCAATGGCTTTTTGGTTGCCAGCCCGCGCTTGAATTTTCAAAAGCCCTACCTTTTCGCTGGTTGAGCGAGTTGATGAGTTTCGGCTATTTCTCATACTTTTTGATACTGATTTTTATTGCCGTTTATCTATACTTTGCCAATAAAAAGGCGGGCGAGAAGGCAGTTTTTGTGTTGCTTTGCTCGTTTTTTATTTACTATGTCCTGTTTATTATACTGCCCGTTGTGGGACCGCAATTTTATTTCCCCGACAATCAAGTGCCTGACGGTTATATATTCAGACCGATATTAATAACCGCTCAATCGGCAGGCGAGAAGCCGACCGGCGCATTTCCAAGTTCGCACGTGGGAATGTCAATTATCTATCTGATAATCCTTTATAAATATGCGCGGAAATATTTTGCTTACTTTTTGCCGATAGTGATTATCCTTATTATATCAACTGTTTATATTAAAGCTCATTATGTGATTGATGTGATTGGAGGCGCTGTTTCTGCGCCAATAATTTATTTCTGTGCGAATAAAATATCCAATTCGTTGCGTTAAATAAATAATTACTTATACTTTGCATGGCATGGTTTTGTGCAACGTCATTGCTAACGCTCGCAAAGACGTTGCACAAAATTAAACCGCGTAAAGTATAATATTTTGCCAGTTCAAAAAGAAATATTACTTTTGCATACAATTCATAAATTTTAAATACAAAACGCATGGCAAATACAACATTAGTGCAGGCAAGAATAGATCCTGCTATTAAAGAAAAAGCAGAACGTTATTTTCATTCATTTGGAATGGACACCGCTACGGCAATAAGAATATTTTTAGTAAAAGTAGCGGAAACAGGCAGTATTCCATTTACGATCGGAATGGATGCCGAAGATGCGTATGACGCTATGATTGGCGAACAGGCATACGAAGAATATTTAGCAAGCGGTAAAAAGTCACGACCTTTCTCGGAGCTTCTTAAAAAATATAACATTTCATGAGTTATCGCATTTCTTATTCAGACAAATTTGATAAATCGCTTGAAAAGATAGATTTTGCGCATGCTCAGAAAATTTTGAAATATTTGAAGAAAAATGTTGACGGTTCTGAAAATCCTCGCGCATTTGGCAAAGCGTTAACAGGCAACATGAAGGGGCTTTGGCGTTACCGCATTGGTAATTACAGAGTGATTTGCAACATTCAGGACAAACAATGTGTAGTTTTGGCTCTCGAAACCGCACACCGAAAAGATATTTATAATTAATTTATTGTTCTTTGATGAACTGTATTTCGTTTTTGTAAAATATTTTATACAAACAACGTTATTAAACTTCGCAATGACGTTGCACAAAATTAAACCGCGTAAAGTATAAAAAAAGTTTGGAAATGGTGTGGAATTGCGAGTATGCACGCCAAACAAGAAAGAGGCTGCCCCAAAAGGCAGCCTCTCTTTGAATCAGTTTTTTTGCTGATTTTGCTTAGCGAACTTCTATTTTCACTTTTTCTCCTCCAACGCTCAGGATGTATATTCCCGGAACGCTCAAACTCATCGGCGTTGCCAAACCAATAGCTTCCTGCTGTTTTACAAGTGCGCCAGTAATGGTAAATACTTGTATTACAGCATCTGGAATGTCAGTTTTGACTGTGAACGTCTGTCCTGACGCAACAGGATTGGGATATACCTGCAAAGCGGAAATTTTAACAGTCGGAATATTATCGCCTTTCTTTATTTCGAAAGTAACGCCTGAAACGAAAGCTATTTCGTAGTTGCT
>JAIRPX010000158.1 GCA_031256775.1 Dysgonamonadaceae bacterium
CTTTCATATTCGTTAGACATTGTGAAATGCAGCCCTACGGTCATCAGATATTCTCCACTGAAGACTTTTCCTTCATATTTTCCGAAATGCGACCGCGCGCCGGGCATTTTATTTATTTCCGTCAGCCGGTAATGTTTGGCAGGGTCAAGTCCCTGTAAAACAACGGACGGCAGTTTAGGATAGATTTCCTTTCTCACAAGAAAATTAAATACAATCGCTTCGCTCTTGTCGCTGTTCACATACATAAACACTGTGCGATTGTTTTTGTAGGGAGAAAGTATGCGATATAAATCGCCGTGCAATATGGTTTTGCGAATATCTTTGTAGAGCGCGATTGCCTGTTTGGAAAATTCGTATTCTTTTTCCGTCATCTGCGAAGGTTGCAGATCCATGCCGAGTTTGGCTGCCATTGCAACGTCGAAGCGGAATTTCAGCGGCGTTTCGCGTCCTGCAATGTGGCTCGGCGAAGCGGAAACGTGGCTTGCCAGACCGATAGTCGGGAAAAAATACTGCGCTCCCCATTGCGTGAAAATCCTTTGCAGAGGGTCGCCGTTGTCGCTGATCCAGTATTCGTCGAAATTTCGCAGCGTACCGTAATCAATGCGTCCGCCGCCGCCGGAACATGCCATAAATGCAACGTCGGGGTATTTTTTGCTCACTTTGTTCATTATTTCCAGCAGGTTTTTGGCATAATCGAAGAATAGATGGCTTTGCTTGTCTGCCGGAAGATACGACGAACCGGAATTAAACACGTACCGGTTGCAGTCCCATTTCACATATCTTATGTCTGGATTTGTATATAATAAACGGTCGATTAAATTATACACAAATTCCTGAACGTCCGGATTACTCAAATCCAAAATTAACTGATTCCTTTGCTCAGTACGTTCCCTGTAGGGCTGCGCAATCACCCAATCGGGATGTTTTTCATATAATTCACTTTTAGGATTAACCATTTCGGGTT
Organism: Dysgonamonadaceae bacterium; assembly: GCA_031256775.1. Lineage (GTDB taxonomy): Bacteria > Bacteroidota > Bacteroidia > Bacteroidales > Azobacteroidaceae > Azobacteroides. The sequence continues at coordinate 965 of JAIRPX010000158.1, forward strand.
CGATCCAAATGCCGAATTTAATCGACCGTTTTTTCGATACATCTGTTAAATATGGAATACCGTGAGGTAATTTTTTTGTATTGGTTTGCCAGTCGCCCAGACCGGCGTTGTCGTTGTTGCGCGGATATTTGTTGCCAAACCATCCGTCGTCCAGCAAAAACAGTTCAAAGCCCATTTTGGCGGCGTCGTCGATGATGCCGGTTAATTTAGTTTCATCGAAATCGAAATATGTAGCTTCCCAGTTGTTCAGGAGAACGCTTCGGTCGTTGTCGCCGTGCCGGATACCGTATTTTTGCGCCCAGCGGTGGAAGTTGCGCGTCATTTTTCCTGTACCTTTATTGCTGTAAGTGAACAGGAAAGCGGGCGTGGTAAATGTTTCGCCTTTCGGTAAAGTGTATTCAGAAGCGTAGGGGTTTGCGCCCGACAATATCCGCAATTTATCGGAATTATCTACTTCAAAGCAAAACCGGAAATTTCCGGGCCAGGCAAGCGTTCCGCCAATGATTTCGCCCGAATTTTCGGCGGCGGGTTCATTCAGGGAAAGGATAAAAGCAGGGTGCGTAAACTGGTGCGTCCTCACGCCCAGCTTGGAATCAATGATTTTGATACCTTCCACAAGTTCCTGTTCCGACATGTTCATTTCATCCGCCCAGTCGCCGTGAAAGTGGCTCACGTAATACTTGTGCGCATTGAAAGACAAATCGGACGAGGCGAAATCGGTCAGCCTGACGCTGTTTTTCTGTCCGTTCCGTATTTCCACCCACTGTTCTAGAATATCTTCCTGTTGGTAAGCGTCGTAATGAATGGTTACAAAGAGATCGTAATATTCGTCTTTCAGCAAAATGGAGGTGTGAACAATGTTGTCGCTCTTTTTTTCGACGGAAGAAGAAACGTATGCAAGTTCGACGGAAGTATTGCCGTCGGACTGTATTGCCCGCAACGCCGCTTCAAATACATGATTTGTTCCGAAAGTGGAATAAGCGGTAAACGTTTCGGAATCAACGGTTTTCATTTCGCCGATATTACGGATTTTTTCTCCGAACCATGTTTGTTCCAGACGTTTTTTGTCGTTTACTTTCAAGAGTAAACAGGTGTTGTCGGTTGTTATCGGGATGTATTCTGCGGCATAGCCTGCTGTAAACAACCATAAACACAAAAATAGAAAAATATTTTTCCTCATAATAATGTTATTTTTTATATAGATAAAATTTTTAATAATAATCTTTGAATGAACTGATTTTCAAGCGGTTTTCCAATTCCGTTTTGGAAAGCGGAGTTTTCGCCTTTACTTTTGTTTGCTGATTGGGCAAAAGGTCGAAATAATTATTTTCAAAGAAAACGTCATGACCTTCTACTGTCAGGAAAACTGCGCGCGCAAATTTGTCTGATTGAAGCGTGATTTCGTAACCGTCTGTAACTGTTTGTATTTCTTTGGAAATATGCGCTTTCGGAAAATCAATTTCTTTTTGCGCGACAGGGAAATAACGGTTCGTATAAGCCGTTCCGTCTTTGGCGGTAAAAACGGCGTAAACAAATACTTCGTTTGCAGGCGTTCCGTTCAACAGTTTTTCCATTTCAATCGAAAAACTTTTCACAGATGTATTTGCCGGAACGGAAATATTTTGCGTAATCCGGTTCACAATTTCCCCGTTAAAACGCGCAACCTGAATGTCTAATTTGCCGGAAACGGCTTTCAAACGGTCGGAAATCAGGTAAATATCCATTTTGCCGTCTTTGGCGATGGGCGAAACCAGCATGTCGCGGTAAGCGTCGCGGGCGAAATAGTGTTGCGCTTTCCAGCGTCCGTAATAGTCGCGACTTGCCCACGAAGCAACAGGCCAGCAATCGTTGTGTTGCCAAAACAGCGTTCCCATACAATAGGGACGGTCGCGGCGGTGCGCTTCTATGGCTATTTTCACGGCGTCGCCCTGCAAAACCTGACTCATATACAAAAATCCCTGAAAATCAAGCGGTTCCTTATATTCTTTCTGCAAATATTCACGAATACGCGGATTGGCGTAGTTGCCTGCTCGCTGATGCGCCATCATTACTTCGGAAGTAATATTCCAGTCGTCGGGTTCGGGAGCGAATATTTTGACGGATTCAAATTCGGGAAACGACTGGAAGCCGTATTCGCTGAAAAAACGGCTGCGGACTTCATTGTATTTTGTCGTCGGTTCCTGACCGTGCCATACGCCCCAATAGTGACGGTCGCCGTTGTGGTCTTCATCCTTATTTTTGTTATAAGGCGAAGACGACAGGTAAAAAGTACCCGGACTGTATTCGCCAACAACTTCCGGCAGGGTTTTATCGAACAAATCGGTATATTGTTTCCATATTATTTTTTCGTATTCGGGGCTTTGTTCGCGATAATATTCGTCGAAATTCCAAAGCGTCCAGAAATAGTAAACTTCGTTGTTTCCGCACCAAAGGGCAATGGAGGGATGATTTCGCAGGCGTTTCACGTTGTCGATGGCTTCCTGGCGTATGTTTTCCAGAAATGCGCCTTCGGAAGGATAAAGGCTGCAGGCAAACATAAAATCCTGCCAAACCATAATACCGTACAGGTCGCACAAGTCGTAGAAAAGATCATTTTCATAAATGCCGCCGCCCCATACGCGCAACATGTTCATATTTGCATTTACGGCGTCCAAAACAGTTTGCCTGTATTGTTCCGGCGTAACGCGCGGCAGGAAATTGTCTTGCGGAATATAGTTGGCGCCTTTGGCAAAAACAGGTATTCCGTTAAGCTCGAAGTAAAATGCTTCGCCGTCCTTGTCGGGACGGTTAATTACTTTCAGCGAGCGAAGTCCTGTTTTTGTTTTTTGACTGTCGATTATTTTCGATTGAAAGCCCGCTTCAGTCAGGAAAGAATAAAGGTGTTGATCGCCCCAGCCCTTACACCACCAAAGCGTCGGGTTCTTAATCGTAAAATCAACAGATAGAGTATTTAAGCCTTGTTTCAGAGAGGTGGTAATCGTTCCGTATATCTTGCCGGAATCCGCATCTTTAATTGCTATCTGCGCATTGGAAACGGTATTGTCGGACAATATTTCTACCTGCGCCGTGATATTCGCTTTTTTTGCATCAACTTCTTTTTGACGAATAAAAACATTTTGAATATGGAAATCGTTCCAAGCCTCCAAAATAACCGGTCGCCAGATGCCTGACGTAACGAAGCGCGGTCCCCAGTCCCATCCGTAATGATAACCGGCTTTACGGGCAAAAATGCTTACCCGCTTGTCGAATATCCCGCCGTTTTCCGACTGGTCGGGTCCCGTGCGGTATTGATAAGGTAGGGCGTCGAACTTCGGAATATCTATTTTAATCGGAGAATGAAAATATACTTCCAGCTTGTTGCCGCTTGCTTTCAGTTTGCCTTTCACGTCAACTTTCCATTCTCGGAACATGTTGTCTGCTTTCAATATTTGTTCGCCGTTGAGATATACGTCGGCGTAAGTATCCAAACCGAAGAAATGGATTTGGATATTGTTTTTTTCCATTATTGCGTTATCAGCATCGAAAACGGTTTCGTACATCCAATCTTCCTTGTCGATCCATTGCAAGCCTCTTTCATTCAAGCGGAAAAACGGGTCGTCGATAATTTTGTTTGCCAGCAAATCGGTATGAATCACTCCCGGAACTGTTGCGGGATACCAGTTTGTCAAACGCGACTGCCGGAATTTCCATCCGCTGTTCAGATTCTGTTGAAGAATATCTGCCTGTATCCAACAGGGAAGCAGGCATAAACCTGTTAAAAATGCGATTATCTTTTTCATAATTTTATTTTATTCTGAATAACATTACGTCTTTTGCAGGAACAACAACCGTGATTGCTCCTTGAACGGCAGTTTCCGTTCCGCTCCATAATTCTTTGGCAAAGAATGATTTATTAGCGTCGAGTCCCATGCGTTCAAGAGAAATGACAGACGACTGTTCGTTTTCGGAATAGTTGAAAACCGCCAGATAGCAGCCGTTTTTGTCGGCGCGCAGGAATTGGTTTTCAGACTTTTCGCCGGAGCCTTCGAGCGGGCGGAAAGCCTCTCCTGTGGCGATAGCGTTTACTTCGGGATTAACGAGGTATTTTTTTGCGCGTTCTTTTCCTTCGGGAGAACCTCCGGCGCTGAAATCGTCGCCTGTGATGAAAATTCCCGTGATGATTGCCGAAGTGATACGCGCCCGGTTTTCGCCTTCGGTAGCGCCGCGAAGCACTACATGGTCGGCGTCGTTGAATTGGTATATCCGGTCTTGCCACCAACCGTAGGAAGTAGCGTTCAAGGTATATTCCGTGTCTTTTATCTTGTTCCATGCGTCGCAGGCAATCCGGCGCGACTGTGCGTATTGCGCGGGGAATATGGGCGAGATGGAGAGGTTGATATACATACTGTCAAAATGCAGGTTGATTAATTTCAATCCGTAGTTATATCCCTGTATTCCCGTTGTAATATCAGGGTTATACCACTTGTCGGCTTCCATTGCGCCGTGCGTCATGAAATCCATCTTCACGTATCCGAAGCCTGTCCTGCGGAACAAAGCGGCAGTTTTTTTCATCATCGCTTCTACGGCGGGGTGCGAGGGATCGAGGGCGTAAGCGCCGTCTAATTCCTGTGGTTTGCCGTTGGCGTAGAGATATAAATCCCTGTATTTGTACTGGGGCATATTTTCTACTGTGCGTTCAGGATCTTTTTTCCAGTCGGTGAACGGCGTCCAGTAGATGCACGGCGTTTGTCCGCTTGCCTTGCAATGATCTGCAAAAGATTTCAGTTCGTCTTCCGAAAAGCGGTTCCATCCCGAATCTAATCCTATATATAATGTACTGTCGGGATTGACAAAAGAGTGATTTTGCAAGTTTTCCCTGAAAAAATCGGATACTTCCATAGCTTTGGAATACGTAAGGCTAAACTGCAATACGCCCCAACTGTTCCAACCGAAAGGAACGGCTTTGTTCCATGTTTTCGGTGGAGTAATCGCGGCATTGGCGTCGGCGTAAGATTCCAGTCCGTTGCGCCAGTCGTTGAAATAGCCGAGCAACACTTTGGGCGATTTGATTGTTTTGCCCCGCAAAGCGCCATGCGGTTTTGAATCGCGGGTCAGTTCGTCGGCAGCTCCGCCATAGCATGTCAGCGAGCCGATGTTGTACATATCGCCTTTGCCCATTAAGATTGCAGATTTCCAGTTGTCGTGTTCCACCGACCCGATAACTAATCCGCGTCTGTCGTCGTTATTGAAAATGGCAGTTACTTCGTAGCTTTCGAGCTTCGTAAAATCAAGCGTATGAGAGCGGTAGCGGATCCATTTGTCGTTGTCGAAGGGGATAAACAGGGCGCGACAGTCGCCGTTTCCGGCAAGGACGGACGGCATATTATCGACATTCAGCGGAGCCATATAGTTGGACTCAACGCCTGATTTGTCGGTTAATACGAAATCAGTCAGGACATAATCTTTATCGGGATAGACGTAGAACGATTGTATCAAATCAGGAAATCCTTTGCTGCTATACCTTATTTTATATAAGATTCCCGAACCGAAGGCATCGTTTATTTTTTCCGTCGTTATCTTTCGTTTGGAATAATCGCGGCTTGTAACGAGCTTTCCGTCGTTTGCGGATTTATAGGAAGCATATATGCCGGAAAAAATGAGTATGGAATCTTTTTTAATATTGACTCCGCCGGAGCGCGTATCGTAATTTACAGTCCAAGAACCGGTATTTAAGATTTTGTTATCGGCAGTACAGCCGGATAACAAATGCGTAGAGATATTTAGCGCGGCAAATATGATGGATAATTTTAGAAAAAACCTTGTCCTCATGATAATGCTTTTCTGAGTTTTACAATTATTTTTATTGCAAAAATAGAGATAAAATACTATAAAAAAATGCACAAACGATGCAAAAAATAGTAATTTTGAAGCATTGGGGCATTAAATAGGCAGAATTGTTCAAATTTACCAGATTTTGGAGCAAATGTAGTTTTAAACTAAAAGTCAAAAACTATTTGCTGGCGCGGCTTTGTGATTCTCATAATTCATGCAAATCGGGGATGGAGACGTTTTTTTTAGCCCGAATGGGCTAAATTTTCATAACCGCAGACAACGCTAACGCTCGCAATGACGATGGACCAGACACTGGACACGTACAGAGTATAAAAGTATAGCTTTATGAAAATTTTTCCAGTTCGAGTGTTTTTTCCGTCCATTCATTCATGCTGTCCGATACTTTTTTCTCCAATTCAGCATGTTTCCACAATAAATCTACATTAGAAGCACCTTCAGGTGTAGCCAATATTTTTTCCAGCGCTTTGATTTCAGTCTCAAGCATTTCGATTTTCTTTTCGCAGTCGGCTATACTTTTTTGTAAACGTTTTATTTGCCGTTGCTGTTCTTTACGGGCTTCCCACGTTTCTTCCTGTTTTTTCCCATCAGGAGAAGAATCAGACTTAGTGGGTGATGCTTTATCGTCTTTTTTTAAAGGAACACAGTTTGACAGCAACAGGTTTTCAGCCTTTTTCCGTTCAAGAAATTCGTATATACCGCCTAAATGCTCCTTAACTTTTTGATTCCCAAATTCATAAACCTTACTGACCAAACCGTCTAAAAATTCCCTGTCGTGCGACACAAGTATAACTGTGCCGTCAAATTCTTTTAACGCTTTTTTCAATACGTCTTTCGAGCGCATATCCAGATGATTGGTTGGCTCGTCGAGAATAAGCAGGTTGACAGGCTCAAGCAAAAGTTTAATCATAGCCAGGCGGGTGCGTTCTCCACCTGAAAGTACAGCTACTTTTTTGTCAGAAGCTTCGCCTCCAAACATGAATGAGCCAAGAATGTCGCGTATTTTAGTGCGGACATCGCCGGTAGCAACATAATCTACCGTTTCAAAAACAGAAAGTTTTTCATCCATCAAATCTGCCTGATTTTGAGCGAAATATCCCAGTTTGACATTATGTCCAAGCTGCAATTTTCCCTCATAAGGAATTTGTTCCATAATGCACTTAACCAGAGTTGATTTTCCTTCCCCGTTTTTGCCGACAAAAGCCACTTTTTCGCCGCGATTAATAGTTAGAGTAACTCCACTGAAAATCAGGTGGTCACCGTAAGATTTACTAACGTCTTCTACAATAACCGGATATGAGCCTGAGCGCGGCGCCGGAGGAAATTTCAGATGCAAAGCGGAATTGTCTTCTTCATCAATTTCGATGCGCTCTATTTTTTCCAGCTGCTTGATGCGGCTTTGCACCTGTACGGCTTTTGTAGCCTTATAGCGGAAACGTTCGATAAATTCCTCAGTATCTTCAATTTGCTTTCTCTGATTTTCATAAGCGCGCAATTGCTGTTCGCGGCGCTCCTTTCGTAATTCAGTGTATTTTGAATAGTTAACGCGATAGTCGTAAACTTTACCAAGAGAAATTTCGATGGTTCGACGGGTTACGTTATCAATAAACGCTCTGTCGTGCGAAACCAGTATAACTGCATTGGATTGCGTGGTCAGGAAATTTTCCAGCCATTGAATCGATTCTATATCAAGGTGATTGGTAGGCTCGTCCAGAAGGAGAATATCCGGCTTGCCCAGAAGCAGTTTAGCCAGTTCTATGCGCATTCGCCATCCTCCGCTAAACTCGCTGGTAGGGCGATCTAAATCGCTTCGCAGAAATCCAAGTCCAAACAAGGTTTTTTCCACATCAGCCTGGATATTGGATGCGCCTTCCATCGCAAGCCGTTCACTTAGCAAAGCAATTTTATCAATTAACTTATGATATGATTCCGATTCATAGTCATCACGCTGCGCAAGTTCAGCGTTCATACTATCTAATTCATTATTCATCAGCAAGATATGATTAAAAGCTAATGAAGCTTCTTCCCTTGCGGTACGCTCGTCCTGGAGTTGCATTTGTTGAGGTAAATAACCAATTGTTGCTTCCTTTGGCATGGAAACGTTTCCTTTGGTTGGGTACTGCAAACCGGCAAAAATTTTCAAGAGCGTACTTTTTCCGGCTCCGTTTTTACCAACCAGCGCAATTTTGTCTTTTTTATCGACTACGAAACTAATTCCATCCAGAAGCGTGAAACTTCCAAATGAAACGGTTAAATTTTCGACTGTGAACATCTTATAACTTTAAATTATATTTTATATCCCTTAAACGGGAATTATTTCCATTATACAATTAAGGCAATCAAATTTAAGACGCATACGGTTTTTTCCTGTTGAAATCGTTAAAGGCTCTGCTAAATTACGATTCCCCGCGCCTGCTTTTGAACAATATCCCAGCTGATATTTGATGCAGTATTTCAGGCTCATTATCGGAACATTGGATGGTTGTTCAAGTTCAAAAGCGGGAGATATTTTTTTCACTCCGTGTTGCAGATAAAATTCGCGCGCTTTTTCATTAGCAACATTACCGGCATAAGTCAGCGTTGCTTCCGGATAGATATGACGACTTGGCAGTATTTTTTTTACTGCCCTGTTACAGGCAATTTTACGGACGCGAAGCAATGCTTCAATCGCTTTCCTTTTCATTTCGCTTAACAAAGAAGACGGGATAAACCAGTTTTGTAGTGTGAGATTGGAAAATTTGGTTAATTCAAACGGCGTATTTCCCAATTTGGAAAGCTGCTCGTATATGTTGGCATGTTGATTTTTTTTCGCTATTTCCTTCGGAAATTCCATTGTAAAAGCGGCATAATACAAATCCGCATCAATTACAAACAGCGTGAATCCAAAATTATTTTCTTCCAGAACAAATTCTACATCAATCTTTCTTTCAGACGACTTTTTCGACAGGATTTTTTCAAATTCAAAATCATAATTACGAAAAACAGTAACGCCCCTGTTCAGTCGCGGCATTTCTGCGGGAAAGATTTTATTGCCTTCAACGCAATTAACCCTGAATCCCTGCAATTCTTTTTTTTCGTTAATAAAACATAATCCGTCACCATTATGAATCGGTTTTGTTCCCTGCAAGGTGAAATAACGGCTGTCCAAATCCTTAACGTTTCCAACAGAATCGCCCAAAGACTTTGGCGTTTCAGACGATACAACGTCTTTTTTCCTGCCATGAAGAAAATAATCCGTAAAATCTCGATTAAAACTTTTTCGCAAATCAGGAATAAAATAATGAATTGTTTTCCCCGACGAGGAAGCCCGATACTCCGGTCGCCTTGCAAAAATTTCGTCTAACTTTTTACGATAATATGCCGTAACATTTTTAACATAAGATATATCTTTCAGACGTCCTTCTATTTTGAAAGAACTTACGCCAGCGTCTAATAATTCTTCCAAATGTTCCGACAGATTGAGATCTTTCAGTGAAAGCAGGCGCTGATTTCCGGCAAGTACGTTTTTGTTCGCATCCCGAAGCGTATATGGTAAACGGCAAAACTGAGCGCACTTGCCCCTGTTGGCAGAACGTTGTGAAAATGCCTGGCTTATATAGCATTGTCCGCTGAATGAGGCACATAAAGCTCCGTGAACAAATACTTCCAGCTTTATTTTGGTCTTTGCGGCAATCTCTTTTATTTCTCCTGTTGACAGTTCGCGAGCAAGAACAACCTGTGAAAATCCTGTTTCTTCCAGGAAACGGACTTTTTCCACGCTCCGGTTATCTGTTTGAGTGCTGGCATGAAAAGCGATTGCCGGAATATCCAAATTAAGGATGCCCATATCCTGTATGATGATTGCATCTGCTCCTGCCCTGTAGATTTCCCAAATAAGATTTTCTGCCGTTTCCAATTCGGAATCTTTAAGTATAACATTAAGAGCTACATATACCTTAGCATGGAAAATATGGGCGTAATCGACTAATTTACGAATATCCTCAACTGTATTTCCTGCGGCATAACGGGCGCTGAACTGCCCTGCTCCAATATAAACCGCATCGGCTCCATGATTTATAGCTTCAATGCCTGTTTCCAGATTTTTTGCAGGAGCAAGCAATTCAACTGTGCGGACGGATTTCATTCTTTTTCTTAAAAATTATTACTGATTCACCCATCTGTCGTCATAAATTTTTATTTTATCGGGACTGTAATACAAATCTTCTTTCTCAGGAATAGCTATCCTGTAAGATTTTCCCTTAGCTACTTTTAAGACAGGACGGCGTAGCCATACGTTAAACTCTTTGAGTTGCATATAATTAATTCCATTTTCTTTGGCAAAAGAAGCCAAATTGTCAATATCGGATGTAACCTCTATATAATGAACAGGAATTAGCGGATATAAATTTTCCTTTTTAAGAATAATGCCGTATTTTTCAGGATTTTCAAAAATTTCTTTCAAAGCCATAATACGGAACACATAACGCGAAGTTTCGGACGCCAGGAGTAAATCGAAAGCCGAATCAACTGACTGTTCCTGCATGGCAGACGAAATACGCCCCATGCCTGCATTGTAAGACGCAGCAACATCAGTCCACTTACCATAGCGCTGGTATGCGCTCTTGAAATATTGACAGGCAGCTTCTGTAGCTTTTTCAATATGATACCTTTCGTCTATTTCATCGGTTATTTCCAGACCGTAATTTTTAGCAGTCGAATCCATGAATTGCCATAGCCCTGCTGCCTTTGCTGGAGAAAAAGCCCGCGTGTCAAGGTTACTTTCTATCACGCAAAGGTATTTAAAATCAAGGGGAATATCATTTTTTTTCAAAATCGGATCAATTACAGGAAAAAAGCGATTTGCCCGCTTGAAATAAAGTAAAATATTGGAATGTAGATAGATAAGACTGTTAAGCTCCCTGTCGAACCGTTCTCGCATATCCATCCGCCCCAAAGGAATACGTTCCCCGCAAAATTCCACAAAATCAGGCACGGGAGCAGATGAAACAATCATGGAAAGAAAAGAAGGCGACTCAGTTTTTTTCTCTGTTTCGATATGCGTATTCTTAGCGGCTCCACTGATTAAGAATAGGATTAAACCACCTGATAATACGGCAATTAAGATGAATAGAATAGATTTGTATTTATTCATATTTTATTATTTTTTTGAACGTAGAATATTAATACTACCTTTTTTTACTTGCTTTTTCCCGTTGCTGTCTGTATATTCTATGATGTAGAAATAAACGCCTGTAGGAACAAATTTTCCGGCAACCGTGCCATTCCAGCCTTTTGCAGGATCGTTCCACTGATAAAGCAGATTTCCCCAGCGATTAAAAATAGAACATTTAAAATTGGAAATTGATTTGTAAGATACTCTAAATTCGTCGTTAACGCCAGCGGTACTTCCCGGACTGAAAAAATTTGGAATTTGTATGTCGGTTTCGCCTATCATTACGGGAAAAACCTGCGTAGTATCTTTACAAACAGATTTTGAATCAACAACTTCCAACATTGCCTTATAGTCTCCGCTTTCCACAAAATTATATTGAAAAACTTTGCCTGTATATCGCGAAATAATTTCCATATTGCCTGTGGCTGGATTAATTTTACTCAAATTCCAGATAAACAGCGCTGCAACAGGTTCGTTGGCATAAGCAGTGAAAGTAATATCTACCGGAGCAGAGCCACCCAAAACGTCGCTTGAAGTTTTTTGCTCGTTGTCGCCATAAGTTTTACTTTGTTTCACAATGCCAATAGCTTTCACTGCAATTGCTTCATAAACAGGCGTAGAAAATGATTTTTTTATTCCGAAATGAGCAGAAAAATCATCGCCGCTCAGAACAAAGTCGGTGTTTTTCAATGGAGACTCAACAACAATTTCATTCGGTTCGCCCTTTAATGGCATGTCAACAGGTTTATCTACAAACATTTCGCTGTCTTCTATCCATTCCATCGTGGTATATTGCAAATGAAATGTCCTCTGTAATGAAGCAACATTTCCATTATGAGGAAGATAATATTGCAATGGCGGCGCTTCAACTTCCGCCATTATTTTCAGATATTCGCAGCGGTCGTCGCTTTCGTCATCAAATTTCAGGGAATATATAACTGGAATATATTTACTGTAATCAATAATCCATACAAAACGGGTTGCAGGATCGGTTGGCGTTCCAACAAAATACCCGTATCCGTCTGCAATATTGTCTGTGATGAAAGATTCTTTTCCATTCTGGGTACATTGAATTGCTGTTACGTCGTTTGCGCTTCGATTATATCTGTACCATTGGTGCATAACATTTTCGGCAGAAGTAAACGATATTTTTGCGTTAGACAAACCGTTAAGCAAGTAAACATCAATCACGCTATTTTCCTTTTTATCAACTAAATAAGGCATACCGTTCCCGCCCGTAACGGCATATTGCGAAAATGCAGGTAAAACCTGTAATAAAAATAATATTTGAAGTATTGTTCTTTTCATGCTCCAAAATTAAGAATTTTTTCTAACTTTGCACCATATCTGTACGGAATTAATTTAAAAATGATATGTTAAAACGTATTTCTATCGTATTTTTATTACTTGTAATACAAATTTATAATGTGAAATCAGAAAAAAATGTTTCTTCTTTTTCCGCACAGGAAAACCTTTTTTTCCTGCATACAATAGAAAGAGGCGAAACCGTTTATTCGATTGCAAGCATGTACAGTGTTTCGATTGATGATGTTTATGCGCTGAATCCCGAAAGCAAGGCTGGCATTAAGGCTGGCGACAGGCTGAAAATTCCGCAGGAATCGGGATCGTATTTCTATCACACCATTCAGCCCAAAGAAACGCTGTATTCCGTTTCGCGCATCTACCAGATGAAGGGAGAAGATATTATAGCCGTTAACCCTGGCTTGACTATCGAATCGTTTACCATTGGGAAAACTATCAGAATACCAACCAACAAGGTGACTACCCCTCCTGATGAAACGAATGAAGCGCTTGCCCGCCTGCATACAGAATCTTTATTGAATCCATCTGTCACAAAATCAGATATTAACACAATAAAGATCGCTCTTTTCCTACCCTTCGGATTGCAGGAAGGCACAACAGTTGCAAACGCCTCCAAAAACAGGATGGTTGAATACTACGAAGGTTTTCTGCTTGCCCTGCAAGATTTGAAAAAGAAGAACATATCGGTTCAATTGCAGGTGTATGACACCGGATCAAAAACAGATATTATCAAATCGCTGTTAAAAAAGGCTGAAATGCAAGACATTAACCTTTTGATTGGCGGTTTGTCGGAAGAACAAATACGGCTTTTAGCCAATTTTTCGAACACAATGGGAATACCATATATAATTCCCTTTACGTCAAAAACTTCGGAGCCTTTGAATTATTACAATATCTATCAGATAAATACGCCACAATCGCATCTTTATTCCAAAACGTCTTTAGCATTTTATAATGAATTTAAAACATCGCGTATTATTTTCTATGACTCCCCTTCCGGTGGAAAAGAGGCAGATAAATCGGATTTGATTGCCATAATGAAATCAGATTTGACAGCGAAAAAAGTTTCGTATAAAATAATTTCTTCCGGAGCAAATTTAACAAAAACTCTCTCTCAGAACATAGATGTTCATGCCAAAAACGTGATTGTTCCATCAAACGACAGTAAAATAACTCTTATTCAATTAATTGAAGCTTTGAAGGAAATAAAGGCGGCATATCCCGAAATATCTGTATCCATGTTTGGGCATCCTGCATGGCAAATTTACAGTTCCGAATTATCAGGCGATTTTTCACGTTTTAATACACGCATCTATACGATTTATTATGCCAATCCAGCGTCGCCGGAAGTTAAATCTTTCAATAACAAGTATTATCGCTGGTTTTCTCGCGAATTAATTAACAAATATCCCAAATATGGAATATTGGGCTACGATACAGGAATGTTTTTTATACAGTTGCTGAACAAATATGGAACAGCTTATGATGCAAATATTAATAATTTGAAATACAATGGAATACAAACAAATTTCCATTTTGAGCGAGTTAATAACTGGGGCGGTTTTATCAATACAAATATCTATTTTGTAGAATTTACGCCTGATTCTAAAATTAATGTCAAATTGTTTTAATTAAGAAATGAAAAAGATAATAATTATCCTGCTATTATTACAAAGCTGTTTAGTTTTCGGACAGGAAAATACTTTTCAAAAAGAATGGAATTTTGGAGTAAATGCAGGAATAACCATGTCGAAAATACGTTTTTTCCCGTCGATTTCGCAAGTGCAACTTTTACAGGAAGCTGGAGGAATCAGTGTTAGATATATTTCGGAAAAAAATTTTGGTATCCAGGCAGAATTAAATTATTCCATGCGTGGATGGAAAGAAAAAACCGATACATTAGGCAACCGTAATAAATATTCCCGTTCCCTGTATTACATAGAGTTACCCATTATGACTTACGTTTATTTCGATCTGGGAAAACGGACAAGGCTGATTTTTCTTGCAGGTCCTCAAATCGGTTATAATCTGGGCGAAAAAATACTGGAAAAAGAAATTTATCATGATGAAGAAATTGTAGCCGAAGAGCCAAAATATTACAATAGGCTGGTACAACGCAAATTAGACTACGGAATACTTGGCGGCACGGGACTTGAACTTCGCACGGGAATAGGCAACATTATCGTTGACGGACGATACTACTTCGGCTTGTCGGACATATTCAACAACAGAAGAAGCGACGATCATCAATCATCTTCAAATCAGGTGCTTGAAATTAAACTGACCTATTTTTTCAAAGTGCGCTGAGAAATATTTTCATATTTTTCCAGGAAGACGAATCCCCCCTGTGTGCAGTAAAAAAAACTTTTGTTATGGCTTTATTTCTGGATTGCTTCACAGTAAACGGCTCGCAATGATGAACACAAAGTAACGTCATTACGAGCCGTTTGCGGCGAAGCAATCCAGAGAATTTTTATTTGTTTGTGTGTAATTTGAAAATTTCATGTACCTTTGCATGAAAAAAATTGAAAATAGATATATGATTAATAAGATTAGGAAAATACTGGACGAAATTGAAAATCTGAAAGCAAATAACAGCGATGAGCTGGAAGCTTTGCGTATTCAGTATCTAAGTAAAAAAGGCGAAATATCTTCTTTAATGGATGACTTTCGCAGTGTAGCTGCCGAACAGAAACGCGAAATAGGTCAGAAATTGAACGAACTGAAAACAAAGGCTCAGGCAAAAATTAACGAATTGAAAGAACGCTTCGAAATGCAGAACGCTTCCGACAATTCTATTGATTTGACCAGAACTGCATATCCATATCGCGTTGGTACGCGCCATCCGCTTTCAATTGTCAGGAAAGAAATTTGCAGTATTTTTAATCGATTGGGATTTAATATTGCCGAAGGACCTGAAATAGAAGACGACTGGCATGTTTTTTCGTCCCTGAATTTTGCAGCCGACCATCCCGCAAGAGACATGCAGGATACTTTTTTCCTCCAAACAGGAACTGATATTCTTTTGCGTACACACACATCCTCAGTGCAGACGCGGGTTATGGAAAAAACACAGCCGCCAATACGAATTATTTGTCCCGGAAGGGTTTATCGCAACGAAGCCATTTCATATCGGGCGCATTGTTTCTTTCATCAGGTGGAAGGACTGTATATTGATAAAAACGTTTCTTTTGCCGATTTAAAACAGGTATTGATGCTTTTTGCAAAAGAGATGTTTGGAAATGACACAAAAATACGATTGCGTCCTTCATTTTTCCCATTCACCGAACCAAGCGCTGAAATGGACATCAGCTGTAATCTTTGCGGAGGAAAAGGTTGCGCTTTTTGCAAACATACCGGATGGGTGGAAATACTTGGATGCGGGATGGTTGATCCTAACGTACTGGAAAACTGCGGGATAGACAGTATAATTTATTCAGGATACGCTTTAGGAATGGGAATAGAACGCATCACTAACCTGAAATATCAAGTGAAAGATTTGCGCCTGTTCTCCGAAAACGATGTTCGTTTCCTGCGACAATTTGAGTCGGCAATATAGTTTTATGACTAAAAAAGAAAGATACAAAGGCGTTATTGCATGGTTTGAAAAAAATATGCCGGTGGCAGAAACTGAATTGCATTATGCAAATCCGTTTCAGTTGTTGATCTCTGTCATACTGGCAGCTCAATGCACCGATAAGCGCGTGAATATGATTACTCCGGCTCTGTTTGAAGCCTTTCCAACGCCGGAAGCGCTGGCGGCGTCGAACAAAGAAGCTGTGTATGAATACGTAAAAAGCGTTTCTTATCCTAACAATAAGGCTAAACATTTAGTGGAAATGGCGCGAATGTTAATCTCTGATTATCATGGCAATGTGCCTGCGTCCGTAGAGGATTTAATGAAATTGCCCGGAGTAGGAAAGAAAACGGCAAATGTGGTTGTGTCAGTTGCATACGGGATACCTGCCATGCCGGTTGATACGCACGTGTTCAGGGTTTCAAATCGTATTGGATTGACAGTCAATTCAAAAACTCCACTGGAAACAGAAAAAGAATTAGTTAAACATATTCCTCAAAACCGTCTGTCTATTGCACATCACTGGTTAATTCTGCATGGAAGATATGTTTGTATGGCTCGCAAACCAAAATGCGAAGAATGTTGTATAAAACAATTCTGTGAATATTTTTTCAAACAAGATGAATTGCCCTAAAATACGCAAAAAACATTTGGTATACTTTACGCGGTTTAATTTTGTGCAACGTCATTGCGAAAGCAAAATCTGAAGCAATCCAGAGAATTTTTATTTGTGTGTAATTCGAAAATTTCATGTACATTTGATTATACATGTATTATCTAATTATTTTTAGGTAGTCGGCATCATCAAATTCCCTAAAAATTGCGATTGTAGCATTTTGAGAAAATTCCGACCTTTGCACTGTCAAAATATTAAACATTTTCTTAAAAAGCCCGCCTCGCGAGAGGAAATTTACAAATCCATTTTCATTCAATCCAACACTTGCAAAAGTATTTGGAAACTCTTGATTCGATTGATGCACATTATTATGTCGCCGTTAATCGAATCAAAAGTTTTGTAGTATGCTATGAATCATGAATTAGCTGGCACGTCTTTGTGCTTTCGTACCCGTAGAACAGCTACTCTGCAAATTCTTTTAAACCGTGCTGAACAAAAGCAGCGTAGCTGCGACATCTTTTTTCACAGCAAATTAATTCATAAACATGAAATGAATAAAAATTAAGGTATCGCAGCTACGCTGCTCTGTTTATATTCCGTATATCCTTTACCGTGCGCTTCGCACACGGCTACAAAGATACTGGCGCTACGCGCCTTCTCGCAAAACAAAAGGTTTTGCAGGTGATCCTGAATTATGAATTGGCTGGCGCGGTTGTTCATCGTCATTGCGAGCGTTAGCGAAGCAATGTCCTGAAAGGACAAAATTTTCATAACCGCAGGCGAGCGAT
>JAIRPX010000170.1 GCA_031256775.1 Dysgonamonadaceae bacterium
GTTTCGGTAAGGTAGTATTGCATGGCGTTTTTGTCGGTCAGGCGCATAATTCGCCGGATATGGGACCAGGTTAGATTCGGCGCACACTGTGCGCCAAATTCCGTTTCATTGAAAGTCAGATAAAATTGCCGGTATTCCCGCAAACAGCGCTCGGCGAACCCTTCTCCGAATTCACCTTGAAGCTCTGTTGAAAGATTTTTGATAATTTCCTTACCGTATTCCGCACGGTTTTTACCGTGCTGTTCTTCTTCTACGATTCTTTTGCCGATGAGCCAATAGGCTTCCAGCATAGCGGAATTGACGGCGATATAAGCCTTTGACCTTGCGGAGTTGATGATTTGTTTGATGTCGGTTATATATTGGGGGATTTGCATTTATTGGTGCCTCCTATTTCCAATAAAATATTCATACTGTATAATATTCTAACCCCTCAATAGCCTTTTCCCTATCATAGTCCATAACAATTGCTACACTTTGTCTCGCCCTTGTTAAAGCAACATAAAACTTTGCCCTTGTTGTTTCTTCCAATTCAACTGCGTTGTCTTTTATCCAAGACTCAATTTTTTTCGTAGGATATATTAATACCCTGTCAAACGTCATGCCTTTTGAATCACCAAAATTATAGATAGGATAATTTTGATAACCGGAGATTCTTTTGTCCCACCTTAGTTGAATTGGTTTATATTCCGATATGTAATTAGGAATATCTTGACTTCTTACTAAAAAAACGCCATTATGATTTTTATTATAACTTCTACATACATCACAATCACAAGCATTTGATTTTGGAAACTCAGGATATAATTTCGAAGAATAAAAACAAATCTTTTCATCATTACGATGAGAGACATTAAGAGTAATTTTATCTATTTCACACTTCTGACGGCCAACTTCATTTAATACAAAATTCTCTATGTTGCCATTTCTATATTTGGCGTATTTATCAGTCGGATGAGTAGCAAATATTGCTTGTCTTGGGTCACCAACAATAATTATCTCGGATGATGAATCAAAAAGATACCTTAATAATTCTAAATCATATCCAACCATATCTTGAATTTCATCAATGAATATATGCTTATAAATTCTTGATATTCTGTCAATAATTTTTCCTTTCATTTTATCATTACACTTAACAATAAATTTTGACACCTTGTCAGAATAAATTTGTAATTCTTTTGTAAAATAATGTCTCAATACATCATTTTCATTTGTATATAAAGCAGATTTTTGATTTTTCAGAACAAATCCAATTTTATGTTCATATAAAATATTGTGCATTGTTCCCTGGAAAGGTCTAACCCCCTGCCTTAACAAAAATTCGAACCATGATTCGATTTCTATATTTTGCGGAATATAACCAAGTTTTTTGTATATCTTGGTTTTTATTTCATTTTCATTTGATTTTGTATAAGTAGTAATAAGAATAGTTTCTTTTCTTTTTAACGCCTCCTTAAATAAATAAGTGGTTTTACCTGCGCCAGCAGCAGCTATTAGTAATTTATTATTCATCACACCAATCCACAGCATTCATTATATACTTCGGAAAAACAAATTCTTCCTGCGTTTCAAATATTTTGAGCGCCCATGCTGTTTTATGATTGACCATATACTCATTAATTTTATCAAAATCATTAAATTTATTAAAATCAATCCCTATTACGTTGCATAGTCTTTCTAAGTCTTTATTAACATTTATAAATTGAGGCTCTAAAGTATTCAATTCATTATTAGTATCGTAGAATATTTTTATATCATTACAGTCTTCATATTCTTTATATTTTTTTATTACTTTTTCTTCATAATTACTATCATTGTCTGTAATAACCGCTACATTTATTTTAATCTGTATTGCAATTTCAAGAAATCTTCTGAACGAAAGTCCAACGGAAATAACATCTATACCATTTTGGATTGGAAGTCTCTCATGCTTAGTATAATAAGCTTTTTGAAATATTAGCTCATCAGAATCTCCCTCAACTAAAACAGCCTTCTTGCAAAGCAAAAGACGAAGAGTTGGATAGCCAGCCAATTTTTTAAAAAAATTATATGTATCTTCGTTCAATTTATCCAATCTGAAAATTGTGTTTCTGTTCAATAAAATAATATTTTTTAAGTCAAGTTTATTTGCGATAAAACTACTATGAGTTGTTATAATTATTTGCTTATCAATATAATATTTTTCGATAATAAAAACCAGTTCATTCATTTTTGAATATGCAAGATGATTTTCAGGTTCTTCCAACAACAGCAAAGAAGCCTCTTTATCCTTTGAATGTGAAAGGGCAAGGTTCGTTTTAATTATGCATTGTTCGCCTTTTCCAATCTGTTGAAATGGAACATCGTCAACAAAGGTCATCAAGGCTGTTTCCCATGCTGATTGTGTAGGCAGCTCAGCCGAAATTTTTATCATTTTATTAGTGATTCGGGTTTTATCTTTTATTTTATTATTTATGTTTATAACAGATTTGTTCTCTCCAAAAGTTTCTTTCATTTCTCTATATGCCTGGGAAAGCAAAACTTTTTCTTTGTCATCTAAATCATTTTGTATTATTCTCGCAATATATACATCGGAACTATTTTGATACCGTATCGACGAAGAATCAATAAGGACAGATTTTATCGGTATTGTTTTTGCCGTCATTGGTTCTTGCGAAAAAGAGTACCATGATGTTTTGTAATATTCTATCGGCAATGCAGTTAATCCCTCCCTGTTTTTTAATAATGTTTCATATTCTTGTTTATAGTCGTCATCTAATTCAATCTTGAATACAACCCCATAATCAACAATCCTTTCAAAATTATTATTTCCTTCAAATTTTGGATTTAAATCATTCGAAAAGAACACCTCAATTATTATTTTGGGTGGTTCCAATTTATCTGTTTCCAATAAACTCTTTAAGTACGTTTGAACCACATTATTGTTAAACAAATATTGATTTAACTCATTACGAATATATTTGCCATTTATAACTCCTGTCAAGGCCAAATGAACAGCTTCTAGAATTGTTGATTTTCCGGTCTCATTATTACCGACAATAATATTTATTCCTTTATGAAAATCAATGGTGAATTTGCCTTCGAAGCATTTATAGTTAATAATATTTACTTTCGTTATTCTCATTCGTGTTTTTCCTCGTTAAATATTTGATCAAAAAACTCCTCCCATCGTTTCAAGTTAACATTAAGCAACGATAATAAATCATATATTTGATTATTCCGGCAGTCTTTAACTTCGAAAGTAATTTCATAATAACCCGCAACCGCACTGGTTTGTCCTGCACACATCAAGCCAGCCTGAGCGACATTTATTTTTGTTTCTGATAGATTTAATTTTGAAACCTTATAATGCTTAAAATTATTTGACAGGCCTCTTATAATGGATTGAGATATATTTGTATCCGGGAAAGAATTTTCGGAAAAATATTTTTTATAATCTTTTCCTGCTTGTTCAATGTTTTCAAACGGATTAAAAGAATTAATGCATTCTTTTTTTACATTTTCATCTTTATTTTGCATAACCCAATCAAAAAGATGGTTTATTGTAATAATCGTATCAAATAATGCATAAACCATATTTTGCTCAGACGATTTATTATTGCTAATTCTTGTATTATCATATTTTGCTTTCTCGAAGAGAGCTGCCGGATTGTTAAAAAAATCATTGCCACTAATATCTACAATATTCACTTCCACTCCACCTTTGGCAGCCCCGCCACAATATCAACCGTTTTCACGCTAACAGTAATAACCGACAGCAGCAAATCCAGTATGTAGCGGGGGTTGCCGTGTTCTCTTGCCCAGTCGTTGGGGGCGTTGGTTATGCCGCTTTCCTTGTGGGTGGTTACGGCGTAGCGTTCTATGATCCATTCAATAGCGGATTTTCCGTTGACAATGTACTCATACGCTTTTGCGGGAATGTTGGAAATGGTTATATGGGCGTTATATTTGATTGTGTCTTTTTGTCCTTTGGCGGGGAA
>JAIRPX010000230.1 GCA_031256775.1 Dysgonamonadaceae bacterium
CCGACTGGTTTGAGGAAGATATAATCTCGTTTATGTCGTCTGCTTCGAGTATTGTTTTTGCCGGTACGCCTGTCGAACCGTGCGCCGAGTATAAACTTGTTGCCAATAACAGTTTCAAAGACATAAAGTTGAATAATTCGGGCAATACTTACTATTATGCGTTTGTTCCGGCTGATAATGCATTCAAACTGATAACGGGAGAAACAACCATCCGTCCGTTTGAAGCCTATATCGCTGTAACAGTGGATAATCCCAATACTTCGCTACGCTCTTCTTTCGCTGTCGACGGAATGATGCCGACGCTTATTTTGAATCCTGCCTCACAGATCGACGATCCGGTAGTTTCCGAACGTTACTACAATCTGCAGGGTATTGAAATTGCTCAACCGGTTGATTCCGAAATCTATATCGTTTGCAGAACTCTGCAATCGGGCGCTATAAAAACAATTAAACAATTGAAAATTAAAAATTAACAATTTAAAATTAATACCAACATGAAATCTGCAATAATTATAACATTATTTTGCTTTTTTTTACAAACGTAATTGAGATACATGCAATTGGATCTCTTGGAATATACAGTTCTTTTTCTTCTTGGAACAATGGATTGCGGTCTGGTCGTCCCGGTATCACAGATCCTCCTGAAGAAGATGATGATGATGAACCCGATGCTCCCAACGGAAGTCCAATTGGTGATAGTCTATGGGTAATTTTAGCTTTGAGCGCATGTTATGGCGCTATAAAGTATAAGCAAACAAAGGCGATTAGGCAAGTGAACAATAACGTATAACAGTTCTATGTCGGAAATTGTGCCGTCAGGCATAAAATGCTGGTAGAATTTATTTTTTACCAGCATTTTGTTCCTATGCGGAATATTTTACAGGTTAAAAATTTGATAAAAATTCAATGTTACCGGTAAATATTTTATAAAAAATTTATCATCATATAATTAAATTCAAGTAATATGGAAAAATATCGTTTCATTCTTAAAACTTCATTCATTCTTTTGTTATTTCAATTTTCCTGTACTCAAAAAAACACAAAAGAAACTTTCGATATAGGAACTAAAACATTCATGCTGAACGGCAAGCCTTTTGTCGTTAAAGCGGCTGAATTGCATTACCCGCGTATTCCTTCTGCTTATTGGGAACATCGTATCAAAATGTGTAAGGCGTTAGGAATGAACACTGTTTGTCTATATATATTTTGGAATCTGCATGAACCTGAAGAAGGAAAATTCGATTTTTCGGGAAACAGCGACGTCGCGGCATTTTGTCGTCTGGTGCAAAAACACGGGATGTATGTTATCCTGCGTCCCGGTCCCTACGTCTGTGCAGAATGGGAAATGGGCGGATTACCGTGGTGGTTGCTAAAGAAAAAAGACATTCAACTGCGAAAACAAGATCCTTATTTTATGGAGCGAGTTCGTTTATTCATGTCCGAAGTAGGCAAACAATTGAAAGACTTACAACTATCCAATGGGGGAAATATCCTGATGGTACAAGTAGAAAACGAATACGGCTCGTATGGCATTGATAAATCCTACATTGCGGAAATCCGCGATATAGCGAAATCTTCCGGATTTGATAAAACGCCTATGTTTCAATGCGACTGGAGTTCCAATTTTGAAAACAACGCATTGGACGACTTGTTCTGGACGCTTAATTTCGGAACGGGAGCCAATATTGACGAGCAATTTAGACGTTTGAAGGAAATACGTCCCGAAACGCCGCTAATGTGCAGTGAATTTTGGTCGGGCTGGTTCGACCACTGGGGCGCCAAACACGAAACGCGAAACGCCGAAGAGTTAATTGCGGGTATGAAAGAAATGCTGGATAAAAATATTTCTTTCAGCTTGTATATGACGCATGGCGGAACCAGTTTCGGACACTGGGCAGGTTCCAATTTTCCCGGTTATGTTCCCGACTGCACTTCTTACGATTACGATGCGCCTGTCGGCGAATCGGGCAAAGTAACTCCCAAATATTTCAAAGTCCGCGAATTGCTGGCAAATTATTTACCCGAAAACGAAACGCTGCCTGACATTCCCGATTCGATACCGACAATAGAAATTTCTGCAATCTCTTTTGAAGAAGCTGCTCCTGTATTTGAAAACTTGCCCGAACCGCAAACAGGCGAAATTATTCAGTCGATGGAGTTTTACAATCAAGGTTGGGGAAGCATTCTGTATCGCACAGAATTGAAAAAGTCGGATAATGGGCAAACGCTCAAAGTGACTGAAGTGCACGATTTTGCACTGGTGTTTGTGGATGGTCGGAAAATCGGTGCATTGAGTCGTCTGAAAGGAGAAAGTGCCTTACAACTTCCTCCCGTAAGGGAAGGTGCCGTATTGGATATTTTTGTGGAAGCTATGGGACGAAGGAATTTCGGTGCAGGAGTTATTGATTATAAAGGAATTACTGAAAAAGTAGAAATCATTGACGGACAAAATTCAATCGAATTGAAAAACTGGAAAGTATATAATTTCTCTGTTGATTATTCATTTGTAAAAAATAAAAGATACATTAAACCGTCCGGAACTATCGAAGCGCCGGCTTATTACCGGGCGACATTCCAATTGGATAAAACAGGCGATACCTTTCTGAATATGATGAACTGGAAAAAAGGCATGGTTTACGTGAACGGACACAATATTGGCCGTTTCTGGGAAATAGGACCGCAACAAACTTTGTACTTGCCGGGCTGCTGGTTGAAGAAAGGCGAAAATGAAATTATCATTCTGGATTTGGGCGGAACAGAAAACCGTACGGTTACGGGACTTCGCCAACCGATTTTGGATATTTTGAGAGGCAACGGCGCCTATAAATTTAGGAAACCGGGCGAAAATCTGGATTTGTCGGATGAAAAACCGGTTTATTTGGGAAGTTTTAAACCAGGAAACGGTTGGCAGAAAATTACTTTCGGTAAATCGTATGAAACACGCTATTTCTGTCTGGAAGCCTTAAATTCCTTAACGAACGATGATTTTGCTTCCATTGCTGAACTGCAAATCCTGGATGAAGATGGAAAACCCTTGTCGCGCCAACACTGGAAAATCGTTTATGCCGACAGTGAAGAAGCCGACGACGCAAACAATATTGCGACCAATGTATTCGACCAGCAAGAATCAACTATCTGGCATACAGCTTATTCAATCGGCAGAAATAAATTTCCACATCAAATTGTCATTGATTTGGGTGAAACGCGGAGCATCTCAGGTTTTGAATATTTGCCGAGACTTGAAGCGAATAAACCCGGAATGATAAAAGATTATCGGATTTATATCAAAATAACACCTTTTAAATTATAAAAATATTATATTTACTGTTTTAAATATAAATAAATGAAGTATATGCAACGAATATTCCTGTTTGCAGTCTTTTTTATGACACAAATTACCATCATTCAAGCTCAACTTTCCTTCGGGAAACCTGAGCTAATCAACAGTCAGTGGCAATTTTACTTAGGCGACAATCCAACGGAAAAAGCACAGTGGCAAACCGTTGACTTGCCTCACGACTGGAGCGTCAGGGAAACTTTAAGTCCTTCTTTGGCAAGCTGTCAGGGTTTTTTACCCGGTGGAATCGGCTGGTATCGTAAATCGTTTTTCATTCCGCAGGACAGGCAAAATGAAAAGCTGTATCTTTACTTTGAAGGCGTTTACAACCGTAGCGAGGTGTTCATTAACGGTCAATCGGTTGGCAGTCGCCCTAACGGGTACATTTCTTTTGCATACGACATTACGCCCTATGTTCGGTTCGGAAAAGAAAATGAGATTTCCGTCCGCGTTGATCACAGCCAGAGCGCCGATTCGCGCTGGTACACCGGTTCCGGTATTTACCGCAATGTATGGCTGGTGTGCTCTAATCCTGTGCATATTGCGCAGTGGGGCGTGTTTGTACAACCGGTAGAGACGTTGCATGAAATGTCACTGCAAATCGAAAT
>JAIRPX010000251.1 GCA_031256775.1 Dysgonamonadaceae bacterium
GGTTTAGAAGAATTTTCAGCTTATCTGTTTTACGAAGTAACGCGAGAAAAGTTTTTTAAACGAGACACGTGGTGCAAAGCATGAAAGCACGGCTTATAAAGCCGCGTCAGCAGGAAAGCCCTATAGACACAGGATTTTGCGGGTGAGCCATAGCCATGCCTGCATACACATGAAACTGTGCAGGATGGAGATGCTGCCGCTAATTTCAGTTTAACAGCAGTCCCCTGATTATAAATTGATATAAAATCAATGAAATACCAAGTTATTTATTTTCCATGCCTTTATATTTTTCCCAAAGTCCTGATTCAATTTTATTTCTGGATTTATCTAAAAGTTGACGGATATTTTGCGCAGTTGTACGCAGATTGTCCGAAACCAGGTCGGCAGTAGGAATCGGGTCATGGATAATCAGCTCCATTTTATGAGGAAAAATAAAAAAAGAATGAACGGGTAATACCTCGTATGAGCCATTGATAGTAACCGGTACGATAGGAAGTTTCAAATCTATAGCCATCTGGTATGCTCCTTTTTTGAAAACGTTCAACTTTCCTGTGCGCGAACGCGAGCCTTCGGGAAATATGGCTATCGAAGCACCATTCTGCAAGCGTTTTTTAGCTTCGTTAACAGTTCGGGCGGCAGCAAGAGGCGAAGAATTATCAACAAAAATGAAACCGGCTTTTTCGCAAGCCATTCCAACTAAAAACAGTTTTCGCAGGCTTTGTTTCATCACCCATTTTATCGGGTGACCTAAGTATCCATAAATGAGAAAAATATCGTAAGCCCCCTGATGATTGGAGACAAAAACGTAGGACTGTTTTTTATCTAATTTTTCTTTCCCAATAACTTTTATGGGAGATAAAGTAAAAATACAAATAATTTTCGACCAGCAAACTCCAGGATAATAGCTAAAAAAACGTTTACCGCCACAAGAACATCCTATAATAACAATAATTGCAGTCAGAATAGTAGAAACAAGAAAAACAGGAAGCCAAACAATAATCTGGTAAAGAAAAATAAAAAACCGAATCATATTTTATGAAATAAATTAATAATCTACAAATAGATTTGCACTGCAAAAATAGGAAGTATTTCTTTATTTTGAAAAAATATTTCAGAAATTGAGCAAAGTTGCTTTACTTTGCATGAAAATAAAAGACATGCGATTTTTTTTAAAAAACAGCGGGATATTATTAATAATGGTGGGAGCGTTGTTTCTCATCATCCCTTTTTTCCTTTATATTCAAACAAATACGTCTTTATTTGTCGGCTGGATAATGATTGTTGCCGGTTTTATTGTATTCATTCTGACTAATAAAAAAATCCCTTGAATCACTCAACGGATTTTTTTACATTCTTTTTTGTTAAATGTATGAACAACAACTATCACACACTTTGATCTAAAAATAAAAATATCTTGTAATAACTTTCACAAGCGATTACTCATTAAATTTAATACCATAGTTATGAATATATTATTTACAACATAGAATATAACGTAGATATTATACCAAAATTGTATTATATACCAAAAAAGTTATCAACAATAACCATTAATGCGCTTCCAGCCAGTTATTGCCAAATCCGCAGTCTGCAACGAGAGGAACTTTTAGCTGTGCGGCATTTTCCATTTCGAATATGACAATTTCTTTTACTTTTTCCAGCTCATCTGCTATCACATTGAAATTCAATTCGTCATGTACCTGCATAATCATTCTTGACTTCAGGTTTTCTTCTTTGAAACGCCGGTGAATTTTGTTCATTGCCACTTTTATAATGTCTGCTGCCGAACCTTGTATTGGAGCATTAATCGCATTCCTTTCTGCATAACCTCGCACTACTGCATTATGTGAATTAATGTCGGGAAGAAAGCGTTTTCGATGGAAAATAGTTTCCACACAGCCGGTTTCCCTCGCTTTTTCGATGCTTTTGTCCATATATTCCTTAACTTGAGGATATGTATAAAAATATCCCTCGATCAGTTCTTTAGCCTCGCTTCGCGGAATACGTAGCTGTTCGCTTAGTCCAAAAACGGAAATACCATAAATAATACCGAAATTTGCAGATTTGGCTTTACGCCGCATATCCTTAGTCACCTCTTCCAATGGGATTCCAAAAATTTTAGCTGCGGTAGCGGCATGAATATCCTGCCCACTGAGGAAAGCCTCAATCATATTGCTGTCGCCGCTCAAATCAGCCATAATCCTCAATTCGATTTGCGAATAGTCTGCCGAAAAGAAGACGCAATCGCTGTCGGGAATAAATGCTTTCCTGATTTCTTTTCCTTCTGCGTCGCGGATAGGTATATTCTGAAGGTTGGGGTTGGTGGAACTTAATCTGCCAGTAGAAGTAGTCGCCTGATTATAAGTAGTATGCACCTTGCCATCAAGCGGACTTATCAGGGCTGGCAGGGCGTCGATATAAGTTGTAAGCAATTTTTTAACTTTTCGGTATTCCAGTATTTTTTCGACAACAGGATGCTTATTTTTCATTTTTTCCAGAACATCTTCATTTGTAATGTATTGTCCGGATTTTGTTTTCCTTGATTTTTCGTCGATTTTCAGATGGTCAAACAACACTTCGCCCACCATTTTGGGAGAACTGATATTAAATTCTTTACCTGCCATTTCAAAAACGTCAGTTTCGATTTCTTGGAGGTATTTTGTTAAAACGACAGAAGATTCCTTCAGCGCTGAAATATCCAATCTTACGCCAGATTCTTCCATATCTGCAAGAACAGAAACCAGAGGCATTTCAATATTATAAAGCAAATCGTAAAGGTTATTTTCTTCTATCAGTTTTTCAAATATATTTTTTAATTTCAAAGCAATATCTGCGTCTTCGGCAGCATAATCTGCTAATTGATTTACAGGGACTTGCCGCATATTTAACTGGTTTTTTCCCTTTGCGCCAATCAGTTCTTCGATATGAACAGTTCGATAATTCAAATAAGTTTCGGCAAGATAATTAAGATTGTGCCTGTATTCCGGATTAATCAGATAATGAGCAATAAGCGTATCAAATGTTGGTCCATTCACTTGAATTCCATATTTTTTCAATACATTTATGTCATACTTAATGTTCTGTCCGATTTTAAGAATATTTTCATCATTTAGAATTTCCATGAATGGCGCAACAATTTTTTGAGCATCTTCCTTTTTTTCTGAAACAGGAAGAAAATAAGCTTCGCCTTCTTCAACGGCAAACGACATACCTACCAGTTCGGCGCTTAACGGGTCGATACCTGTTGTTTCCGTATCGAATGAAACCTGTTTTTTATCTTTAATTTTTTCGATTAAATTTGCAATTTTTGTTTCATCATCCAGTAAATGATAGGTATGAGAAACGTTAGTAATATCGTTCATACCGGAAAAAGATTTTTCTTCCGTTTTTTCTTCCGTCACAAATTCGTCAAAAAGAGAAGTTTGGGTAAACATGTTTTTAGTAGCAGCTACTGTCTTTTTTTCGCCCAAAACGCGGGTTGCAAGCTGTCTAAATTCCAGGTCGTCAAAAATTTCCCTCAGCGCCGTTTCATTTATTTTTTTCCGGACAAAGTCATTAAGGCTGAAATCGCATGGAACATCTGTTTTGATAGTTGCCAGGAATTTGGAAAAAAGTATAATTTCCCTGTTTTCTTCAATTTTAGTTTTAATTGTTCCTTTTAATTTATGCGTATTTTCCAGCAGGTTTTCAATACTTCCAAATTCTGCAATCAATTTTTTTGCGGTCACTTCGCCCACGCCTGGACAACCTGGTATATTGTCCGACTTATCGCCCATTAATCCAAGGAAATCAATCATTTGCAATGGATTTTCCAGGCTGTATTTTTCTTTTACTTCCTCTACGCCCAGAATTTCAAAATCCGAACTTCCATGTTTAGGTTTATATATGAAAATATTCCTGTCGACTAACTGTCCATAATCTTTATCGGGTGTCATCATAAAAACTTCGCAATTGGAAGACATTTTTTTAGCGATTGTACCTATAACATCATCTGCTTCATAATTAGGGACTTCCAGGATGGGAATATTATAAGCCTCAATAATATTTTTAATAACAGGCTTTGATTGCCGGATAACTTCCGGCGTTTCTTCCCGCTGCGCCTTATACTCCTTATATATTTCATGGCGGAAAGTAGGTCCTGATGGGTCGAATGCAATACCAATATGCGTAGGATTTTCCTTTTTAAGAACTTCTTCCAAAGTATTGACAAAGCCATAGATAGCTGAAGTATTGAAACCTTTTGAATTAACCCTCGGCGTTTTCATGAGGGCATAATACGAGCGATAAATTAATGCGTAAGCATCCAGCAAAAATAATTTCATTTTCTTTTATTTTTTTATTCGCGGGTAAAGATATAAAAAAATCTTGGATTTTATTTTTACCTTTGCAATTTATTTCAATAAGAATGGATAAATTAAGAACCATTACTTGTCCCATACAAAACGAAATTGAACTGTTTCAAGTTTCTTTCAGGCAAGCGCTGCATGGACATAATTCCAGATTTCAGGGGTTATTAGACTATGTTGCAGGCAGCAACGGTAAACAGATTCGCCCTATTATTCTTTTGTTATCGGCACAATTGTGCGGCAAAATCAATCAAAAAACAATTGACTACGCCGTTATACTTGAATTACTTCATACTGCGACGTTAATTCACGACGATGTAGTTGACGGAGCAATGGAACGGCGCGGACAGTCTTCTGTCAATGCCATGTTTGACAATCGCATAGCCGTTTTGCTGGGCGATTATATTCTTTCATTGGCTATCATCAATGGAATCAATACTCAAAACCAGCAAGTTCTTGGCATAATGGGCAAGCTGGCGCAAAACTTATCGGAGGGAGAACTGTCTCAACTGATTTTTTCCAGGAAGCTTTCTGTAGATGAAAAATCTTATTTTGACGTTATCCATAAAAAAACGGCAGCGCTTATTTCTTCCTGTACCGAATTGGGTGCAATATCTGTGAACGCAAGTCCAGAAGATGTTGATTTTCTACGGCAAATCGGGGAAAACATGGGACTGTGTTTCCAGATAAAAGACGATATTTTTGATTATTTTGATAAAGGAAATATAGGAAAACCAACGGGTAACGATATTAGAGAAGGCAAAATCACCCTTCCGCTGCTTCATGCGCTGAACTCGGCTCCTGAAGATATTTCCAAGTCGATGCTGTCGCTGATTAAAAAACAGGATTTCAACCCCGAAGTTGTTTCAAGGCTGATTGATTTCGCAAAAGAATACGGTGGAATTGAATATGCCGAATCGTGTATGCTGTCGCTGAAGAGAAAAATAATTGCAATTTTAGATAAATTTCCCGAATCGGAAACAAAAACAGCGCTGATTTGTTTGATAGACTATATTATTGAAAGAGAAAAATAGAAACAAATTTCGACGCAAAATTTTTTCCGATTTTCATAAATTGATATTATTTTAATACCTTTACGGCGTAATATTAATTCATAAAAAAAATAAAAACATGAAAACTGATTTGTACAAAGCAAATACGCGAGGACATGCCTTTCACGGATGGCTGGATACATATCATACTTTCAGCTTTGCTGATTATTGCAATCCTGAAAGAATACGCTTTGGTGCATTAAGGGTATTAAACGACGACACGGTTAAAGGAGGAAAAGGCTTCGGAACCCATCCTCACGACAACATGGAAATTATCACTATTCCCATCAAGGGCGGAGTAAAACACGGCGACAATATGGGCAACAGCGGAGTTATCCGCGAGGGCGACGTGCAGGTGATGAGTGCAGGCACTGGCGTCAGGCACAGCGAATACAATGCCGACTCAAAAGATCCGGTTAATTTTTTCCAGATTTGGGTATTCCCAAACAAAAAGGACGTGACGCCCAGATATGAGCAGAAGCAAATGAATTTTCTTGAACACAAAAACACTCTGTCTGAAATCGTAACGCCCTATCCTACCGAACATGCCCTGTGGATTTATCAGGAAGCATGGTTCAGCATAGGAATCTTCGAGCAGGGTAAAGAATTTCGCTACGAGCTTAAAGCAAAAAATCATGGCGTTTTTGTCATGATTATCAAGGGAAAATTCAATGTTTCCGGCATTGAAATTGAAGACAGGGACGGTTTAGGACTGTGGGATACTGATTTCATCACGATTAAAGCGCTGTCAGACGAGGCGCGTATTCTGCTGATAGATGTGCCTATGATTTAATCCAAATTGTTTTTTCACCCTGTTAAAATACCTCTAAAAAGCAAAAAACGGAGAATATTTTTTTGTCTTATACATACTTGGTGCATGGAATATTTTTCCAAACTTTCCAGGTTTTTAAAACCTGGAAAGTTTAAATGTACATAACTTCTATTCCTTTACGATTTTCACTGTTGCTGTTGCAACGCCTTTTTCCACGAGGCGCAAGATGTAATTGCCGGATGTAAAATGCGACAAATCAATCGTTTCGTGCATAGACATTACGTCCTGTGTTTTTACTACGCGACCGTTCATATCAAACAGCGCCAATATTCCGTCTGTTGTGTTGCGGTCAAGCTCAACACTGACGACGGCGCTGGCAGGGTTGGGATAAACCCGCAACGAAGCATCTGCCTGCACGCTTTCAATGCCTGAACCGCTGCAATCAGCAAACCGAGCCGTGTAACTTGCATTGGCAGTGACATCTACAATCCGTACCGGTTCCAAATTGCCGTCCGACCAGCCCAAAAATACGGAATTAGTTTTTGCACCTGCCGTCAAGAGCGCCTTTCCGCTGAACTGCGCCAAAGTGGTAACGGAATGAATCGGGAAATTGCTGTCGGCAGAGGTGAAAGTGGATGTTAGTGCAAAACCCGACGCTAAGCTGGTAGCGGTAGCATGACCTTTGGTAATGTCGCTCGACAGCACTTCAAGCGTATATGTTACAGGCGGCGTTGGACATGAGCCTGTTTGTATAAGGTTGCTGAAGGCTGTTCCCCATGCCGACGCCTGATATGCCATAGCGCAGGGAACGTTTACAGGAATGATGCCGGTTACGCCGCTGAATGTATTTGCGCCAAGAACAGGAGGAATGGCAGCGTTGCTTGTAATTTGTGCTAAACTATTACAGCCCTGAAACATATAATCAGGAATAACATTGACTGTTTCTCCAACCGTCAGATTTTTTAACCCTGTATTTCCACGAAAAGCATACCAACAAGGACGTGAAGTATTAGTGGTTTCAAATCCAATATTTCTACCTAAATGCACTGTTGTTATAGGGCTGTTGTAGAAACATCCTGCTGTCGTACCACCAAGGCTAATCCCTTTAAATGTTAGAACATTTGTGCTGTTTGCAATGGTAACGTTATTCAAACTGCCACAATTACCAAAGGAAAGTTCGCCGAGTTCAGTAACATTAACAGGAATGGTAATGGAAGGTAAACTGCTACAGCTCTCAAAGGCGCTATTATTTATTGCAACAGCAGTAGAGGCACTTGGAATGTTTACTGAAGTTAGCCCTCTGCACGATGAGAAAGCGTAAGAACCAATAGTTGTAACAGAGTTGGGAATAGTTATAGAAGTCAATGCAGAGCAACCGTTAAACGCATAGCTGCCAATCGTTATTATTGAATTTGGCAATGTAACCGAAGTCAATCCTGTACATCCTTGAAACATATAATCAGGAATTGCATTGACTGTTTCTCCAACCGTCAGATTTTTTAACCCTGTATTTCCACGAAAAGCATACCAACAAGGACGTGAAGTATTAGTGGTTTCAAATCCGATATTTCTACCTAAATGCACTGTTGTTATAGGGCTGTTGTAGAAACATCCTGCTGTCGTACCACCAAGGCTAATCCCTTTAAATGTTAGAACATTTGTGCTATTTGCAATAGTAACGTTATTCAAACTACCACAATTACCAAAGGAAAGTTCGCCGAGTTCAGTAACATTAGTTCCAATCGTCAATGTTTGCAGCGAAAATTTTCCTTGGAATGGGGTCTCTGTATTGAAGGTATAGTTTCTACCTAAATTCAACGTCTGAATAGGACAACCATAAAACCAGTGATAATGGTAACCTGTTGGATATGTTGCATCATACAAATCACCATTTCTGTTATGGTTATAAAAACGTTCAAAATGTAAGGGAATTGTACCTGCAGTTATGTCAAGCGTTGTTATTCCTGCGCCAGAAAACGCCCTTCCTTCGATTGTTCGAACATTATTCGGAATAGTCATCGACTGCAATCCGGTACAGTTTTCAAATGCTCGCTTGCCGATAATTGTAACTGAAGCAGGAATAGTTATTGATTTCAAATTGGCACATTCCCTGAATGCTATATCGCCAATATTGGCTACGCCGTTCTGTATAACCACAGTAATTATGGACGAACGACTGGCATACCACGGTGCATCTCCTTCGGTAGATTCCCAGAAATCAGCCATATTACCGCTACCGTTTATGTACAGGGTTGAGCCGCTTAGATAGGCTGTAACTCCACTGCCGCCGCCGTTTGCAATTTGCCATGGGTTAGATGAAGTTCCATTTCCCACCCATGAATACGCATCAACAGCAAACAGATAGGCAAATATCATCAGCATCATTAAAAATTTTCCCCTATTCATTATTGGGCTTTTCGGACTCGCCCCGTTTTTTTGAATGGTCTCTGTCTCCATTACTCCTGTGCTGTAACCAGCCTGCGGTTGCATTCGTTTAGATAGCGTTTGCATGATCATCTTCTTTTAAAATTGTTTATTTATTAGTTATTCAATAAAAAAAATCCGTCGTTAATGCAACCACACGAAAAAGGCGTAAACTGTTTCGCTGATTGCTTATCTATCTAATCTTGGCACGTAGTAAAAGCCATTTGTCTTAAATAAGCGCAAAACAGTTCACGCCCGAAGACGTGAACTCTCGCAGACTTATTCTCAGACACTTCTTGAAATTTACTACGTTTCAGATTAGAGAGAATAAGAGC
>JAIRPX010000193.1 GCA_031256775.1 Dysgonamonadaceae bacterium
TGCAAATTCTTTTAAACCGTGCTGAACAAAAGCAGCGTAGCTGCAACATCTTTGTAGCCGTGTGCGTAAGCGCACGGTTGGAAAACACAGACCTTTCCCTGAGCAGCGTAGCTGCGACACCTTTTTTAACAGCAAATTAATTCATAAACATGAAATGAATAAAAATTATGTTATCGCAGCTACGCTGCTCTGTTTATATTCCGTATAACTTTACCGTGCGCTTCCGCACACGGCTACAAAGATACTGGCGCTACGCGCCTTCTCGCAAAACACAACATTTTGCAGATGATCCGGTTTTGCAGATGAACCAAAAAAATCCAATTCGTAGCCTCAAATAATATACAGGACACACGATAAAAAAGGTACGATGGCACGAGGTTGTAACCTGTGCCATCGCATTAAACTGTATATAATTTTATAGGAAAAGAAAATGTGATAAAATAAGCCGCACCGTGGATATGACAAAACTCCGATTATCAGGATTTGAGGGTTTTACTGCGTTTGTAATCCGCTGTGCAATGCATACCCGAAGGTTGCGGCCCGCCATTCACAATAAGAACTATCTCGGAATATTTGTGAAATTTGATGAGTTTTCCAATCGACAGATGCGGCTTAACTCGGTGCAAAATTAGTGACTTTTATTAACAAAATCAAATAATTTCCATTTTTTTTCGTATGTTTGCATGTTTTTTTGAGCATTCATTTGCTCAAATATATTATAAATCACCAACTTATGTTTAAATGAGTACGAGAAAAAATTATAATTACAGATGTAATAATACATGTTTTGCAGTATTTTTTTGCGCTATCAAAAAAAAAATTGCCTGTTGTCGAAAAAAAAATCGAAAATATTTGTATTATTTCGATACAATGATATACCTTTGACATCGTGAAGATTTTAGTGAACTATAAGAATGACTGAAAAAGATTACTTAACGGAACAACTTAAAAAACACTTTGGCTTTGGTACTTTTAAAGGCAACCAGGAGGCGGTAATCCAAAATGTTTTAGAAGGCAGGGATACGTTTGTACTTATGCCTACGGGAGGAGGTAAATCGCTTTGCTATCAGTTACCTTCGTTGTTGATGAATGGAACGGCTATTGTTATTTCCCCCCTGATTGCTTTAATGAAAAATCAGGTTGATGCAATGCGCCATTTCAGCGAAGATAATGGAATAGCTCATTTTATCAATTCTTCATTGAATAAACAGGCTATAGATCAGGTAAAAGACGATATTCGAAGCGGAAAAACCAAACTATTGTATGTCGCTCCAGAATCATTGACAAAAGAAGAAAATATTGAATTTCTTCGTCAGATCCCCGTTTCATTTTATGCTGTGGACGAGGCGCACTGTATCTCGGAGTGGGGACATGATTTCCGCCCTGAATACCGGCGAATACGTCCTATTATTAACGAAATAGCCAAACGCCCAGTGATTGCCCTGACAGCAACGGCAACGCCAAAGGTACAGCTTGATATTCAGAAAAATCTGGGTATGATGAACGCGGCTGTATTCAAATCGTCTTTTAATCGCCCAAACCTGTATTACGAAGTAAGGGCAAAAAATAAAAACGTTGATAAAGAGATTGTTAAATTTATCAAGGCTAATGATAAAAAATCGGGAATCGTTTATTGCCTTTCCAGAAAAAAGGTAGAAGATTTCACCGAAATACTGAAAGCGAATGGAATCAATGCCCTGGCATATCATGCCGGTATGGATTCTTTAACCCGTTCTGAAAATCAGGACGCTTTTTTGATGGAAGCAACCGAAGTGATTGTTGCAACTATTGCATTCGGAATGGGAATTGACAAACCGGATGTGCGTTATGTTATTCATTACGACATCCCTAAAAGTTTGGAAGGGTATTACCAGGAAACCGGTCGCTCAGGCAGAGACGGCGGCGAAGGTAAATGCGTCGTTTTTTATACACGCAAAGATTTACAAAAGTTAGAAAAATTCATGCAGGGAAAACCTATTTCTGAACAGGAAATAGGAAAACAGCTTCTGGAGGAAACAAAAGCTTATGCTGAGACGTCTGTTTGCCGAAGGAAAGCCCTGTTACATTATTTTGGAGAAGAATACACAGAAGAAAACTGTGGAAATTGTGATAATTGTTTAAATCCTAAAAGACAAGTGGAAGCAAAGGAACTATTAATTTCGGTTTTAGAAACCGTTGAAGTATTAAAAGACAAATTCAAAGCAGATCATGTGATCGATATCCTGCACGGGAAAATGACCTCAGAAGTCATATCCTACGAACACGATGAACTGGAAATGTTCGGGACAGGAAAAGATGAAGATGAAAAAATATGGAATACGGTTATCAGGCAGGCTATGATTGCTGGATTTTTAGATAAGGATATTGAAAATTACGGCTTGCTGAAATTGACAGCGGAAGGACGGAAATATTTGAAAAATCCGGTATCGTTCAAAATCAGCGAAGATAACGATTTTGAAATTGAAGAAAATGTGGAAGAAACGCCTCTTCGCGGTGGAGCTTCATGCGCCGTAGATCCGGTGCTGTATTCGATAATGAAGGACTTGAGGAAAAAACTGTCCAAAAAATTGGAGGTGCCGCCTTATGTTATTTTCCAGGATCCTTCTTTGGAAGCTATGGCAACTAATTATCCGGTAACAATCGAAGAATTGCAGAATATTCCGGGCGTAGGCGCGGGAAAAGCAAAAAGATATGGACAGGAATTTGTCGAAATCATCAAACGGCACGTTACTGAAAATGAGATTGAACGTCCGGAAGATTTACGGATACGCACAGTGGCAAATAAATCCAGATTGAAAGTATTTATCGTTCAAAGCATCGACAGGAAAGTGGCGCTCGACGATATTGCACTGACAAAAGGTCTGGAATTTAATGAACTGCTGGACGAAATAGAAGCAATTGTATATTCCGGAACAAAAATCAACATCGACTATTTCTTGAATGAAGTAATTGATGAAGAACATATTGAGGAAATCTACAATTACTTTAAAGAAACGGAAACTGACGACCTGGAAGAAGCTATTGTAGAACTGGGTAATGACTACACGGAAGAAGAAATCAGATTGGTGAGAATTAAATTTATTTCTGAACTTGCTAATTAAATAATTAGTAAAATAATATGTCCAAACAAAAAGCAGCTAAACAGCAACAACTGTTAAGCCCGGAAAAATATATCTGTCAGAAATCAAGAAATTTACCAATTGTCAGTTGCATGATAAATGAAAAATGGAAGGAAAACGGAGAAGCCGATATTGCCATTGTCAGGCAACATGCCGGAGGAAATCTGACTATATGCTTATATTTAGTTGATTTACAGTGTCTGGGATTGAAAGATACTTCTTATTTTTTTAATATCTCGCCTTTTATATGGGAAGAGAAATTTGCAAAATTTAACGAAAGTATGAAACATATTGATGTCCCGTATGATTTAGTTCATAATATCATATATGCTGCTATTGAATATGCTGAAAGCTACGGATTTACTCCTCATCCTGATTTTGACCGGATAACTTCTTTTTTCCTTGAAGAAGATACAGATGATATTCCTTTAATTCATATCGAATGTGGAGGAAAAGATGGCAATCCTCTTTATGTATATACGGGATACGAAACTCCTGCGAGAGCAAAACAAATTCTGAATCATTTGAAAGCTACTGCTGGGGAAGGCAATTATAATTACATTTTAGATGAGTCGTTGGCAGATTATAAAGACGAATAGGAGGAAGAAGAAAACGATCCCATCGTGAAGGAAATCGTTCAATTAGGGAAAAAAGAGCAGATAAAACAGTTTTTTGAAATGAAGGAAAGAGTATTCAGTAAGGAAAAATCTCTCTCCAAAGATGAAGCAAAGCGATTCTTGGCTTTAGTGGATATTCTTTCAATGGATATGTTTGTCGAAAAAAGATTGGACGTTTTCAAAAAAGAAATTGACGACGATCTGAATCATCCGATTGTTAATATGGAAGAATTGCCCAACTCTTTATTCCCCGTATTGCAGGACAAAGATGGGAAAGAACTTGCCAAGTTTTTTTACGAAACATCTCTTTCTGTTATGGAAGGTGAAAAAAATGCGGAAGAACAGATAGAAACGTTCAGAAATGAAATTCCTGTTGCGCAGGTTGTCGCTTATATGGAACTGCTGAACTTGGCTGAAAATAATTATGAAAAATATGTCGATAGACTGAAAGAACTGTATCAGCTATATCCAGATTATTTTATGATTAAAATGAAATGGTATATTTATTGCGATCTTACAGAAAACCCGCAGGAAGAGGAAGAATCATCCGAGTTTGCTGATCTTTCTTAATTTTTCTTCATCAATTACTTTGATTTTGCGACCATCCAGGGCTATAACTTTTTCGGAAACAAAAGTGGATAAAGTCCGGATGGCATTGGACGTAGTCATATTCGACAGATTGGCTAAGTCTTCGCGAGCCAGATAAATATTGATGGTGGCATCGTCTTCCAGTCCATAGCTGTCGATGAGAAATACTAAAGATTCTGCTAACCGACCGCGTATATGTTTCTGAGTTAAATTGACGGTTCTTTCATCGGCTATCCCCAAATCTGTGGACAGTTGCCTGATGAAAAATTTGCAGACATCATAATTAAGCTCCATAATATCCATCACCACTTTCATCGGAATCAGGCAAACTGTGGACGGCTCAAATGCCGCAGCAGCAGTGAGATAGTTCTCATTTGCAAAATAGGCTCGATAGGCAAAATACTGAACAGGCTTAATCATCCGGATAATCTGACTGCGCCTGCCTATTCCGTCCTTGTATATCTTAACCTTACCTTTTAACAGACACATCATTTCTTTAGGTTCTTCACCTTCACGATAGATTTGCTGATTCTTTTTAAAATGCAGAATTGAGGCATTTTGCCTTACCATTAAGCGTTCTCTTTCATTTAGCAGTCGCCATACATCATGGATGCTTCCCGATAAATTAAATAATTCGTCTTTCGTTTGCATTTGTGCTATATAACCATGTTTTACAACACAAAAGTAGAAAAAAAATACCATATAACTATAAAAATACAGCAAAAAAACCAAATTTTATGAGATTTGTTTCATTATAGGACAAAAATAACGTACTTTTATATGCGATTTTAAAAATAAATCTTTGTTCATAGAAAATAAAAAGAGATATGTTTTTATGTTTTAGGAAGAATATTAAAAAAAAGATTTCAGATAATTTTCCCGACTATGGGAAAAAAATAAAAACTGCTGATTTTCTATATAGCCTTCTTCTTTTTTTTATTTTTTTTGCCTTACCTGTTTTTTCGCAAAACAACGCCGACAGCATTATAACCCAAATGCTGATGCAAAGGAAATTATACGCTAATTCTATTCAATCTTATGATGCTGAAGTATATATAAAAGAAAATTCGATAATCAACAGGAAAAATATCCTTTTTCCTTATGCTCCGGATTTTTTGTACTGGAATAAAAAAGGAGACGATTATTTTGTCGAAGCCCTGATCAGCGTTCATTTCAATGCTCCTAATTATTTTAATCAACAAATTAAAGCGATAAATGGAACAGGGCGAAATGCCAAAAACATAGAAAACCGCGTCACGCAGTTTTTGAATGTAAATATCTATAATCCAGTTTTGTTTAATTCCAGAGTGTTACTGCCTGGTATAGAGGATATTCATAAATATTATCGCTTTGAATACGTTTCCTGCTTCGATACGCTGAAATACAGAGTGCATAAAATAAAAGTTATCCCGCTGGTAAAAAGCCAGAAGCTAATTTCCGGCTGCCTGAATGTTGTTGACGGAATGTGGAATATCTTTAGTTTTGACATGGAAGGAAGTATGGAATTTTCCAGATTCAGGATAGAAACCGAATTTGGAACATCGGACGACGACTTTTTATTACCAAAGCGTACTTGCCTGACTTTAAAAACAAAACTGCTGGGTAATGAGGTAGTTAGCAGCTATTTTTCTTTGTCTCGCTATATATCCGTAGTCAGGCAACAGACAGGCGAGCCTGAAAAAAAGACCGGTTACGATTTGAGCAGTTATTTTATTCCTGCCCCCGACACTTTGCCCGTTGTTAAGGATTCTGTTTTCTGGGAAGAAAAGCGTCCCATTCCTCTGTCTGACAGCGAAAAACACTTCTATAAATCAAAAAATAAAATTCCTGAAAACATTAAAAACCACTCTGTAATTGATGAATCATGGAATCTGTATCAGCGATGGATGATGCCTAAACATTTCAACTATAATAATGCCCAGTTCAGTTATTCGGGTTTCCTGAATCCCCTCAAACTGGCTTACTCTCAATCAAATGGCATTAGCTACTGGCAACAGTTACAGCTAAACAAAGTATATGGCAACGGCAACAGATTAAATTTCAGTCCAAATGCTGTTTTTTTGTTTAAGAACAA
The DNA here is from genome assembly GCA_031256775.1 of Dysgonamonadaceae bacterium. Classification (GTDB taxonomy): domain Bacteria; phylum Bacteroidota; class Bacteroidia; order Bacteroidales; family Azobacteroidaceae; genus Azobacteroides. The sequence goes on from JAIRPX010000193.1 coordinate 6,399, forward strand.
AGAAATTTATTTCAATTTGCCTTTGAAATGGACTTTTCAGCCTCGCAGGATGGGAGAAATAAATTTCACTTTTGGCAACAGGAATCAATCGTATAACTCAAAAATTATTGATAAAATCAACAAGCAAACCGATTCTGTTGATTTCAATTCTATTGACTTGGAATATTATCGTCACTTCTTCTTGGAATTGAAATTTCAATATGAGATAGCAAATGGATTGTTAGCGCTTGGCGGAATAGACTACGACTGGTATAACTCTATGAGAATAAATAATAGTAGTGATCAAATAATTAATAATGAGGAACTTGCTGATATTGACCACACATACAGGGCTTTATTGCCCGATTTAAAAATAATCTGGACGCCAGGACTGTATTACAGGTTTAACGGAAAGAGAAAAGAATACATCAGTTCTAATTTTCCCACATTTTCAATCAGTTATGGCAGGGGTATCAAAAATCTTTTCCGCAGTGTCAGCGACTATGAGCGGATAGAACTGGATTTGCAGCAAAAAATAAACCTGAATTTAACAAGTTCCGTACAGTATTATGTTGGCTCAGGAATTTTCACAAATACGCGATCTGTTTATTTTGCCGATTTCAAGAATTTCCAGAAGTACAACTTTCCAAAATCATGGAGCGATCCCATTGGCGGTGTTTTCCATCTGCTTAATGGAGAGTGGTATAACGCTTCCAATTCTTACATACAGGGACATTTCATGTATGAAACATCATTTATCCTTTTAAAATTATTCAGGGGAGTAGCAAAAGACATTCTCACTGAACGATTCTATCTTAGCCAGCTTTATACTCCGGCGCTTCCATGTTATACTGAAATAGGATTTGGCTTCGGTAATTTCATCATCAATACCGGCGCTTTTGTTTCGTTTAAACGAGGAGAATTTCAATCTTTTGGCGTAAAAGCTGTTTTTGAAATAGGACGCTAAATTTTTATAATATTAAAAATATGCAGAAGAGAGCGGAAGCGACGAGATTCGAACTCGTGGTACCCTTGCGAGTACGACAGTTTAGCAAACTGTTGGTTTCAGCCACTCACCCACACTTCCATCTTTTAGGATTGTCATTCTATTTTTCGCGAATGGCGGTGCAAAGATAAGCTATTCTTTTAAACTAAGCAAAGATTTTACAAATTATTTTTTTTGCTTTTTATTCATTGGAGTATTTTTTTGATATTCCATATTAATTAGATTGGGATCATCTGCAAAACCTTGTGTTTTGCGAGAAGGCGCGTAGCGCCAGTATTTTTGTAGCCGTGTGCGTAAGCGCACGGTAAAGATGTAGGGAATATAAACAGAGCAGCGTAGCTGCGATACCTTAATTTTTATTCATTTCATGTTTACGAATTAATTTGCTGTTAAAAAAGATGTCGCAGCTATGCTGCTCAGGGAATGGTCTGTGTTTTCAAACCTTGCGCTTACGCACACGGCTACAAAGATGTTGCAGCTACGCTGCTTTTGTTAAGCACGATTTAAAAGAATTTGCAGAGTAGCTTTTTTTATTATTGCTGGCGCGGCTCTAAAAATTCATTTGCCTTTGAATGTTTTTCAGCGAGAGGTATATTGCTCTACCAACATAAAATATCCCTACAAGAGGGCATCATTTAACTTCGCTCCCCAACGCAGCATCTGTTTCTGGTTGAATAAGAATCAGTTTGCCATTGGCGTCTTCAGCAGAGAGGATCATTCCCTGCGACTCTATCCCTTTGATTTTACGCGGGGCGAGATTTGCTATAAAACAGACATTTTTGCCGGTCAGATTTTCCGGCTGATAATACTGCGCAATACCAGAAATGATTGTTCGTCCACCCAGACCGTCGTCGATTTTAAGTTGCAGCAGTTTGTCGACTTTGGGTACTTTGGTACATTCCATTACTTTTCCAACACGAATATCCAGCTTTGCAAAATCTTCAAAAGCCACGTCGGGTTTTAAAGGCGCTGCCTGATGATTTTTTATCTCGTTGGCTTTTTTTGTATCCTGTAATTTTTGGATTTGCGCTTCAATAACTTCATCCTCAATTCGTTCAAACAGTAATTCCGGCGTCTGAATAGCGTGACCGACTTCCAAAAGACTTATACATCCAATTTCTTGCCAGCTAAATTTTTCCTTACCAATCATTTTCATTATTTTGTTGGCTGTAAAAGGCAGGAAAGGTTCGAAAACGATTGCCAAGTTAGCTGTTATTTGCAAACTGATATTTATAATTGTCGCCGCTCGTTGCTGATCAGTCTTAATCACTTTCCATGGCTCTGTATCAGCCAGATACTTGTTACCAATGCGAGCCATATTCATAGCTTCTTTCAATGCTTCACGAAAACGGTAATGTTCGATATAATTTTCCAGATCGCCCTTTATCCGGCGGAAATCGTCTAAGGTTTGTTTGTCATATTCAGTTAATTCGCCACATGCGGGGACTTTTCCTTCAAAATATTTTTGAGTAAACGTCAAAGCGCGGTTAACAAAATTTCCGAATACGGCAACCAGCTCATTGTTGTTTCGAGCCTGGAAATCTTTCCACGTAAAATCGTTGTCTTTTGTTTCTGGAGCATTGGCTGTCAATACATAACGCAGCACGTCCTGTTTACCTGGAAATTCTTCCATATATTCATGCAGCCATACAGCCCAGTTGCGGGAAGTGGATATTTTGTCGCCTTCCAAGTTAAGAAACTCGTTGGCAGGTACATTTTCAGGTAAAATATAAGAACCATCCGCCTTCAGCATTGAAGGAAACACAATACAGTGGAAAACAATATTATCTTTTCCGATGAAATGAACAAGTTTTGTATCTTCGTTTTTCCACCATTTTTCCCAGTCGTTGGGCGCATATTCAACAGTATTGGAAATATACCCTATTGGCGCGTCAAACCACACATACAGAACTTTCCCTTCAGCTCCGGCTACGGGAACAGGTACGCCCCAGTCCAGATCGCGGCTTACTGCTCGCGGTTGCAACCCCATGTCTAACCAAGATTTACACTGTCCGTAAACATTTGATTTCCATTCTTTGTGCTGATTAAGTATCCATTCTTTCAACCATGATTCGTGTTTGTCCAAAGGCAGATACCAGTGCTTTGTTTCTTTCAGGACAGGCACGCTTCCGGACACAGCCGATTTAGGTTCAATTAAATCCAGCGGACTCAGAGAAGTACCGCATGATTCGCACTGGTCGCCATAAGCGCGTTCATTACCGCAATGCGGACATTTGCCGGTGATATAGCGGTCGGCTAAAAACTGTTGCGCTTCGTTGTCGTAGTACTGTTCGGAAGATTTTTCGATAAATTCGCCTTTATCATACAGTTTACGGAAAAAATCCGAAGCCGTTTTATGATGAATTTTTGAAGAAGTGCGGGAATAAATATCAAACGTAATTCCGAAATCTTCAAACGATTTTTTTATAATATAATGGAAACGATCGACAACTTCCTGAGGGGTAACGCCTTCAGCTTTAGCTTTCAAGGCAATAGGCACGCCGTGTTCGTCAGAGCCGCCAATAAATAAAACTTCTTCGCCCTTAATTCTGAGATAGCGGGCATAAATATCCGCAGGAACATATACACCAGCTAAATGCCCTATATGAACAGGACCATTAGCGTAGGGCAAGGCAGAGGTAATAAGTGTTCTCTTAAATGTTTTACTCATAATTTCTTATATGATTTTCTCTTTAAAATTATATAATTAAGGTGCAAAGGTACATGAAAATTTTTAATTACACATAATAATGAATAAAAACTGAAAACTAATCTGCTGTCTCCCGCAAGCTATACTTTACGCGGTTTAATTCCGCGCATCGTCATTGCGAGCGTTAGCGAAGCAATCCATAAATTAGTTTTCAGTTTTCAATGCTGGATTGCTTCAGGCTTCGCCTTCGCAATGACGTTGCACAAAAAGTTCACCCGTAAAACCCTGTGTTTTACGAGAAGGCGCGTAGCGCCAGTATCTTTGTAGCCGTGTGCGTAAGCGCACGGTAAAGATGTACGGAATATAAACAGAGCAGCGTAGCTGCGATACCTTAATTTTTATTCATTTCATGTT
>JAIRPX010000194.1 GCA_031256775.1 Dysgonamonadaceae bacterium
TAAAATCAAACTCAATAGTATCGCTATAGCAAAGCACGCTACCCGTATCAAAAGACATCGGTATAGTCATTTTGCCGTAAACGGTCAGTTGTCCATCGGAAGGAATAAATTCTTCTTTAAATTTATCACCAATAATCAGTTCTTCTTTCGGCACTTTCTTTTCGCTTGCGGTTGACAAGTGGTAAACAAAATTCATGGAATCCAGATCAGTGGTGAAAAAATCAGATATTTCCGCACCATTTCTATTGAAATAATCCTTGTCCATTTTAAACAAATCCGATGTTGTAGTTTTTTCATCCAGCTTTCCAGCCCGCTTGACTGTCGCCTGTCTTGTTTGAGTGGGATTAATACTTTTAATTCCCTTTTCATCAATAAAAGACTGGACAGTATCCATGTGAAATTCCAGATCAAGTCCAAGATTTGATATTGCAGCAAATTCAAATTTAGGATCTTCAAAATGCAGGGCGCTTCCCTTCGGGATATAGTCATGCAAGTCGGCTTTATAGTCTTCTATATTGAAATTGGCTACATCATCCAGAATATAATTGAAAAGACCGTAACAGGCATACCTGTAATTCTCGTTGGTTGGCACGAAACTAACGGAAATGTCGATTCTGCTGTTTTCGTCAATACGGGTTTCTCCGTCTCCTGTCAATACAACATGAGTTTTTATTTTTCCGCTGGCGTTAAAATAAAATTTATTCTGAGGAAAAGAAAACGTTTTTTTGCTGGTTACATTTATATTCTTTAAATGTATGGAGTCGCCGTCTATTCCCGGCAATTCTACTTCCATCACTAATACACCCTCGTTTCTGATTTCAAAATTCGGATCTACAGTAACATTAATGGTTGTATTTTCAAACAGGATTTTTGTCAGCAGCTGTCTGTCTCTTATCTCATCCTCAATGTTATCTTCCTCATTCAGATCGTACTCGTCTTCCCAGTCGTCATCATAAAGCTTCTGAGCATAAGGAAGTGTTTGAGGCTGAATCTTCAGCAACTCCAAAAGAGTTTGATTTTCATCTAAGAGGTGTGCTATACCTATTCCCTCCATGTCTGCATTGAATGTTCCGAAAAGTTTGTTAATACTTGGCATTGCATACTGAAAAGTGTCGCTGTAGATCAGTAAAATGTCTCCGTCAAGAGTGTCAAGGCTCATACCCGGCACGACTGAAACGTCACCGTAGGATTTGAGCAAGTCATACATGCTAAATTCGCTTTCCTTAATCAGGGGAAGCGACGCAGATCCTCCTATTTCTATTTCGGAGGCAATGTTATTCAAATCAGTTTTATCATCGCATGAAAATGCGAAAAATACTCCCAAAATGACAAAGAAGAACAAAATTTGTCTAAATTTGAAATTTTTAATATTCATATCTGTTTTTTCAATTAATAATTAAATATCCGGCAAAGGTAAAAAAAAATAATGACAATAAAGTTAAAGAAAAAGATTTTATAGACATTTATCGGAAAAACAATATAACATATTATGTATTTATGCACAATAGCACTAAAAATGGAAACAGATTAAATCTTTTTGTGACCAATCTCTCTATGCAAAGACGATGAACGAGACACAATGAACGGGGAACTGTCAAAGCACGACACACGATTCCAGCACTAAAAAACTGAAAACTGGATTGCTTCGCTAACGCTCGCAATGACGACACACAATTCGCACCTTCGCGCCAGCCAATTCCTAATTCCTAATTTCTACTAAGTGTCTCGTGTCTTCGTATTTCTGTACTCCATTGGGGTTTTGCCTGTGTGCTGTTTGAATATTTTGTTGAAATATGAAATATTGTCTATTGATAAATCCATGGCAATATTGCGAATCGACAAATCTGTTGTCAGAAGAAGCAGGCGGGCTTTTTCTATTTTCTTTATATTGATATATTTCACCGGTGTTGTATGCATTTCTTTTTTAAAAATGCGTATAAAATGATCGTCCGAAACGCAGGCTACAGCAGCCAGTTCGCCGACTGAAATGTCAGAATTTATATGACTGTGGATATATTGCAGGCTTTTATTTATACGTGCATCATTGTTAAACGATTTCACTGTTTTAAATTCAAAAAAACGCGACATGAGGATAGAAAGAGCACCCTGCGTTTCTATTAGAACATGTTGAGGAAGAACACTATTATAAGCCGCAGTTTGTGACATAGTAATGGGATTGTCATATATTTTAGGATCAATATTTGTCAGGCAGCGGTTGGGATTAAGCACATGCAGTCGCTCTATCAGCTGCAAATCAAGTAAAGAAGCCTGCACCTTGACAGGAAAATCAAACCTGTCGAATATTGACTCTTTATTTGAAATATTTTCATAAAAATGTATATAATACAGAGAAAAATAATCGTTACATTCGTCGCTGTGGAGTGAAAAAGGAGGAGTTAAATAGAGGTATCCTGGTTCGAGCGCATATTTTTTTCCATGAATATAAGTAACTGCATTTCCTGCCTTTACATAATAAAAGCGGGCGAAAGGACTGTATATTTCTTTCCAGTTCCAATTGGCGTTCAGTTCGAGAAAGCCGATATTCAGCAAAAGTAGATTATTCATAAATGTTATTTTCAGGAAGCAAAGATACTGTCTATTTCCTGAAAATACAAGCATAAATAATCCATTAATGTCGATTTTATGTTATTTTTTTATCGGTATTGTAATACCTTATTGTTTTTTATTCTACTACTTTTGCAGGATATTCACATTAATAAAAAACATAAAAATAAAAGTATTATATGAATACAGACAGGTATCAAGATAAATTTCCTAAAATAGGAATCCGTCCAACCATAGACGGTCGAATGGGCGGCGTTAGAGAATCGCTTGAAAATCAGACAATGAACATGGCAAAAAGCGTAGCTGCACTGTTGAGTAAAGAATTGAAATATCCCGATGGCAGTCCGGTTGAATGTGTGATTGCAGATTCCACCATTGGTCGCGTTGCTGAAAGCGCAGCCTGCGCCGATAAATTCAGGAAAGAAGGCGTAGCGGTTACGATCACAGTAACTCCCTGCTGGTGCTATGGAAGCGAAACAATGGATATGGAACAGCATACCATAAAGGCAGTTTGGGGATTTAACGGCACTGAACGACCGGGCGCGGTATATCTGGCAGCGGTTTTAGCAGCTCATGCGCAAAAAGGCTTGCCTGCATTCGGCATTTATGGGCATGACGTACAGGACGGTGGCGACACTGAAATCCCTGCCGATGTGAAAGAAAAACTGCTTCTTTTCTCCAAATCGGCTATGGCTGCGGCAATTATGCGCGGCAAATCTTACCTTTCCATTGGAGCTGTATGTATGGGAATTGCAGGTTCGATTGTCAATACCGATTTCTTTGAAGACTATCTGGGAATGCGTTGCGAAGGAATTGATGAAGTTGAAATAATCCGTCGCATGACCGAAGGTATTTACGACAAGGAAGAATATGAAAAAGCGCTGGCTTGGGCAAAAAAACACTGCAAACAGGGAAAAGATATTATTAATCGTCCCGATCTGGTAAAATCTCCGGAAGAAAGCAACAAAGATTGGGAATTTATTGTTAAAATGACATTGATTGTTCGCGATTTAATGACAGGTAATCCTCGTCTGAAAGAACTTGGATTTGGAGAAGAATCGTTGGGACACAATGCCATCGCAGCAGGTTTTCAGGGACAGAGGCAATGGACGGATTTCTATCCCAACGGCGATTTCACCGAAGCCATTCTTAACTCATCTTTCGACTGGAACGGCATCCGCGCACCCTACATACTTGCAACTGAAAACGACGCACTGAACGGAACAGCCATGCTGTTTGGCAATCTGTTAACTAATACGGCTTCAATCTTTGCCGACGTCCGCACCTACTGGAGTCCCAAAGCAGTAGAAAGAGTTACGGGGAAAAAACTGGAAGGAATTGCCGCTAACGGAATGATTCACCTTATCAATTCCGGCGCTGCATCGCTCGACGGGAGCGGGTCTCAAAACGATGCAAACGGACAACCCGTGATGAAACCGTTCTGGGAAATTTCAGAAAAGGAAGCTCAAGCCTGCTTGGATGCAACAACCTGGATGCCAGCCAACAGGGAATATTTCAGAGGAGGCGGATTTTCATCCAAATTCCTGACGCGAGGAGGAATGCCTTGTACTATGGTGCGGTTGAATTTAGTAAAAGGATTAGGTCCCGTGCTGCAAATTGCCGAAGGATGGACAGCAGATATTGATCCCGAACAGCACCGCATACTGGACGAACGCACCGACAAAGGCTGGCCTACAACATGGTTCGTTCCCCGCCTTACCGAAAAGGACGCCTTCAAAGACGTTTATTCCGTCATGAACAACTGGGGAGCCAATCATGCTTCCATAAACTGCGGACATATTGGCGCTGAACTGATTACACTGGCTTCAATACTTCGTATTCCTGTTTGTATGCACAATGTTCCAGAAGAAAAAATCTATCGCCCTGCAGCATGGAACGCTTTCGGAATGGATAAGGAAGGCGCTGATTATCGCGCATGTCGTACTTATGGTCCTTTATATAAAAAATAACAACAAATAGAATTACAATAATTTAACATAAAAAAAATGGCAACGAACCTGAAAGAAGGATACAAAGAAATTTTATCGGGAAATACCAAACGCTATTGTCAGTATTTAAAACTTAATCCCAACACACTGGAAGAATACAGATACTGGCACAGCAAGGAAAATATCTGGAAAGAAATACCGGAGGGTATCAAAAAAGCGGGAATTTTGAATATGGAAATATATCTTATTAAGGAACATGCTTTTATGATTGTAGAAACGGCTCCGGATTTCGACTGGGACGAAGCGTTCGGTCGCCTGGCAAATTATGAAAGGCAAGCCGAATGGGAAAATTTTGTATCCCAATTTCAGGAATCGGGCGAAGGAAAACGGTCGGAAGAGAAATGGCAGTTAATGGAACAAATCTTTTCGCTGTGAAATAAATGAATATTTTAAGTATGAATAAAAAATTATAAACAAATGAAAAATACATCACTCTTTCAAAATGACGGAGGGAAAAGCTATATCATTCCCTTTATTCTTGTTACCAGTCTGTTCTTTATGTGGGGATTAGCCAACAACATGACAGATACTATGCTGGCGGCTTTCAAGAAAATCATGAGCATGAGCAATTTTGAAACCTCGTATATTCAGGTAGCATTTTACGGCGCATATTTCTGTCTGGCGCTTCCAGCAGCATTTCTTATAAAAAGATTCTCCTATAAATCAGGCATATTGGTTGGTTTAATATTATACGCAGGAGGTTGCTTGCTGTTTTATCCGGCAAGCCAGGCTATGAGTTATGATTTCTTTTTAGTGGCTTATTTCATAGCCGCAGGCGGAATGTCGTTTCTCGAAACATCTTCCAATCCATATATTATCACTATGGGACCGGAAGAAACAGCTACACGCAGGTTGAATCTTGCGCAGTCGTTCAATCCGCTTGGCTCCATCACAGGTATATTATTGAGTAAATTTTTTATTCTTTCACATTTGAATCCTGCCAATGCAGATGAACGCAAAAATATGCCTGTTGATGTTTTGCAGGAAATTCAGTCGAAAGAATTGAGTTATATCTCAAATACTTATGTTTTACTGGGAGTTGTTCTTGTTGTTATTTTCCTTTTGATACTCATCGTAAAAATGCCAAAAAACAGCAATGAAATACCCTTATCGGGAAATGTATTCATCCGACTGCTGAAAAATAAAAAATACTCTCTTGGAGTGCTGACGCAATTTTTTTATGTAGGCGCTCAAATCGGCGTCTGGTCATTTACAATTGCTTATGCCAAAGACCATCTGAAAATTTCGGAAGATGACGCAGGGACTTACTATCTGGCGTCAATTGTTCTGTTTTCTATTTTCCGGTTTATTTTCACGGCTTTGATGAAAATCATAAGACCCTCTCTATTACTTGTTTACGCTTCTATAGCTGCAATTATTGCAACTTCAATTACCATACTTTGCGGGGGAATGATTGGCGTTATTAGTCTTGTATGTATTTCGGTATTCATGTCGCTGATGTTTCCAACTATCTACGGCATCGCGCTGCACCGTCTGGGCGATGATACAAAAATAGGAGGCTCCGGTTTGATTATGGCAATTCTTGGTGGCGCAATATTAACGGCAGTTCAGGGAAAAATCTATGATATTGGCAATGTTAATATGTCATACATTGTGCCATTGATATGTTTTATAGTAGTTGCTGCTTATGGATGGTGGAACAGTAAAAAAACATCGGATGTAAAACAATGAATCTTATTAGTTTCTGGATAAATAACTCACGTCCCAAAGCATTACCTCAGAGTTTGTTGCCTGCTGTTCTGGCTATTTGTATGGCTTCGCGCGACGAGAATTTTTCCTTATTGCTGGGCATAATAGCAGTTTTGGGTGTGATAACAGGTCATCTGGCAATGAATCTTTTCGACGACTATTTCGATTACAAAGTTAAAAGCACTGAGTTTCGTGACAATATGGCAAGGAAAGGTTTTCGCGCACGGATTTTAAAATGCTCTTACATTACTTCCGGTGCAGCCAGTTTGCAGCAACTTCTTATAGCCTGTTTCGTTTTTGGAGCTGTTTCGTTAAGTATGGGTGGAGTGATTTTTCTTTTTCGTGGAACCACTGTCTTGTGGTTTGCTTTGATTACCGCTATTCTTGGAATTTCTTATTCAGGAGCGCCGTTGCGTTTATCGTATCATGGCTTTGGTGAAATATTTATAGGGATTATATTCGGACCTTTACTGATGACGGGCGTTTATTTTTCTGCTTGCGGACATTTAGATTTGCATGTGGCGCTTGTATCCGTTTCCGTTGGTTTATTAGTAGCAAATATCGTTTATACTCATGCCATTATGGATATGGAACCTGACAAAGAAGTTGGTAAAATGACTTTTGCGGTTATGCTGGGAAGCAAAAAGAAAGCAGTGAGCGCTTTGCTGGTTTTACTGGCAGGCGCTTATTTGAGTATCATTGGCGGAGTCGTAGCAAACCGCCTGTCGCCCTTTTACTTATTGACTTTACTTACGCTTCCTCTGGCTTGTTCGCTGTTTTATATGATGACAGAGTTTGTCCGCAGTCCTGAAAAGAAATTTTCACGCAAATTTTGGATGGGACCAATGAACAATTGGCAACAGATACAGGCATTTAACATTGACTGGTTTATGATTCGCTGGTTTTTGTCGCGTAATCTGCTGTCGTTTTTTTGTCTGATTATTATTGTCGTATGTTTTATTTCATAATTTACAAATGAAATCACTGCTATATCTTCCATTCTGGTTTTTTAAAGCTAAATTTTTAAAGATTAAAAAACCTTTACAAACAGTTTTGTTTATTTCCGACCAGTGCAATCTTAAATGTAAACACTGTTCAATCTATCAACTTAGCAATCCCAACATTAAAGCTTATGAGCAAATAAAGGAAGAATTGGAATATTCCTATCGTTTAGGATCACGGTTTGTTGATTTCGAAGGCGGCGAACCCACTTTATGGCGCGATGGCGACAAAGATTTGAACAGTCTGATTCGCCTGTCAAAGAAAACAGGTTTTTATTCAGCAACAATTACAACTAATGCTCAAACTCCATTCGCCGGTTCCGAAGCCGATTCTATCTGGGTAAGCTTAGATGGTTTGGGAGCTTATCATGACGAAATAAGAGGAAAAGGAGCTTTCGACAGGCTGGTTAAAAATATTGCAACAGCCAGCCATCCACATCTGAGCGTTAATATGACGATAAATTCTCAAAACTATGTTTCTGTGGATGAAACAATTGAGTTTGCAAAAAACAATCCGCACATAAAATCTATATCGCTCAATTTTCACACGCCTTTCAAGGGTACGGAATCCCTTTTTCTTGAATGGGAAAAGCGTTCGGAAGTTATTGACCTGATTATCAAGAAGAAAAAAGCAGGGTATCCCATAATGAATTCAGTTTCAGGCTTGAAACTTATGAAAAATAACAGTTTTTATCCTGAGTGCTGGGTAACAAATTTTATTATGTCCGATGGAACGCGACTTGCTGAATGTCAAGGAAAAGCAGCTGGAATATGCGACCATTGCGGTTTTTCAATGGCAGGAGAAATGAATTCAGTTTTTAACCTGAAACCTGATACAATTCTTGCCGGAATGAAACTGCGAGCGCCTGAAAAAATATCGACTTAACTTTTATTTTAGGCGCATTTCTTGTCCGACGAGGATACCAATAGAAAACAATAACCACGCACCTGTAAAAACCGCGTTAGAGGTTTCACATTCAACAGGTATTTTCTTTTTTTATTGATATAAAACGCCTACGGTGTTGTTTATTAATATGGTGTCATTATTTCGGATCATCTGCAAAACCTTGTGTTTTGCGAGAAAGCAGCGTAGCTGCAACATCTTTGTAGCCGTGTGCGTAAGCGCACGGTAAAGGATGTACGGAATATAAACAGAGCAGCGTAGCTGCGATACCTTAATTTTTATTCATTTCATATTTATGAATTATACTTTACGCGGTTTAATTTTGAGCATCGTCATTGCGAGCGTTAGCGAAGCAATCCAGTTACCAGTTATCAGTTACCAGTTATCAGTTACCAGTTATCAGTTACCAGTTATCAGTTACCAGTTATCAGTTTTTTAGTACTGGATTGCTTCAGGCTTCGCCTTCGCAATGACGTTGCACAAAACCATGCCGTGCAGAGTATAGTAGAAATGGATCATCTGCAAAACCTTGTGTTAAGCGAGAAGGCGCGTAGCGCCAGTATCTTTGTAGCCGTGTGCGTAAGCGCACGGTAAAGATGTACGGAATATAAACAGAGCAGCGTAGCTGCGATACCTTAATTTTTATTCATTTCATGTT
>JAIRPX010000279.1 GCA_031256775.1 Dysgonamonadaceae bacterium
TGCACAAAATTAAACCACGTAAAGTATAATCGCGTCTCTACAAGCCGCGCCAGCAAAAACTGAAAACTCTATACTCTAATATCTATACTCTATCTTACAGTTTCCACCAAACCATAGAAGTGTTGTTTGCAGCATTAGGATTGCTTTGTAAAGTCCATGGACAATTGATAGTTGATGCGTGAGAAAGTTTGAAAGTTACAACGTCTCCGACATTGAAATGCGCACCCATTACTATTGAATAAGTACAGGTGATGTCAGTTCTATCAGGAAAGACATTGATTTCCGCTATGTCTTTCATCTGTGCGCCAACCCATACGGATAGATAATAAACGGCGCGATAGGTTCTGGAAATATTTTTTATACTTCCGTAAAACCTGAAATTAAAAGCATAAGCACCATTGTCGGGAATGACTACCTGTCCAAAATCAAGATTAGCGCCGCCGCTTCCACTAGTACCACCGTCTTGCGTTTCTGAATTTGTTTTCAAATCAACCTTATTAATAGCGGTAGTTTGCGAAACAGGTATCTCTGTTATCAGTTTCAACCATTTTAATCCGTTCCATACATACAATCCTTCGGTGAAATCCTTGTTTACCGTCAGGTTGTAAACCGTCAAACCAGTGTGCTTCCGTTTCAAATCGGCTTTGTTTGCCGTATAAACAGGATCAGCGCTGCCATACATAGGATACAATTCATCCACATTTGTCAAGTTCATTCTCGGATAAATCAAGCCTTTGGTTGCCGTTGCGTTACTGCTTGCCGCAGGTTCATACTGTTTCAAGTCGAGCAAAGCCCCGTTTTGAGGCGCATTATTCATTCCAATCGTTACCTGCGCCTGCGTCGTTATCGACGCCATTAGCATAATGCTAATAATTAAAAAAAATCTCATGTTTACAAATAAAAATTAAAAAGTACAATCTTTTTTTCTGGGTGTAAAATTAGTATGTCTTTCAGAAAAAAACTGTAATTATTTTGACAAACTGCTTCTTTCTGTTTACCGATACGTCCGCAATAAGCCAGATTCAACATGTAGACACTGTTTATATATACTGTGATTTTTTTTCATATATATCAAAAAAATGGAATAATTCTACCTTTTTACAAAAGTTCAATCGCTTTTATGACATTTTTAAAACAATAATACAAAGCGAATTAGGAATTAAGAATTGAGAATTATTGCTGCGCGGCGTTGTAGAGACGCCCAAATTGGCAGGGTGTTCAAAATGATGTTCCCGAAAATGGGACAATAAAAAAGAGGGATTTCAAAGCCGCGCCAGAGGCGACATCATCTCGTAGAGATGCATAGCTCGGTAGAAAATGCAGCTATCTCCCTCCTATGCATCCAACCTGTTAGGTCTTAAAGACTTAACAGGTTTTAGCTATCTCCCTCCTCTGCATCCTGTAAGGATGCATCCCTTTGTGATGCTGGCGAATAATATGTATATTCCATTTCTACCGAGCTATGCAATCCTGACGGATTGCAAATTTTGTCCTGTACTGTGTAAAGTATTATTGCTCACCTGCAAAACCCTGTGTTTTGCGAGAAGGCGCGTAGCGCCAGCATCTTTGTAGCCGTGTGCGTAAGCGCACGGTAAAGATGTACGGAATTTATACTCTGCACGGCATGGTTTTATACAACGTCATTGCGAAGGCGAAGCCTGAAGCAATCCAGAGAATTTTTATTTGTTTGTGTGTAATTCGAAAATTTCATGTAATTTTGTAATCCAAACATCAAAAAAGATGATTTCGACGTCAATAAAACAGGCTGTGTTAAGCAGTTGCGCATCGCTGATCGGATTGCCTAACCTGATTCGCAAGACAGGCGAAAACTTAGTTACGGTTTTTTATCATACCGTTTCAGACGAATATTTGCCGCATATCCATCCGATTTATACCCCAAAAAAAATTGCAGAATTTGAACAGGATCTTGATTTTCTGATGCGCCATTTTCAAGCAATTGATATTGAAACAGTTAAAGATTACGTTTTGAATGGAAAGAAACTGGAAAAACCGTCTTTTCACTTAACCTTCGATGACGGACTGCGCGAAGTTTACCACATAATATTGCCGATTTTGGAACGAAAAAATATTCCGGCTACAGTTTTTGTGAATCCGGCTTTTATTGATAACCGTAAAATTTTTCATCGCCACATACAGGCGGTTAAACCGCCCTATCTCACCTGGAATGAATTGAAAACGATGCAGCAACGCGGAATTTATGTCGGCGCTCACAGCATTGATCATCCTAACTATGCGGAAATTACGGAAGAGGAACAAATCAGGCAAACTTTGCAGTCGTGCCGCGAAATCGAAGCGAATCTGGGAACGCCCTGCCGTTATTTCGCTTTTCCGTTTTCTGAAGCCGGTGTGAAAGATTCATTTTTTCAGGCAATTGCTTCCGATATAGATTTAACTTTCGGAATAACGGGAATTACACACGCTAACAACGGTCATCATCTGGGACGGATTGATATGGAAAAATACGGGAAAAATGCATCGCAGTGTATTCATCGAGCCTATATGACCTGTTTTTTGAAACAAATTAAAAGAAAACTTTACTGACAAAATCGGATCATCTGCAAAACCCTGTGTTTTGCGAGAAGGCGCGTAGCGCCAGTATCTTTGTAGCCGTGTGCGTAAGCGCACGGTAAAGGATAACACCTCACACAGAGCAGCGTAGCTGCGATACCTTAATTTTTATTCATTTCATGTTTATGAATTATACTTTACGCGGTTTAATTTTGTGCATCGTCATTGCGAGCGTTAGCGAAGCAATCTTGTTCAGTTATCAGTTATCAGTTTTTAGTTTTTATCGCTGGATTGCTTTTGCCTTCGCAATGATGTTGCTCAAAACCATAAAGTGCAGTGTATAACTCGACAAAAATTCTATTGTTTCCTGATTGTGAACAGAAATTCCAGTCCTCCCTGCGCCCTGTTTTTGGCGTGAATCACTCCTTTATGAAAGTGAACAGCTTCTTTCACGATAGATAAGCCTAAGCCTGATCCGCTTTTGTCGCGGTTTTTTATCTGGTTTATCCGGTAGAAACGTTCAAAAATATGGTCAAGGTATTTTTCTTCTATTCCTACCCCGTTGTCGGAAAAGGAAAAATAATAGAACTCATTGTCTTCCATGTAGTTGTGAATAGTGACGGTGATATTTTCTCCTGCATATTTTAACGCATTGATAAACAGATTGGAAAAAATTGAATACATAAGCGTCCGGTTGCCCTTGATAACAACGTCTTTTGTTACATAAATGTTTACCGTGCAATTGTGCTTCTGACGTTCTCTTTCCATATCAAGTTCTATCATGTCCGTCAGCATGTCGCAGATATTTATTGGCTCAGTATCAAAATATTGCGGAGCATTACCCGTTTTATTTAGAAGTATAACATCCTGCATAATTTGCGATAGACGCACAATCTGGTTGTAAGCCCGTTCAATATATTCCTGTTTTTTTTCAGGCAACATGTTATCTCTTTCTATTAATGTTTCGAGATAGCCGCGAACGCTTGTCACAGGCGTACGGAGTTCGTGAGCTATATTGTTAGCCACTTCTGCCTTGTCGATTTGATCTTTTTCTGTATCGGAAATATCGCGGATGATAATTTCAAAACTTTTATCTTCAAAAATAATAACCCTCAGGAAGAAGTAACGTCCGTTTACATGAAGTTTATTTGTGAAAATATTCTCTTTTTGAGGATTTTTAAGGAAATGCAGGACATCGCTGAGAACAGGACTCTGGAACATGTTACATACGTCTATCATAGGCTCGTTCAACAGGATATTCAAGTATTGGATGAAATACGAATTAGTGTAGATGTTCTCGAAAAAAGGCGTGAAAAATGAAATGCCTTCCTCTGAAAAATGAAAGTGTTCCAGCAGTTTTTCCCGTTCAAGAACAGCGTCTCTCTTTTTTATTTCCAGCTGTTCGAATACTTTGATTATTTCGTTTTGAATTTCGCGTAACTCGTTGTCGGGAAGCGGTTCTTTATTCGGGTAAGTTTTATTTTCTCCAAAGGATAAAACAAAAGTTTTAAGGCGGCTGATCGATATTTTCAAGAAAATATATGGCGCTAAAAGGAAAATAAAGATGCAAACGAACATCAAGGCTGTGAACGAAAGCGTAGAAGTTTGCGGTTTAAGGAAAATGCGTTCCTTTTCGGTGAAAGGAACGGCAAGGCGCAAAACGTAATCTTTTTTGTAAACGGCATAAAACATGTATTCGCAGCCTGCTATTTCAGACTTGCGGATGCTCCATCCTTCGCCTTTGACGTAAGCTTTTTTTATTTCGATTTTCTTTTTTTGATTTTCCAGCCTTACTTTGTCTTTAATACTTAAACTATTGTCGAACAGTATTTTACCTTCCTTGTTTAAGATCGTAATGCGCAGGTTGTTTGGAAAAAGGGGGATTATGTTTTTCAAGCTGTCTAAATGTTGTGGAAACAGACTGTTTTTGTCGATATATTCGCTTACAACATTGGCATAGTTGCCTTGATTCAGTTTAAGCGATTCTATTCTAAGCGATTTTGAACGCTGTGATACAAAAACAACGCCAAGCGTGGCAAAAAGCATAAAGACAAAAAGCAGATAAAAAAATATCCATTGCCGGTATTTATGGTAATTCCATGAAGGTAAAATATTATTTTTCATTCGTATAAATGCGGGCTGAATCGTTAAAAGAGTATCCATAGCCGGAACGGTTGGTTATGTAAGCGCCATACTCCTTCAGTTTTTTTCTTAATCGGGCAACATGTACGTCGACCGTTCTTTCAAGCACATAACTCTCATCTTTCCATACATTCTGAAGTATTTCATCACGTTTAAAAACACGTTGAGGCTGCTGTACGAGAAAAGTGAGTATATCGAACTCCTTTTTAGTCAGCGGGATGTCTTTGCCTTTCACTTCAAGATGTTTGCTTACAAGATTTAATTTCATATCGCCTATTGTTATTTCTTCCTGCTGCTGGCTGATTGACGGGACAAAGTTCCCGCGCCGGAGAATTGCTTTCACGCGGGCAATTAACTCTTTTATGGAGAACGGTTTATAGATATAATCATCAGCTCCGACTGAAAATCCCGTTAGCATATCGTTTTCCGTACCTTTGGCAGTCAGGAAGATAATAGGCGTCTGGATATTGTCTTTTCGCATTTTTTCTGCTGTCCGGAAGCCTGAAATTTCACCCATCATCACATCCAGCAGTATTAATTTATGTTCGGGCGAAACTATTTTCAGAGCTTCCTCGCCCGAAGAAGCCGTATCGATGACAAAACCTTCATTTTCAAGGTTAAATTGAAGAATTTCGCGAATATCTTCTTCATCGTCAACAATCAATATTTTAGTAGTTTCCATTTGTCTCGTTAATTACATCGTAGTTGGAAAATTTATGTCTGATGTCGGTGCCTTTAATCATATAAATAGCTGCTTCCGCTATGTATGTAGCAATGTCGCCAATCTGTTCAATGATAAATGCGCTGTTTGTTATGTGAATAATATTGGTTAATTCCTGTTCGCTTAATGGCGTATCCTGAAAATACAAAAGTGTGTTTTCGGATATTTCACGAAACAGTCCGTCCAAGATATTGTCTTCAATAATAGTGCGATAGGCAATATCGGAGTCTTCGTAATAAAAAGAAAAGATAGCGTCGTTTACCATCTTTTTTGAAAAAATCAGCATTTCTTTCAATTTTGCCCTGAAATCTTCAAAATCAGGCAAATCAAATACTTTTTTCTCTATTGGATATGTAATTATATCCATTAATAAATCGCCAATTGATTCCAGAAAGTTTGTAATATCCTGATATGTAATTATTTTTCGCAATTCTATTGCGCGTGGCGAGGATGTAAGCAGCGACTTGACAACTTCTTCCCTCACTTCATTCTCCAACCTGTCGATTTCCGATTCGTTCATATTGATTTTTTTTGCAAGTTCTGTATTCGGATTTTTTAACAGAACGTCTTCAAAAAAATCAAGCTGTTGCATAACCTTTTCGCATAGATGTCGGAATTTCTCGTTTAAATTAGCAATTTGCCTTGAATTGTTCGTGTTCATACTTACAAAATTCATTGTTAGTTAAGCGGACAAAACACATCAATCTGTTTGTCCTGTGATATATTTTTCTGTTCGTTTATCTTTTGGATTTACAAATAATTTATTGCAAGAATCAAATTCAATTAATTCTCCCTTTTCCATATACATTGAATAATCTGATATACTGGACGCCTGCAAAAGCTGGTTGGTAACGATAATAATAGTCATCTTATTTTTGATACGGTAAATAAGCTCTTCGATTCGATTGGCACAAGTGCCACTAAGAGTGTAAGTTGGCTCGTCCATAAGCATTATTTCGGGATTAAGCGCCAGACATCGAGCTATGCAAAGACGCTGCTGCTCTCCAAGATTAAGCTCCGACGCCTTTTTATTAAGCCTGTTCTTAACTTCTTCCCAAAGACCTACTTCCTGAAGCGTTTCTTCAACTACTTTATCTTTTTCTTCCTTAGAGAGGAAAATTTTGTTTAACATGTAGCCCGACAAAACATTCTGATAAATATCCATTGCAGGGAAAGGATTAGGCGACCGGAAAACCATACCTATCCGCCGCCTGACTTCCGCCGGATTCATTGTTAAAATATTTTTTTCATTCAGCAGGATTTCTCCGCTGGTTTTAATATCCGGATAAAGTTCGTGCATACGGTTGATTGCGCGAAGCAATGTCGTTTTCCCAGCTCCAGCAGCACCTATAACAGAGGTAATTGTATTAGGTTTTATAGAAACCGACACATTCTTCACAGCAAATTCCTTTCGTGGAAACGATACGCATATATTTTTCAGTTCAAGTATATATTCATTCATAAAACATGATATATTTATATCGCCAGCCGATACGGTTGGCAATAATATTCAACGAAAAAACAAGTGTTAATAAAAATAAAGAAGCCGACCACAGCATATCAGCCATGTTTGGAATATTAATAAATTTCCAAATCAGCAGCGATATGGAGGAGGTAGGCATTGTTATGTCCCAGTTAATCAGCGACGAGCCAAAGGCTGTCAGAATAAGAGGGGAAGTCCCGCCTATGCTTCGCGATAAGGATAATAGAACGCCGGTAAGCAGTCCGTCTTTTGCTGCCGGTATCATAATTTTCAGCACAACGTCTGAATATGAGCCGCCAAGCGCTAATCCGCTTTCTTTCAGATGTTCGGGTAATATTTTTAATGTTTCATCCGTCATCCGTATTATTCTGGGTAATATTGTGATAGACAATGCAATACCTCCTGCTATGGCGGAAAAGGTGCGGGTAGGCTGAACAATCATGACATAAACGCATATTCCAACTATGATTGAAGGTGTTCCATACAAAATGGCTGTAGCATTCTGAATAATACGGGATAATTTGCTTTTACGTTTTTCATGTATGAAAATACCGGCTAAAATTCCAAGAGGAACCGACAGTAATGTTGCGATGAGAACGAGAAAAAAACTGCCGCATATTCCGTTAACTATCCCTCCCGGAAGCATTTCGCCTCCAGCGCTGGCAAGAATGGCGTCGGTGGGAGTAGGCGGCAACATAGTGATAAAATCGGCGTTGATTTGCTTGAAACCTTTTCGCAACAGGTCGTATATCAATAACAGAAAAGGAATTAACGCGATAGCCGACAAAACAGAGATAAAAACAAAAAATATTTTATCAGTTAAAATACGGAATTTTTGAAAAGACATCATTTTAAATACCTCCTTATCATATTATATGCCAGCGAAGTGACAATTGATGTTATTAAAAAGAGCAGCAGGGCAATTGCGAAAAGCGAACTGAATTTCAAGTCGTCAGCCGATCCGCACTGATTGAGGATGATACTTGCCATTGTATTGCCGGTGTCTGTGATTCCGTCAGGAACCTGATTCATGTTTCCAATTAGCAGTACTGCAATTATGGATTCTCCCAAAACCTTGACGAAAGCTAAAATAAATACTCCAAATATTCCTCTTTTTGCGCATGGAAAAACAATCATCCAGATAACGTCGAAGCGTGTTGCGCCCAAAGAATATGCGGCTTCTTTCAGCTTTTTTGGAACTATGGACAGAAGAATATTTATAAAATAAGAAGAATAGGGAATAATCATTATGGCAAGAACAAGCGATGCGCTAATAATTCCATATCCGTATTGTCCGATATTCAGCGAAATAAGAATTGGACGCAGACTGTAATAAGCCCACACGCCAATTATGATGGACGGAATATTTGACATTAAATAAACAATATAACTCGTTATGCGGGCTATTTTCTTTTCTTTATATATTCCTTCGCAAAGCAAAGATAATGAAATTGAAAATGGAATACTGATAATCAGAGCAAGCGTTGCCGTTATAAAACTTCCTGTGATAAACAGCAGAGCGCCATACTGTTTACGCCCATCGTCCCATTCGGGTGAAGAAATGAACCTGAAAAATCCAAACCGTTCAAATGCCGGTAATGACTGTGTAATCAGGGCATAAAATATTCCTGCAACTAATAGCAGTATGATCATGCCTGAACAAAACAGAATGAATTTAAATATTTTATCTTTCACATTCATTCTTCCCATTTTACAGATTGAATCATTGTTTGCGCTTTTTCAATTAAAGGAAGTGGCAACGGACTGTCGGTCAGCTTAGAAGCCCGTATCTGTACTTCAGGGCTTACGATATAATTAAGGAAAGAGATTAAACTTTGATATTCATTCATAGTGTGGTGGTTATAAGCCTGGTTGCGATAAACCAGTATCCATGAAAGACATGGAATTGGATATGCGTCGTCGTTTTTCGAATTGGTAAATACAATTCGCATGTCGTCGGGAAATTCCTTTTGGGTAGCAGATTGAAGCGATTGCCTGCTTGCATAAACAAAATTGCCGCTTGAATTTTGAATGGCTGCAACCGGCAAATCCAGCAGGGAAGCAAGATCCATACTGATATAACCAATTGAACCAGTGCAGTTTTTGATGGCTGTTGCAACGCTGATATTCCCCCTTACGGCAAAGCCTACATCGAATTTTAATGTTTTCCTGACGCCCGTTTTCTTTTTCCATTCATGACATGTCTGGCTTAAAAAGTCTGAAAGCAGATAACTTGCGCCATTACCGTCGGAGCGATACACTGGATATATGGGCTGGTTGGGCAAATTCATTCCGGGATTTATTTTGGCAATTGCACTATCGTTCCAGTTGGTTATTTTTCCCATATATATGGCTGTAATAACCGATGAATTTAGGTTAAGCCGCTCGACGCCCTGAACATTAAACGCCAGGACAACCGCGCCAAGCGAGCAGGGTATGTGAAGCACGTCAGCTTCACATTCAATCAGTTCATTATCGGTGAGAAAAGCATCGGCAACGAGAAAATCGAAAATCTTGTCATAAAAAATCCTGTTCCCTTCGCCGCTGGTAGTTTCGTAGTAAACGATTTTATTGCCGGTTTCGCTCATATATCGCGGGATGACAATATCGTAGAAAATTTGGGGAAAAGTGTCACCCAAACCTGTTAAAACTCCTGCATGTCTGGAAAAATTACATTCCTGTCCACATTCGCATAGCATCAAAACAACTAAAATGCCTATAATAGACGTTTTTTTCATTTCATACTTTATTTTGTCAAAAATAGTCTATTTTTCAGTATGCAAATATAGTTATGAAATTCGATTTGTGGTTAAAAAAAATGTTAATCTTTTTTGTGCGAAGTAAATGAAATAAAATCCAGGATAAATTTTGCCGTATCTTCTATTCCCAGCAGTGACGAATTAATGCACAAATCGTATGATGTTGACATGCCCCATACCTTGTCACTGTAACAATTATAATATCCTGAGCGCTTTTTGTCAGTTTGTTCAATAATGTTTTTAGCCTCTTTTTCCGTTACGGCAAGATTTTTCATAATTCGACTAATTCTGTCTTGCCTGTCGGCATAAATGAAAATTCTGACAAGACATGGATTATCCTTTAATATATAATCGGCACAGCGACCAACAAAGATACAGGATTCTTTTTCTGCCAGTTTCCGTATAATATCGCTTTGTATTTTGAACAGAGTTTCATTACACAAATAGTTGTTGCTGTAATTATTACCGATAAATTCTGTATTGTGTCCTAAAATGCCACTGAATAAACTGAAACGACTTTTTTCGTCAGCTTTTTCAAAAACTTCCTTGCATAAGCCGCTCTCACGCGAAGCTAATAATATCAGTTCTTTATCGTAGCATGGAATTTCCAGCGCTGTGGACAAATATTCGCCAATTTGCTTGCCCCCGCTTCCTAATTGCCGTCCAATGGTGATAATAATATTCTTTTTCATGACAAAGTGTTATTGTTAGTTAATTTTCTTTTTTCCATACTCAATAAAAACACAGCTAAAATAACCGACAGGAAATCGGAAATAGATATGCTTGCCCAAACGCCCGTAACGCCATAATGTTCCGGCAAAATCAGCAAAATGGGAATCAGAAACAGCACCTGCCGCGTGGTCGATAAAATAATGGATTTGTTAGGTTTGCCAATGCTTTGGAAAAAAGCCGAAACCACTATCTGGAATCCAATTAGAGGATAACAGGCAAATACCCAGCGAAGTCCGGGAACTGCAATGTCAATCAGTTCTTCTTCAGTATTAAACATGGATACTACTGCTTTTGGAAACAGTTCTACAATAAGCGCTCCCACTGTCATAATGACGGTGGCAAAAAATATAGCCTGCTTCAGAACAGAAAGCACCCGCGAATAAATCTTTGCGCCGTAATTATATCCTGCAATGGGTTGCATACCCTGATTCAACCCAATAACAATCATCACGAAAAGGAAAGCCACGCGATTAACGATTCCATAAGCCGACACTGCAATATCTCCACTGTGTTTAATCAGTTGACGATTAATCAGAATAACGATTAAACAGCCTGCAACGTTCATCAAGAAGGGCGCCATTCCTATTGAAAGGGAATCAATGACAATGCGTTTTTTCAGCCGGTAAATACCTTTTTTCCAGTGGATAAAAAAACTTTTATCACTGAACAGGTATATTTGCCATCCGAGAACGATAACTTGCGATATAACCGTAGCAAAAGCCGAACCGCGTATTCCCCATTTAAATCCAAAAATGAATAAAGGATTTAATATCAGGTTAATAAGTACTGTGAAAATAGTTGCATACATGGATTTTTGAGGATAACCTGCCGAACGCAATACGGCGTTTAATCCGAAATACATGTGAGTTATAACGTTGCCTGATAAAATGATAACCATAAAATCGTAGGCGTAGGGAATAGTGCTGTCGCTTGCGCGAAAAAAATACAGCACAGGCTTCAGGAATGGCAATATGGCAACCGACAAACCGATGCCAACAATTGAATTGAGAACAAGCACATTCCCCAATATGTGATTGGCTGTATTGTAATCTTTTTGCCCCATTCTGATTGAAAGCAGGGTAGAGGCTCCTATTCCAACCAGCGTGCCGAAAGCGGCAGTCAGGTTCATCAGGGGAAAAGTTATTGCCAAGCCCGAAAGAGCCGCCAAACCAACTCCCTGACCAATAAATATACTGTCGGTGATGTTATACAGCGAAGTAGCTGTCATAGCAATAATCGCAGGTATAGCGTATTGCATCAAAAGCTTTCCTATATTTTCAGTTCCAAGACCGACAGGTGCATTTGTATGATCCATATTTTTTTCCATT
The DNA here is from genome assembly GCA_031256775.1 of Dysgonamonadaceae bacterium. GTDB lineage: Bacteria > Bacteroidota > Bacteroidia > Bacteroidales > Azobacteroidaceae > Azobacteroides. The sequence goes on from JAIRPX010000279.1 coordinate 11,695, forward strand.
TGAAAATCACTGGCAAAGGTACACTTTTTTGCTGACCTGAAAAAATAAACGATTTATATGGCAAAAAGGTTTAATTTTAGTATCTTTGTCTTCTCAAAAAGGACAAAAATAAAATAATCAATTGAATATCAAATAATAAAATATGCTAACTGTTGAGAAAATAGGAGGAACTTCCATGTCGCAATTTGGCGATTGTCTGGAAAATATCATTAAACGGAATCGAACGAACGAAAATATGTATAACCGTATTTTTGTCGTTTCAGCCTATAATAATGTAACAAATTGGCTGTTAGAGCATAAAAAAACAGGCGAGCCTGGAGTTTATGCCAAGTTTCTTCATAATGAAGAGTATGAAACAGCATTAGACGAGCTTTGCAATAAGTTGCTGGCTATCAATAAAACAATGGAATCTATCGGTCTGAACCTGATGGAAGCCGACTGGTTTATAAAATACAGGATAGAGCAGGCAAAAATTTATCTTTCTTCCATGTACCAGGTCATTGCGTCGGGATATGTGGAAAAAAGCAATATATATCTGGCTGCAAGGGAAATACTTGCGTCTCTGGGCGAAGCACATTCAGCATGGAATTCGGTGAATATATTAAATAATCATGGTATAAGCGCTACTTTCATCGACTTGTGCGGTTTTAACGATAATGAACCTTTAACCATTGATGAACGTATTCATAAGGCTTTTCAGGATATTGATTTTTCAGGCACTTTGTGCGTTGCAACCGGATATACCAAAGGAACAGAAGGAATTATGCGTGCTTTCGACAGGGGATATTCAGAAGTGACTTTCAGCAAGGTGGCAGTGGAAGTGAAAGCAGATGAAGCAATTATTCATAAAGAATATCATCTGTCGAGCGCCGACCCGAAAGTTGTAGGCATTGAAAAATCAATTCCTGTTGGTAAAACCAATTACATAATCGCCGACCAGCTTGCCGATGTGGGCATGGAAGCTATTCATCCGAAAGCTGCCAAGCCTCTGGAACTGGCTGGTGTGAAGATTCGTATAAAAAACACATTCGATCCCGACCATCCGGGTACAATTATTTCCAACGATTATATCTCCCCTAATCCAAAAGTGGAAATCGTTTCAGGAACCGACAGGGTTATTGCTTTTGAAGTACACGACCCACTGATGGTTGGCGAAGTAGGTTACGATCTTAAAATCATGGAAATAATGAGGAGAAACAATATAAGTTATATCCTGAAATCAACCAATGCCAACAGTATAACGATGGTTATATGGGATAATCCGGAGGCTCATAAAATGCTGAAAGAAATGGAAAGTCAGGTTTATCAGTTAACCGTGAAGCCAGTGGCAATAGTGTGCGCTATGGGAACAAATATTGCTCATCCAGGATTTTTATACAGAGGAGCTAAAGCTTTGAGTGATAATAATATTAATATAGAGTGCTTTGGTCAGTCGCTAAAACAGGTCAACATGCAGTTTGTGATTTTGCGCGAATGTTATTACGACGCTGTGAGAGCATTGAACGATGCACTTTGCATAACAAACAGTTAATTTTTATGTGGAATTTTGATATAAAACATTTTGCAAGCGCATTTATTGTGCTTTTTGCTATCATCGACGTGTCGGGAAGTTTGCCCATTTTCGTAGATTTGAAAAACAGGAACAAATCCTACAGTCCTTTGAAAGCTTCATTTTTTTCGTTCCTTATTCTTCTGGGATTCTTTTTCGTAGGCGAAGGTATTCTGCGACTGTTCAACGTTGATATAAGTTCCTTTGCAGTAGCAGGTTCGTTAGTGCTTTTTGTTATTGCCTGCGAAATGACTTTCGGAGTTGAAATTTTTAAAATGGACACTCCTTCCGGAAGTGCGACCATAGTTCCCATCGTATTCCCTCTTTTGGCAGGTCCTGGCGCTTTCACGGCGCTCCTGTCGCTGAAAGCCGAATACAGTTCGCTGGAAATTATTTCAGCTTTAGTGCTAAATATGATAATAGCCTTTGTTGTTCTTACAAAAGTGAACCTGATAGAAAAACTGATAGGAGCCGGAGGCGTTTACGTACTCCGCAAGTTTTTCGGTATCATTCTTTTAGCTATATCGGCAAAACTTTTTATGAGCAATATAACGCTTCTGTTAGCTGGTTGAGCCTAAATTGCGAGCGTTAGAGAGGCAATCCTGCAATTATAAATTATAAATTAGCTGACGCAGCTTTCGCGCAGAGTATAAATGCAGGAAATATTATTTTTATTTGCAAAGAGTTTTGAAATTTATCGTACATTTGTAACTTTATTCATTAAAATTAAAAAGTAATATGGAAGATATACGAAAGGATATTATTACACAAGTATTAAGCGAACCGCTCCCCCTAAAAGACAGTTATGGAGCTTTATCAATGCCTGTTTATTCAAATGCCGCATTTGAATTTGACACCGCTGAAGAAATGGAAGACGCTTTTTTGGGAAAATCAGGGATGCACACCTATTCGCGCATATCAAATCCCACAGTAGAATATTTTGAAAACAGAATTAAGAATATCAGCGGCGCGGAGCATGTTTTAGCCGTATCATCAGGAATGGCTGCTATTTCAAATGTTTTCATGGGCATTGCCTGGTCGGGAGCTAATATAGTGACTTCGCCTCACTTATTTGGCAATACTTTCTCACTTTTGCTTTTTACACTTAAAGCATTTGGAGTAGAAGCGCGCTTCTGTAATTTGCTTGACAAACAGGAAGTTGAACGATGTATCGACGAAAAAACCTGCGCAGTGTTTGCAGAAATCATTACAAATCCTCATTTGGAAGTAGTTGATCTGAAAGTTTTATCACAGTTGGCTCACGAAAAAAATGTTCCTTTAGTAGTTGATTCCACAATCGTTCCCTGGCCTGTTTTTAAAGCGTCCAGATTTGGTATTGATTTGGAAGTTGTTTCTTCCACCAAATATCTTTCAGGAGGCGCTACAAGTATTGGCGGCTTGATTCTGGATTACCAGACTTTCGACTGGAAACATTCTCCCCGTTTGAAACAGCTGGCAGAAACGGCGGGGAAAAAAGCTTTTCAAGTGAAACTTCGCAGTGAAATTTCCCGAAACACAGGCTCCTACATGGCTCCGCATACGGCTCATTTGCAGAACTTAGGCTTGGAAACATTGCTTCTGCGCTATCAAAAAGCCGCTTCTTCATGCCTGCAATTAGCCGAATTTTTGCAAACTGTTCCCGAAATTACAGACGTAAATTATACAGGACTAAGCGGTAATCCTTTCTATGCCATTAGTAAAAAACAGTTTGGAAGCTATCCTGGTGCAATGCTGACTTTCAGCTTAAAAGACCGGCAAACGTGCTTTGCTTTCATTAACCGGCTGAAAGTTATTCGCAGGGCTACTAATCTTTTTGATAATAAATCATTGATTATACATCCATTATCAACTATATACGGAACACTGAGTCCTGAATATAAAAAAATGGTAGAAGTGCCTGATAATATGTTGCGCTTATCGGTCGGTTTGGAAGATCTGGAAGATTTAAAAGCAGATATTATGCAGGCAATATAAAAGTCAGTAATTTTAGCAGTTACAGATTAGCTGAGTATAAGCAAGCCAATTAAACCGCGCAAAGCGTGCGCAATGACGATGCCAAAGTTAAACTGCGTAAAGTATAATAAAGGAAATTATGCTCTAAAACCTAACAGGTTTTAAATACCTGTTAGGATTACACTATAAACCTTTCCTGCTCTTGCAATATTCAATAATTTCATATATATTTGTACCGTCTTTTAATTCCTTATTATTTATGCATTATCTTGATCCAAAATACGACATGACGTTCAAGCGCGTCTTCGGCGAACACAAGCATCTGTGTATCAGCCTTATTAACAGTATGATTCCATTTGAGGAAGGATGCGAAGTTGTAAGTATCGAATATGAAACAGGTGAACTGATACCGGAACGCAAGTCCGCGCGCAATTCTATTGTCGATGTGCGCTGTACCGACAGTTTCGACCGCAAGTTCATCGTGGAAATGCAGACACAGTGGACGGAAAGCTTCATGCAGCGCGTCCTTTTTAGCGCTGCAAAAGTCTATGTTAAAGACTTAAACGAAGCTGAAGAATATGAAAAACTTAATCGTGTGTATTCGCTTAATTTTTTGAAAACTAACTTTCAAAAATCGCCTGAAATGGCAAAAGAGTACTATCACCACTACAAAATAGTTAACATAGCGCATACCGATCATCAGATAAGGGGACTTGAATTTGTATTTGTGGAACTGCAAAAATTCAAACCGGAAAACCGTGCAGAGCAGAAACTTCATAATCAGTGGTTGCGTTTTCTAACGGAAATAAACGAGCATACAGAAAAA
>JAIRPX010000284.1 GCA_031256775.1 Dysgonamonadaceae bacterium
CAAATCATCCGCGTTGTTTGTTATGCAAATACGGAAAAAACGCAATTGTTTTTGAACGAAAAACCGGTTGACGATAAAAAAAATTATGACCAAAATACGGGTATCATTTACTGGGATATTCCGTATATACCTGGCAAATTGGAAGTTATCGGTTTTAACGGCGACAGGGAAGCCGCTCGCTATGCCATCCAGACTTCCGGACGACCTTATGCTATAACGGCTATGGTAGATAAACAGTCGTTGAAAAAGGATAAAGACTTGGCGCATATCGTATTGCAGGTTGTGGATGAAAAAGGCGTTCCGGTAATGATGTCGGATGATGAAATCACCTGTAAAATAGAAGGCCCAGCCAAGTTATTGGGCATGGAAGCCGGCAATAATTCCGATATGGGCGATTATACGGATAACAGGCAGCGAGCATTTCTCGGACGTTTATTGGCTTATATACAGACAACAGGACAAACAGGGGAAATAAAAGCTACATTCTCAGCACCATGGCTGAAACCGGCAGAAGTAAAATTAAACAGTGAAAAATAACATAATTAAATATACTAAAAAAATAAAAAAATCTTTCTATTCGGTATTCAACAACGATGCAATCAAGGACGTTACGCTCTACAAGGGTGATATATCGGCTTCGGCAGGCGGGCGGCTGTCGTCGCTGATGGACATACGGACAAAGGACGGCAAACCCTACAACGGTTTTATTATCTTAAAATTAAGGAAACCGGCAAATACGATTTTATGCTTTCATTAGTGGAAAAAGATGAAAAAACAGGTAAGACGCATTTAAAAATTCCTGTCGAAAACGAAGAAACGGTCAGCAATGTATTGAAAATACTGGGAAATTTATACAAAGATTAAGAAAATAATACGCCTGTTAAAACTGTAAAATAAAACACGTGTAAATATTTTATCTGTGTAATATAATCTTAGCAGCATTAATTTTAGTCGGCAGATAGTGATTTTTTCTGATTTTATTTGTTCTTTTGAAAAATATTGTACATTTGTATATTGTTTTAAAAAGAAGAGTTTTAATCAACAAACTATTTTATACAAAAAAGTTTAAACAACTTTGATGATAAATCGGGCAAAAATAATTGGTTGCTTGTAAGGGGACTTTTAAAAATCTGATTTTTAAAAGTTTTTATAACTTTTCGGAAATTTTTAATTGATTTTGCGATAGTTTTAATTCGGACTTCAACTTTTTGTAAAATCAAAAATATAAAATACTTATTCTTAGAAGTCCTTTTAGAGATTTAGGTTTTCCATGAAGAAATCTTTATTTAGCTTAATTGTAGCATTTTTGCTTATTATAAGCAATTTAACTGCACAAGTCTCCGTGAATGTTGCAACAGCAGGAGGCTTAAAAGATGCTGTTAAGGCACAGCAGCCCAATCTTGAATTGGTTACGGGCCTTATTGTTGCGGGTACGATCGACGCTACGGACTTTCGTTTTATCCGCGACTCGTTGAACTCAACGCTTCAAACACTTGATTTAAGCGGCGTTACTATTGTTGCTTATAGCGGTATGGAGGGTACCGATTATACAGCACCCAATACACTTGGCGTTGGCGGCGGCGCAGATAAAGATGCAAGTTATCTTGCAAACGAAATCCCTGTTTCCGCCTTTTACAAAACGTGGAAACTTAATTCACTTACCGCTGCATATGTTAAAATGACTGCACTTACAAGCATTGTATTACCTGTCGGCATAACCAAAATCAATAAATTAGGTTTGGCTGGAATGCAGATACAATCGTTGGATTTGTCTAATTTGATGGCATGTACGGAACTTGGCGAACAGGTTTTTGCTAATTGCAGCGCATTGCAGACGCTTGTACTACCGAATGTTACAACTCTGACTTTGCCGTTTGCAGGATGTTCGAGTTTGCAGAGGATAACTATTCCATGTTCTGTAACTACACTTGTCGGCAATAATTTTTTCAGCAGTTGCAGGTCATTGCAATCGGTAACTTTTGAAGAACCATGCCAAATAACAACACTGCCTTTCAGAATGTTCTATTCTTCGCCGACAGAAGAAGATATGGATATGCGTATCCCTCTTCTGCAAACGGTTACAGTGCCTGCGTCTGTAACGAACGTGTCTACGGCATTTGAGAATTTTATCGGAACGGCGATCGAATGCGATCCGAACAATACTGTTTATTACAGCAAAGGCGGCGTACTTTACAAAAAGCCTGGACCAAACGGCGAACTTGTGTCTGTACCGAAAGGAATTACAAGTTTTACAATTCCTGTAGAAATGGATGTTATTCCATCCCAAATGTTTGCAAACTGTACAAAACTTACGCATTTAACTATTTTAAGCAATTTAACTGAAATAGGCGACAGGGCGTTTTACAATACGGGAATAACATCGTTTAATTTTCCCGGCACATTAGTAAAAATAGGCAATGAAGCATTTAAAAATTCCAAACTCAGATCTGTAACGATAACGAACAACGCTACGCTTACCAATCTCGGATCATCAATTTTTGCAAACTGTAATTTTTTAGAAACAGCCGACCTTTCAGGACTTGGCAACTTGGGAGTTTCCATGTTTCAGGCAAGCGTTAATCTTAAAACCGTAACATTACAGTCAAGTTTAACGGCAATTCCAACTGCTGCTTTTTCAGGTGCAAACAAATTGGACAGTATTAATTTGCCGAACAGCATCCAGGTTATTGGTAAAAATGCATTTATGGATTGTTTTGCTTTGACAGGCATAACTTTACCGGCTTCGTTAGACAGTTTAGGATCCGGAGCATTTACCAACGACTATCTAATAGATCGGTTCATTCTACCGACAAATTTTTCTAAAATGGGTATAGACGAAAATATAGGCACTCCATTTACAAATACTTACGGAGAAATAACAGTGTCTTCATCTAATCCTTATTTTTCATCGGAAAACGGGATATTGTACAATAGGGAGAAAACAAAACTGTTGTATATTCCAATGTCGCGCACAAGAAAGGCTGTATCTGTTTCAAATACCGTAGATACGATTATGAGCTACGCTTTCCTCAAGAACGCGGACAGTAACATATACAAACTTACATTGCCGAACTCGGTTAAGTATATCGAAGGACTTCATGCAGCATCTACCCTTGACACTCTGGTTGTAAAGGGAATGGAACCGCCGTTACTTGGAAGCAATAATGCTCTAAACAACCAGCACAATTCCGCGCGTCCTTTAGTAATGGTTCCTGCACGTAAAAAACCTTTATATATTGCAGCGGCAGGATGGAAGTTATATTATGACCCGACAAACTCATATGGAAATGGCGCACACGATTTGTTTATACAGCAGGCTGGTTTTCACGATATGGGAAACGGTATGGCAATAGCAGTTTCGCCAAACGGCAAATATGTAGTCGGCAATGCAGGCTCCAACTCAGCTTATCTCTTCAAAATTGATGAAGATACAAGGCAAACCATTCCAAACGCAACCGCGGCAAACGATATAAACGACAAAATGTATATTGCAGCCAAGCATATGGAAACGTACAACAACAATGTAACTATCAATACAGGAGCTGTATATCGCGATAATAAATGGTATTCGATTGGGCTAGGCAGATTTGGCGCTCTTCCGACCAACTCGGAAGTAACAACCGACATTACCTGCATCGACTCTACTGGAAACGTTTACGGTGCAACGTATGAAAAAGGATCTTTTGCGAAAATAACGCCTTTTGCATGGAAATATAATGCTGCCAGTGGCGATAATGCTTACAAAACCGACACAATGGCATTTGCTTCTCCTGCCAATTTTGCGGCGGGCGATCAGGGTGCAAAAATCAAAAGTATTTCCTCTGACGGCACAGTAGCGGGAGGGTGGACTTCGCGTATGATTTATGCAGGCGTCAGAAGCGCTGTCGGCTGGAAGTCGCCTGCGAATTACATACTTTTTGACGAAAACTCGTCGAGCGAAGCAGGCGGAGTTTCTCCTAGCGGTAGATATATTACTACACAAAAAGACAGGCGTGCAGCCCTCTATGATATAGTCAACGATACGCTGATAATATTCGGACCGGATAATTCATATTGTACAGGCGTTTCGGACAACGGTTTTGTTGTTGGCTTTCAGCGGCGCGGCAATGTATTTGAAAATGGACGGCAGGCTTTCATCTGGTCGGACAAGCTTGGATTTTTCTATTTTCGTCAATTCATTGATAAATACGCTTCTACTGCAGAAATTACCGACAATACTTTCTTTGGGTTCCCGAATGAATCTGCAGTATTTGATACTCCGACCGATATTTCGGCAGACGGACTTGTAATTACAGGATGGAGCGGTTATGGCGTGATGTCGACAAAAGGTTGGGTCCTTTGTTTGCCTGATACACTTGATTTGATCGACAGACCGAGAGCACTTAATGCAAATGTAAATATTACTCAAAGAAATGTAGTCAATCTTTCCTGGCAGGCACCGTCTGATTTCGATAGTAACAAACATACTCTTGATTTTTATTTTATTTACAGAGACGGAGTTAAAATTGCTCAGACAGATGCGTCGGAGGGTACGACATATACCGACAACGACGCTCCCGACGGCTATCTTAAATATAATGTATCGGCAGTATTTGATTATGATCTACAGACGGGAAAATCATATCTTGAATCCGGGAAAACCGACTATGTAGAAGTAACCATAGTGGATAATTACAATCTTCCCTTTGCCGATGGCTTTGAAGGAGGCGCTTTTAAGCAAAACTACTGGACTAATCAGACAAAGCAAACATCGGCTTGGCATCTGTTCAAAGACAACAGTTTCAATGGAATATATGCAGTTACGTTTATCGGCAACGGCGATTCTCAGAAATACGACCTTTCACTTACGAGCAAGCCGTTTGACGCAATAGGGAAAAACAATATTCATTTAACCTGCATGTATAGAATTCTTTCAGAACAGGAAATTTGGGCAGGCGTAAGAGATACCATTTATATAGAAATCGGCACAGGCAATAATACATGGACAAAAGTTAAAACCATAGTCGTAAATGGAGCGCATACATGGTTACCGTTTAAACTTGATATTTCATCAGCGGCGGCAAATCAGTTGTTCAGAGTGCGTTTCCACGCTGTTTCAGGAGCAAACCGTAATGCATATAACTTCAATATGGACGATTTTGGTGTTGGATTTGAAGAAACGTCAATTTCTCCTTCAAGCATTATTGCATACAAATACAGTGACGAAAATAATGTTAATGTAATTTACAAAGACATTGCGGGTTCTTACGGCTTAACTTATACAGACGGCAAAATGTTCAGTAGCATAAGTAATTTGGGCAAATCTATTATTACTGCAAATAAATACGACCGGCGCGATCTTAAACCTCTGGAAGGCAAATATCTGTCGTCTATCTCTGCATTCCTGATTTCCGATTATCCGGAAACAAGCCCTTCGCAGCTAAAACTTGCCGTGTTTAAAAACGGCGACAGAATTGAAAGTTCCGATATTGTCTCGTGGAATGGGCACGCTTGGAATAACTTTCCGCTCGCGAATCCGATTTTGATTACCGACGAAACAGAACTTCTTGTCGGCATAGAACAAAGCGGCGATCCCGTTAACCGCGTTTTATCCATAGATTTAGACAGCATCGGCACAAACCCCAAAGCAAATCTCTATTCGGAAGACGACGGCGAAACATGGTTATATGCATCGGATAAAAGGATCTGGGGTAATTGGGGTATTACGGCTAATTTCAGGGACGAATCTTCAACACAACATCCTGATGACGACGTGTTTGATGTACTGTATCAGATTTATCGTAACGACGTAGCGCTCGACACGTTACATTATGGACAAAAGTTTGTCGACAATTCTCCTGTTGAAAATGCTTGCTATACAGTAAAAGTCTTCCGTTCGCCGGGCGGTATGTCGCCAATATCGGCACAAGGCTGTGTACAAATTTTGACCGGCCTGCCAAAGATTGAATATGCAAATCTAAAAATTTATCCTAATCCCGCTTCAGATTTCATACATATTGAAGGAGATTTCGATTCGGTTGGATTCTATGACGGACTTGGGCGCCTGCTACATACTGCAAAGCAAAAAGATATTAACATAAAAGGTTGGTCAAGCGGTATATATCTTGTAAAAACAACGCTTACCGACGGTACAACGGCATTATCGAAACTTATTGTAAGATAATTGTATTTCTCTAACAATTTAAATGTAATAGTCAAAATTTAATCTGACAATTTTTTACTCCTCAAATTAACCACTCAGATTAAATTTTGACTATTACAATTTATTATCTTTCCTGTTTTTCGATTTCTAAATTTACTTCCTGAATTTAAATTTTAATCCATTTATTATTCTATTCATATCGCAAAGCATTAATCGGATCTAAAGAAGCTGCCTTTTTAGCAGGATACCAGCCGAAGAAAATACCGGTTGCGGCGCAAACTAAAAACGAGATCCCCACTGCCGGAACGCTGACAATAAAGGGCCATTTCAATCCCGCAGAAGCTCCGTATGAAAGCAGTAAGCCGAGCAAAATGCCGATGACGCCGCCAATAAGACTCAAAATAATGCTTTCGCAAAGAAACTGCAACAGAATATCTTTGTTTTTGGCGCCGATAGACATCCTCAAGCCGATTTCTTTTATACGTTCCGTTACAGTAACATACATGATATTCATAATGCCTATTCCGCCAACGAGCAAAGAAATAGAAGCAATAGCCGCCAGCAAAACCGTCAGGAAACCGGTTACGGAGTTCATCATGTCCAGCATTTCCTTTTGGGTGCGGACGTCAAAATCGTTTGCCTGCGCGGGCTTTAATTTGTGGCTGTCGTGCAGTATCGTTTCAATTTCCTGCGTCGCCAAACCTGCCGTTTCTTCCGATTGCGCCGAAGCCATAATCATGTGAATATATGTGATGGCAAGTATCCGCTTTTGCAGGGTTGTGTAAGGTGCAATCAGTACATCGTCCATGTCTTGCCC
>JAIRPX010000222.1 GCA_031256775.1 Dysgonamonadaceae bacterium
CAGGGAAAGGTCTGTGTTTTCCAACCGTGCGCTTACGCACACGGCTACTAAGATGTTGCAGCTAAGCTGCTTTTGTTCAGCACGGTTTAAAAGAATTTGCAGAGTAGCCGTTTTACGAAGTAACGCGAGAAAAGTTTTTTAAACGAGACACGTGGCGCAAAGCATGAAAGCACGGCTTATAAAGCCGCGTCAGTAGGAAAGCCATAGACACAAGGTTTTGCGGGTGAGCTCTCCATTCGTCTAACTTCCATTCTCCATTCCTTTAACTTCGTATAACTTCCATACTTTACGCGGTTTAATTTTGTGCAACGTCATTGCGAGCGTTAGAGAAGCAATCCAGCTGAAAACTGAAAACTGAAAACTAATTACTGGATTGCTTCATGCTTCGCCTTCGCAATGAACGTTGCACAAAAACATGCCGTGCAGAGTATACATTTGTTATTCTTTTTCGAAGATAATTGAATTGTAAATAATTTTTGCCGCATTTTCCGATCCGCCTTTTTTTCCTAATTTTTCTGCCATTAACTCGTAATCCGCTATTATTTTTTCTCTGTAACTTTCATTGTTAATCAGCAAGTTTAGTTCTTCCATGATTTGTTTAGCAGAAAAATATTTTCCAAATAATTCTTTTACAACAAGTTTATCGACAATCAAATTCACCAGAGAAATGTATTTTACTTTGAAAAAACATTTCCATAGAATACTTGCAATATGTTTAGCAGGAACATAATAGCATACAACTTGAGGCGTTTTTAAGAGAGCTGTTTCAAGGGTGGCTGTTCCTGAAGTCACCAGAGCAGCTTTTGCCTGTTGCAGAAGCCGGTAAGTTTGATCATACACAACACTTACCTGGTAACTCTCTGTATATTTGCGATAGAAAACATGATCAATGCCTGGCGCTCCGGCAATCACCATCTGATAATTTTTAAAAAAAGACGCCGATTTCAGCATCGTTGGAAGGTTATTTTTGATTTCATGTTTGCGACTACCGGCTAAAATAGCTATAACAGGCTTATTATCCAATTGATTGGATGCAATAAATTCCTCAAAACTTTCTGATGCAGAATCACGGTTATTAATAGCATCTACTGTTGGATTTCCTACATAATCGACAGGATATTGATGCTTTCGGTAAAAACAGACTTCAAAAGGCAGAATACAGAGCATTTTGTCAACATATTTCCGAATATTTTTTATCCTGTATTCTTTCCATGCCCATATTTTGGGAGATATATAATAATAAACAGGAATATGAAGTTTTTCTTTAACATATTGGGCTATTCTAAGGTTAAAGCCTGGATAATCAACTAAAATAACTACGTCAGGCTGATAATTTCCGATTTCTTCCCTGCATATATTCATGTTTTTAAAGATTGTTCGCAAATTCATCAGCACGGGAATAAAGCCCATGTAAGCCAGGTCGCGGTAATGTTTAATCAACTTACCTCCAACTGATTGCATTTTGTCGCCTCCAAAAAAGCAAAAATCGGCTTCTTTGTCCAATTTTTTCAATTCAAACATTAAATTCGAGGCGTGTAAATCGCCGGAGGCTTCTCCGGCAACTAAAAAATATTTCATTTGTTCATTATTTTTCCCAGCCTTTAATTTCCTGTAGGAAATCATACGCCGTCATATTTATTTGCAGAGGCACCAAAGCTGCATATCCCTGACTGATAGCCCATTCGTCGCTTTGCTCGTTATCAGGTTCTTCATTGGTAAATTCGCCGCATAACCAGTAAACGGTTTTTCCGGCTGGGTCTTTAGCAACCTGAAATTCTTTTGCCCAATAACCTTTCGTTTGTGAACATACTTTTAAGCCATTCAATTCAGGAATGGCAGGAATGTTAAGATTCAGACAAATACCCTTAGGCAATCCCTCTTCCAAAACCTTTTCAGCTATTTTCCTGCCATATTTAACTGCTTCGCTAAAATTGGCGTCGGGAGAATGATCGCAGAGCGAAATACCTAAGGAGGGGACGCCCCAGATACATCCTTCGAGAGTTGCTCCTATTGTTCCTGAATATATTACGCATATAGCAGCATTGGATCCGTGATTAATGCCCGATAAAATTAAATCAGGTTTTCTGTCGAGTATTTCATTAATACCTAATTTAACGCAATCTACGGGAGTTCCTGAACAGCTGTACACTGTTAAATCTTCTTCTTTCCTTACTAAATTCAAACGAACAGGATTGGTTGCCGAAATAGCGCTCGACATGCCCGACCGTCCGCCATCGGGAGCAATCACAACTATTTCGCCTAAGGAACGTATTCCTTCTATCAAACTGTTTATTCCCAAAGCATATACGCCATCATCATTCGTAATAAAAATGAGAGGTTTTTCTTTTACAATCATCTTAAATATTTATTTTTATGGATGCAAATGTACGAAAAATTTCCGTACAATCCTCTAAAAAACACAATTTTACCCGAAAGGAAAGTATAAATGGGTAACGATATAGAAATGAGCGAACTGCTTTTGTTTGCTGCGTTTTACCACTGATTCAAATAACTCAATGACAAAGATACTGGATTTTCCTGAATATTGAAAACAAATCTTGATATTCAACGAATATTCCACTTTTTTTGATTCGATAATATCTTGTTTGATATGCCTAATTTGTAGGTTGTTTGAGGATTGAGTGAATTTAGCAGAATGGTTGTATT
>JAIRPX010000129.1 GCA_031256775.1 Dysgonamonadaceae bacterium
CGAAAATGGTTCATGGAATACATCCGGCGATATCATGTATAATATGCCTCTGGATACGAAAAAAAGGTTTAAGCTCAACCTGCAAACAAAACTCAACTATAATAACAGAATTGGCTTCATTAACCTAAACCGGCAAAGCGAACGGAATATATCCAAAACATTCGGTATTATCGAAAATATCGGATTAAGTTATAATACAGGCTGGTTTTATGGACAGTTTCGCGGAAATATTCGATATTCAAATACTTCAAATACATTGAAAAAACAGGCAAATAAAAACATGAATTATGAGCTGGTTAACAATGTTCAACTTTATTTACCATACAACTGGACACTTATTTCTGATGTCAACTGTATAAAGACAAAAGGGCTGAGCGCTGGATATAATGACAGTGAAATTGTCTGGAACATAGAAATTACCAAACAATTTCTTAAAAGTAAAAATGCGCTTTTACGGATAAAATGGTTTGATATACTGAAACAAAAATTAAACATCAGGCGAAATATTACCTCTCAATATATCGAAGATACAGAATATAATACGCTGTCAAGCTATTTCCTTGTATCGTTTTCCTTCCGTTTTAACCAATTAGGAAAGGAGAAAGAATGAAAACCGGAAGAATAGAGGCGGTGGGTATTATCTTGTATGGTTTGATTTTGGATCATCTGCAAAACCTTTTGTTTTGCGAGAAGGCGCGTAGCGCCAGTATCTTTGTAGCCGTGTGCGTAAGCGCACGGTAAAAAATTAGGGCATTCTCGCGAACACCCTAATTGAATCTTATTTTTGATTTAAAATTTAACGCTACAAAAGTAATGTTTTGCTGTGTATTATCCAAATAAATTCATTAAATTAAGCGTTTAAATAGAAAAATTTACAGGCTTGTTATCAATGTTTTTGTTGTTCGCCATTTTTGTAAGCTCAATAAATTCTTCTACTGAAAGCTGTTCGGGACGTTTATCAAACACGGAATGACTAAAAATTTCATTATCTTTTCCAAATAAAGTTTTCAACGAATTGCGCATAGTTTTTCGGCGTTGGTTGAATGATGTTTTAACTATATTCTTGAATAACGCTTCATCGCAACCCAATTCTGTTCTGTTATTGCGAGTTATCCTGATAACTGCCGAACGGACTTTGGGGGGAGGATCAAATACTTCAGGTTCAACTGTGAACAGATATTCTGTATCGTACCAAACATTCAGTAAAACAGTGATGATACCGTAGGCTTTTTTACAAGGTTGAGCCGTAAGACGTTCTGCTACTTCTTTTTGTAACATTCCCGTGCAACACGGGATTTTATCTTTATATTCCAGAACCTTAAAAAATATTTGACTGGAAATATTGTATGGATAATTGCCTGTTACACAAAACGGTTGCGAAAAAAGAACATCCAGGTCTGCTTTCAGAAAATCTCCTTTGATTATACGGGAACTTAATTCAGGGTATTGTTTGTTCAGATATTCTACTGATTCTGAATCTAATTCAATCAATGTTAAATTATGATTGTTTTTTAGTAAAAATTGTGTTAATGCTCCAGTTCCTGGTCCTACTTCCAAAACAGGGAAATCCTTATATGAGGAAATCGTTCTGGCTATTTTTTCAGCTATTGACAAATCTTTTAGAAAATGTTGTCCTAAAGCCTTTTTGGGGCGAATATTGCGATGATATTTCATTTTTATTTATTATTTTAACATTTTGTATCTTGTAATGTTTTCCTTTTCGCATGAATATACTTTACGCGGTTTAATTCCGTGCATCGTCATTGTGAGCGTTAGCGAAGCAATCCAGCTGTAAATAAATAGATTGCTGGATTGCTTCAGGCTTCGCAATGACGATGTACAAAACCATGCTGTGCAGAGTATAATAAAAAACCAGCGCAAAAGGTATACAAATTTATTCAAATATTTTTTCGTAAAGACAAATAAATACATTTCCTTTTTGCATCTTAGTTATCAATGCGTATTTTTGAGGATTGTGCAACGTTTCTATATCCTCATCGGGCGCATTAAAAGTATTGGAATACAAATAATATTTTTTCTCGCCCAATACGCCATCAATAATACGGTCTTTTGGCGAAGAAAAATCAATCCTGTTTTGACCACCGACCATCCCAAAACCCGCCGATATATCCGAAAAACTGATATTATGTTCCTCAATATAATCGAACATTTGCGTGCGAAGCGAATAGTAAGGCAGGTGCGAAAGCGTTGAATCCCAACCTGTTGAAATTTTTTCGGGATAACGCAGCATGTTCCCGCACAAAAGCACAATGCAGACCACAATCGAAAAACGCTGGATTTGACGTACCGACACAATTTTACTTAAAAGGATAAATGTGATAAAACCAAAGATAATAAAATGTGGCAAAAAATATCTATGACCCGATAGAGCTTTGTATGATAATGCTGAATATGAAGATATTAGCACTAACGCTCCAAACAGGAAAAAGATGCTAATTTCTTTTTTATCGAAACTGAAACATCTCGTTTTTATTTTTTTAAGCAAAATAAAAATAGCATAAAAAAACAAAATCCACAGAATAATTCGTCCAAAATCCAGAAATCGCCAAATAACAAACACAATATTGCGCAGAAAACCGACAAAATTTACTTTCTCAAAACAATCAGCCCAAGGCATATTTTCGTGATAGCCAATCCAACCCAATTTATAATAATGGTAACCCAAAAATGCAAAAGCCAGTAATGCACCCAATGAAAATGGTAATGAATTGATAATAAGATTTTTAATCGAGACATTTTTTTTATCCCAGATATTAAAATGGTGAAAGAAAAAAATGGCGGCGCAACACATCATTCCGCGCATACTTATCAATGATAAAAAAACTATGGCAAATGTTAATAAAACGTTTTTTCGCTCTAAACTCGCTCGCAAAGCCATGAAGAAAAATGTCAATAAAATAATATCTGGCGAAACTATTACAGACTGGGCGAGCAGCGTAGGATCAAGCAAAAGAACGAGAGAAATGAGCATTGCCGTTTCTTTTGAAAAAAACAGCCGTGCCAATTTTTGCACCTGATAAATAAGCAGCATCGACCAAAGCAGTGTAAACAAATGGCTTACCCAAAGCGTTTTCCCAAACAGTTTCCACCAAAAAGCAAGCATTATGCCGTTCAAAGGCGGATGTCCGCTATCCAAATTGTTTGGGAAAAGAAAATATCTGAAATTGTTGTCGTAAAACCACGAGGCATGTCCAGACGACAGTTGAATCATATCCTGAAAAAAACAATGATTGATACAAAACACGCCAAGCAAAGCATATAAGCAATATGGCAGATATTTTACAATTTTCTCTGGCATTATATTCTTTTGTAACATAAAAAATTTATTTAAAAAGTTTGGATTTAATCAATTTCCATTTGCAAAGCCGGTAAACAAGTGCAACACGCATACAACCAAATCCATAAATAATGCTACTGCGCAGGTTGATCGACGAAGCATCGTCAAAATACTTTGTAGGACAGGTGATTTCGCCGATTTCATAACCAGCGTAAAAGATTTGCGCCAACATCTCGTTATCGAAAACAAAATTATCAGAGTTGCTTTCGTAGTTGATATTCCGCAATACTTCCGCCGAAAATGCGCGGTAACCGCTGTGATATTCAGAAAGTTTTTGGTTCATTAAAATATTTTGATACAGTGTTAAAATGCGGTTTGAAAGGTATTTTATGAGTGGCATTCCGCCTTTTCGTGCACCTTTACCCAAAATTCGCGAGGCAAGCACAACGGGAAACACGCCATTTGCAATAACATAAGCCATTGATTGAATTAGCTTTGGCGTATATTGATAGTCGGGATGCAGCATAATCACAATGTCTGCACCAAGTTTGAGTGCGCGATTGTAGCATGTTTTCTGATTGCCGCCATAGCCAAGATTTTGTTTGTGATTTTGTATCTCTTTGATACCCAGTTTTTTTGCGGTTTCAATGGTATTATCTTTACTCAAATCGTCTGTCAAAATCACCTCATCTACAATATCCATCGGAATTTCGCGATAAGTCATTTCCAACGTTTTTTCAGCATTATAAGCTGGCATCACAACCATTATTTTCTTTCCATTAATCATATTTAATAAAAATAAAGTTGCAAAGATAGCATAAAATAATCAATTACAGACCTACTACCGTAATTTTTTTGCCGTCAACCGTTTCTTGTCGCATGTAGATTTTTTCGTCCCACGACTTTTCCGGCGAGCGGTCGAAAATGCAGAGACATCCTTCCGTGCAACCGAATTTTTCGGCATATTCCGCAGTCTGTTTCAAACCGTCTGACAGGGTGTTTTTATAGCGGTTTATTTTTAGTTCTATCGGGTATTTTTTATTTTCATATACAATACAGAGATCAAGACGTTTTTTGCCAACGGCTGCCTCGCGGATAATTTGTCCTCCGCCGTTGATAACACGTTGCAGGAAAGCCATTAATACAAGATGAGGGGCGGCTTCTTTGTACTGAAACCGTTCTTCCCAGATTTCGCTGTTTTCGCGCCAAAACTGCTGAAAATCTTTCATCAGAAATTCCATATCAATTCGTCCGTTTTTCAAATAGCGCGGCGTCTGATACTGCTGATAATCTTCATATATAGTCATTTGCGCCGAATAATTTAATGTCCGGAACATTACTTCAGCATAAATTGGATTGGCGGGTTCTACACGCGGAGTAGTACGTACCAGTCCCAAATCGCGTACATACTGGAAATCGTCGTTTTCGCGCTCTACATATTCACCAAGTATCATTGGTTCGATTACGTGGCGCACACGTTCTTCCTTGAGCCGTTCAAGTAGCGAATCAATATGCGTGTCGCGACGCAGAATGATTGTCTGAATTGCCTGTGCAGCAAGTTCTTTGGTGACAGGTTTTGAAAAATCGCTGTTCAGTTTTTTTACGATTGCTTCTCGTGCTACGGCATTTACAAGCCAGGGCTGTCCGCAGGTTTGTTCGTAAATAAATTCTATGGCGTCATCGTCAAATTTTTGTTCTGTTTCGGCAGTGTGCTGAGCGTAAAGATCTGCGATTTCTTCTTTTGTAAAGTTTGTCAAAGTCATCACTTCTGTTACTATATTAAACGGGCTTGCCGAACCGAGCGTTTCGTGGTCGGGGCGTACTTTTGCTTTAAAATCGCGGATGTTGCGCATTCCTACAAGTGCAATGGAATGTACAAAAGGCGAAAAATTCCGGCTGTTATGTCCATCACGTAACTGGCGCAGAAACGCAATAAGCGTATTTTCGCTCAAACAGTCGGCTTCGTCAAAGAATATTGCGAGCGGACGGTCGAGTGTGATGCAATATTTTTCCAAAGATTTTTTCAAAACTCCTGTATAATCGCTAAAATCGACATCAACAGCAAATAAATCAGCATTGGTAACTCTTTGACTTTCAAGTGCATCTTTTAATCTGCAAACTATGGCAGGAACACCTTTTTCGGCATCTGTAATGCCTTGCAAACTTTCGAGCGAACAATAGACGGCATAATAATTTTTCTCTACATTCAGCCTAATGGCTAAATCCTGGATAAACGTGGTTTTACCGCTTTGACGCGCAGCATGGAGTACAAAATAGTTTCCGCTGTTAATCAGTGCATCAACGCCTTGAAGACGCTCTGCCGCATTTATCATATAGTGTAACCGCTTAATGCATGGTCCTGCAATGTTAAATTCTTTCATATTATTTTATTTTTAAAATATGAAACCTTCTGTGAAAGTCAAGTTACAAAGATACATGAAATTTTCTAAATTGCACATAAACAGATAAAAATTATTTGGATTGCTTCGCTAACGCTCGCAAAGACGTTGCACAAAATTAAACCGTATAAAGTATAAATATTTTATGATTTAATTATTTGAATTACTTTCAGGATTTATTTTTTTGACTGTTTTCCATTTAACCTGTGACTCCGGAGGGATTCAAACCCCCAACCTTCTGATCCGTAGTCAGATGCTCTATTCAGTTGAGCTACGGAGCCATTCTTTCTTACTGATTTGAGGCTGCAAATGTATAACTTTTTTTTTTATTATGCAAATATTTGAATTGATTTTTGCCTATAAAAAAAAAAGTTGTACCTTTGCACACTAAAATAAAACTGTTTTTTAAACACTTAATACATTATTTATGAGAAAGTATAATTTTAATGCTGGTCCCTCTATTTTACCGAAAGAAACAATAGAGAACACAATTAAAGCAATTGAAAATTTTGCCGGAACAGGCTTGGGACTTATGGAAATAAGTCACCGTACAAAAGAGTTTGAAGCTGTGGTTGATGAAGCCGCATCTTTATTTAAAGAATTGTTGAATATCCCCGCAGGTTATTCTGTTATTTTTCTGGGCGGCGGCGCAAGCCTGGAATTTTGCATGGTTCCATACAATTTATTAGAGAAAAAAGCCGCTTACCTGAACACCGGTACGTGGGCAAATAAAGCGCAAAAAGAGGCTAAAATGTTTGGCGAAGTTGTTGAAGTCGCTTCTTCCAAAGAAGCTAATTACAGCTATATCCCTAAAAATTACACTATTCCGTCTGATGCGGATTATTTCCATATTACAACTAACAATACAATTTTTGGTACGGAAATTCATACCGATATGGATTGCCCCGTAACTCTGGTAGCCGATATGTCGTCTGATATTTTTTCACGTCCGGTTGACGTCAGTAAATACGGACTGATTTATGGCGGCGCACAAAAGAATCTTGCTCCCGCAGGCGTTACCTTTATAATTGTTAAAGATGAAATACTTGGAAAAGTGAGCCGTCCGATTCCAACAATGCTGGATTACAGAACGCATATTAAAGAAGGTTCAATGTTTAATACGCCTCCCGTGCTTCCCATTTTTGCTGCTCTGCAAACGCTGAAATGGCTTAAATCCATAGGTGGTCTTCAGGAAATGTATAAACTGAATAAGGAAAAAGCAGGGCTTTTGTATGACGAAATTGACCGCAACAAATTGTTTAAAGGTACTGCCAACGTGGAAGACCGCTCTTTGATGAATATCTGCTTTGTGATGAATGAAGAATACAGCCATCTGGAAGCTGATTTTTACAAGTTTGCAACCTCAAAAGGAATGGTTGGAATTAAAGGACACCGTTCGGTAGGCGGTTTCCGCGCTTCTACCTACAACGCGCTTCCAAAAGAAGACGTTTTAGCATTGATCGAAACTATGCAGGAATTTGAAGCTGCACAGAAATAAATATTTATAACATAATATATTACAGCGATTGTCTCAAAAATATTATTGCGGCAATCGCTTGAAAAATAAATAATCATGCAAACAATTGACAAATTCGACTTTTCAGGACAAAAAGTATTTGTACGTGTAGATTTTAACGTACCATTAGACGAAAAATTCAACATTACAGACGACACGCGCATTCGCGCAGCTATTCCAACATTGAAAAAAATCCTTTCCGACGGAGGAAGCATAATCATTGGCTCGCATCTGGGACGTCCAAAAGGAATAGACGCTAAATATTCTTTGAAGCATATACTACCGCGTATTTCCGAATTATTGGGCGTGGAAGTTAGCTTTGCCGACGACTGTCTTGGCGATGAAGCTTTTGAAAAATCTGCTGCATTGCAGGGAGGACAAGTTTTATTGCTGGAAAATCTTCGTTTCTACGCTGCTGAAGAAGGAAAACCTCGCGGTTTGAAAGATGATGCAAGCGATGAAGAAATCGCAGCAGCAAAGAAAGCTGAAAAAGCTAACCAGAAAGAAATGGCTAAACGATTGGCTTCATTTGCAACGGTTTATGTGAACGATGCTTTTGGAACGGCGCACCGTGCTCATGCTTCAACTGCAATTATTGCCGATTATTTCGACGCTAACCATAAACTGTTTGGCTATCTGATGCAAAATGAGATTGACGCCGTTGAAAAAGTACTGAAAAATACGGCTCGTCCTTTCACTGCCATAATGGGCGGCTCGAAAGTTTCATCCAAGATTGATATTATCGAAAACCTGTTAACAAAAGTAGATAACCTGATTATTGCCGGTGGAATGACATATACGTTCACCAAAGCTCTTGGCGGAAATATCGGTAAATCTATTTGCGAAGATGATAAGTTGGATTTAGCTTTAAGCCTGATTCAAAAAGCAAAAGACAATAATGTGAACCTTGTGCTGGCAGTTGATGCAAAAATTGCCGACAATTTCAGCAATGACGCTAATACTCAGTTTGTTCCGGTAAATGCTATTCCGGAAGGGTGGGAAGGATTAGATATTGGTCCTGAAACAGAAAAAAAATTCGCAGAAGTCATTGAAAATTCAAAAACTATCCTTTGGAATGGTCCTACAGGAGTATTTGAGTTTGACAATTTCGCAGGAGGCTCAAAAGCAGTTGGCAAAGCTATTGTCACGGCTACCGGAAAAGGCGCTTTTTCGCTTGTTGGTGGCGGCGATTCCGTAGCTTGCGTCAACAAATTCGGTATTGCCGACAAGATGAGCTATGTTTCAACAGGAGGTGGCGCTTTGCTCGAATTTATTGAAGGAAAAGAATTACCAGGTATTAAGGCAATTCGCGGATAAAATTATAAGATTTTCACTGTTGATTTATAAAAAACAAGCGTAGAGACGTTGTATGCAACGTCTCTACTATTTAGTTCTAAAAAAAAAATTTGCATATTTGAAAATAATGTATTACCTTTGCGCCTCAAATTCTTTAAGGGTAATTTAAGCGATGTAATTTTACATCCACCCCCGGGAAAAACCTGTAAATATAAAAAACAGATGTACGTAATTGTAGAAATTCAAGGTCAACAGTTTAAAGTTGAAAAAGATCAAAAATTGTTTGTTCACCGTATTGATGCAGAAGAAGGCGCTCAATTAGAATTTGAAAAAGTCCTTTTAGCAGACAAAGATGGTAATGTAACTGTAGGAGCTCCTGTTATTGAAGGAGCAAAAGTGGTAGCCGAAATTGTAAATCCTTTGGTAAAAGGAGATAAAGTATTGGTTTTCCACAAAAAAAGGAGAAAAGGACACCGTAAATTAAACGGGCATCGTCAACAATTTTCTCAAATCGTGATTAAAGATATTCAAGCTTAATTCGTTAAAATTTTAGAAAAATGGCACATAAAAAAGGAGTCGGAAGTTCGAAAAACGGGCGCGAATCGCACAGTAAACGATTAGGCGTAAAGATTTTTGGAGGCGAAATCTGCAAAGCAGGTAATATTATTATTCGCCAACGCGGAACTCAACATCATCAAGGCGAAAATGTTGGTATTGGTAGAGATCATACTTTGTATGCTCTTATTGACGGCAAGGTCGTATTCAGAAAGAAAAAAAACGACAGATCGTATGTTTCGGTTGAACCGTTTGTAGTAGAGTAAACGAGATATTAAGTAAACGAGTAAACGAGATGTTGAGTGAACAAGTAAACGAGTAAACAAGATATGAATAAACGAGTAAACTTAGCGATTTGTATACTCGTTTATTTATAACTTGTTATTAGTTTACTCACAACGAATTTACTTGTTCACTAACATCTCTTTTACTAAAATATCTCATTTACTCGTTTACTGAAATTATCTCGTTCACTTGTTTACTAAACATCTCGTTTACTCATTCACTAAAATATTTCATTTGCTCGTTCACTAAATAATCTCGTTTACTCGTTTACTAAAATATCTCGTTTACTCGTTTACTAAACATCTCGTTCACTGAAATATCTCATTTACTAATTATCTCATCAACATATTATGCTTACACTAAAGGTCATTACCGAAAATACGCAAGAAGTCATTAATAAGCTGTCGAAAAAATGTTATGACGCTGAGGCTATTATCAATGAAGTGATTGATACAGATAAAAAAAGGAAAAGTCTTCAGCAATTATTGGACGGCAATTTGGCTGAACTTAATCAATTGTCGAAATCTATAGGACAATTGGTGAAAACCGGCAACGCAGAAGCAGCAGAAACAGCTCGCGAAAAAGTTGCTTCAATTAAAGAAGGAAATAAGGAATTAGAAACAGGCATGAAAGAAGCTGAAAAGCATCTGACAGAACTCCTGTACCAGATTCCGAACCTCCCATCCGACAAAGTTCCTGTTGGTAAACATGCAGAAGACAACGTTATAGAAAAAACAGGAGGAATTATTCCCGATTTGCACGAAGGCGCACTTCCCCATTGGGAATTAGCTAAAAAATATGATTTGATTGATTTTGAACTGGGCGTTAAAATTGCAGGAGCAGGATTTCCCGTGTATAAGCAAAAGGGAGCCAGACTGCAACGGGCATTAATCAATTTTTTCTTAGACAATGCCTGCAACGCAGGATACGCTGAAATTCAGCCTCCGTATATGATTAATACTGAATCCGGTTATGGCACAGGTAATTTGCCAGACAAAGAAGGACAAATGTATTATGATTCTATTGACGACTTGTACTTGATTCCAACGGCAGAAGTTCCCGTAACCAATATATACAGGGATATTATATTAGACAAAAAGGATTTACCAATTAAAAATACAGCCTATTCAGCCTGTTTCCGTCGGGAAGCCGGTTCTTATGGAAAGGATGTTCGTGGATTGAATCGCCTGCACCAGTTCGACAAAGTGGAAATTGTCAGGATTGATACACCTGAACATTCATACGAATCTTTACAGGAAATGGTTGATTATGTGCAGTCGCTGGTAGAAAAATTGGAATTGCCGTGGCGAATACTGCGTCTTTGCGGCGGCGACATGAGTTTTACATCTGCCCTAACATTCGACTTTGAAGTGTTTTCGGCTGCGCAGGAACGATGGTTAGAAGTCAGTTCTGTTTCCAATTTTGAAAGCTATCAGGCTAATCGCCTGAAATGCCGTTATCGCGGCGAAGATAAAAAAATTCAATTGTGTCACACTTTGAATGGCAGCGCTTTGGCGTTGCCGAGAATCGTAGCGGCACTGTTAGAGAATAATCAAACACCGGATGGGATCAGGATTCCTGACGCATTGGTTCCATACACGGGATTTAACTGGATAAAAAGATCATGAACAGTTTTGCGGAACTTATTTTTAACAGACGAAGCGCGAGGAAATATACCGATGAGCCTCTGACGCCTCTCGAAGTGGAACAAATCATGAAAGCTGCCCTGCTTTCTCCTACTTCCAAAAACAGTCGCTCATGGCAATTTGTGCTGGTCGAAGATAAAGATGTATTGAAGAAACTGGCAACATGTAAGACAACAGGCGCTGCATTTCTTGAAAATTGCGCTTTGGCTATTGTTGTCACAACAGATCCATTACTGAGCGAAGCTTATACAGAAGACGCCTCTATTGCAGCGACTTACATACAGTTGCAAGCTGAAGATTTGGGCTTGGGCAGTTGTTGGTGTCAGATAAGAGGACGCGAAACGGCTGAAGGATATGATTCAGAACAGTATGTGCGGGATTTACTGGATATTCCCATGCAGTTATATGTAGGATGTATTATTGGCATTGGTCATAAAGTTTCTCCGGGCAAACCAAAGGATGAATCCAAACTGCAATGGGAAAAACTGCATATCGGAAAATTCAGGAATGAATCCGGAAAAGAATAAAATTGTAATATTAGGTGCAGGAAATGTTGCTACCCAATTGGGATTAGCCCTGTATGAAAATGAATTTCCGATAATACAAGTTTACAGCAGAACGTTAGCATCTGCTGAGATTTTGGGCAAGCAGCTTAAAACAGCTTATACAGCAAATATACAAGATATTAATACAGAAGCAGATATGTATATATTTGCTATTAAGGATTCGGCTTTGCCATCTGTATTGAAAAATATGCCTCCCGCGAACAAATCATTATGGGTACACGTGGCAGGAAGTGTCCCGTTAGATGTATTTGCCGGTTATACAGAACGTTATGGTGTGTTATATCCTTTACAGACATTCAGTAAAAGCCGGAAAATTTCTTTTAGTAACATTCCTTTTTTTATAGAAGCCAACAATTCTGCCGATGAACTTTTACTGGAAAATGTTGCTTTTTCGCTTTCTGACAAAGTTATGCGTTTTTCTTCGGAAAAAAGAAAATTACTGCATCTGGCAGCCGTCTTTGCATGTAATTTCACTAACCATCTTTATACTTTGTCAACTCAAATACTTGAAAAACACGGGATTGACAGGAATATACTTCTTCCTTTGATTCAGGAAACTGCTTTCAAAATTAATGACTTGCATCCTCGCGATGCACAGACAGGTCCTGCTGTTAGAAACGACGATGAAATGATTGGTCAACATCTTGAAATACTTGACAATCAGCCGTTAATGAAAGAGATATACAGGCTGTTAAGCGAAAGCATAAGCCGAGACAAGATAAACGGGGAACGGGACACGTAGCGCAAAGCGTTGTCCCCGTAAGCTAAAAGCATACGGTTATACTCTGCATGGCATGGTTTTATGCATCGTCATTACGAAGGCGAAGCCAGAAGCAATCCAGAATTTAGTTATCAGTTATCAGAAATTAGTTTTCAGTTTTCAGTTTTCAGTTTTCAGTTTTTTACTGGATTGCTTTGCTAACGCTCGCTCGATGACGTTGCACAAAATTAAACCGCGTAAAAGTATAATTCATAAACATGAAATGAATAAAAATTAAGGTATCGCAGCTACGCTGCTCTATTTATATTCCGTACATCTTTACCGTGCGCTTACGCACACGGCTACAAAGATACTGGCGCTACGCGCCTTCTTGCAAAATACAAGGTTTTGCAGATGATCCCGTAAAACAGCTACTCTGCAAATTCTTCTAAACCGTGCTGAACAAAAGCAGCGTAGCTGCAACATTTTTGTAGCCGTGTGCGTAAGCGCACGGTTGGAAAACACAGACCTTTCACTGAGCAGCATAGCTGCGACATCTTTTTTAACAACAAATTAATTCATAAACATGAAGTGAATAAAAATTAAGGTATCGCAGCTACGCTGCTCTGTTTATATTCCGTACATCTTTACCGTGCGCTTACGCACTCGGCTACAAAGATACCGGCGCTACGCGCCTT
>JAIRPX010000218.1 GCA_031256775.1 Dysgonamonadaceae bacterium
ACTTGCTCTATATGTTCCGGAAAATGCCGCAAAATTTCTTCTTCCGTAAGCCCGCACATTTCGCCGCAGGTTTTGTCCATCGAAATATCCATCAGATTGTTCAGTGTAGAAAAAACGCCAAGTTTTGTAAACTTTGAAATCCCCGTCAGGAAAACAAAGCGGATATATTCCTCGTTAGCCTTGACCTGAATGTAAAAACTGCGGCAAATATTTCTTACCTTTTCAGCCATTTCGTGGTCTAAATAGAAATCGGAATATGGTTTGTCGTATTCATCAATCAGAATAACAACCCTTTCGCCGTATTTTTCGCAGGTTCTTCTTATAAGCTGCGCAAAATAATCGCCTGCCGACAGATTTTCGTCAATCGCAACTCCCATATTTTCAGCATATTCTTTTAATTTTACAATCATAGAACTGCGCAAATAATCAAGTCCTTCATCCGTTGTTATCTTGCTCATATCCAGCCTGATAACCGGCGACGGACGAAAATTGGGGCGGTTAAGAAATTCTTCGGCATACAGACCCTTGAAAAGTTCCTTTTTACCTTCAAAAAGGGCTTTCAAGGTAGTAGTAGTCAGCGATTTGCCAAACCGTCGCGGACGGGCGAAGAAATAAACAGCTCCACTGTCGATTAAATCTACAAGATAGCGGGTTTTATCAACATAGATATAACCTTCCGTGATGATTCTCTCAAAACTTTGTATCCCTATCGGGAGCTTGTTTGCAACGGTTTCCATAATGAAATAGCAGTTTAATGGATGCAAATTTACAACTTTTCTTTCAATTAGCAAATAACCTTTTACATACAGGGAAAACACATCTTATACTCTGCACGGCATGGTTTTGTGCAACGTCATTGCGAAGGCGAAGCCTGCAGCAATTCAGCAATCTATTTATTTACAATTGGATTGCTTCGCTAACGCTCTGACGATGCACGGAATTAAACCGCGTAAAGTATAATTAAGAAAATCAGAATATTACAAATGGCAAAAAACGTCAGGAAGCATAATCGGCTCTATAAAAACAGGAAACAATCAAGTTAATGGTTAAAATAAATATTACCCATTCATCTTTTTTGTTAAGTTTAGATAAATTGGTAATATTTTGGTTCGGAAAACGTTATATATCGTGATTTTCATTATATTATTAAAATAAATTTTTTATGAAGACTGGACAAAAATTTACAGCAGAACTTATCGGGACATTCGTACTGGTATTAGGAGGTTGCGGCGCCGCTGTATTTGCAGGAGGCGCGATTGGATTTGCAGGAGTTGCTCTTGCATTCGGTTTAACAATAGTTGCGATGGCTTATGGCATCGGTAATATTTCGGGCGCGCATCTGAATCCGGCAGTGTCTGTCGGTCTGTTTTGCGCAGGCAAGATGAAAGCAAAGGATTTGGGAATTTACATTGCAGCACAATTGGTTGGAGCTGTTTTGGCTGCTGCTTTAATGGCTTTTATTGTGAAAGAATATGGAGGAAGCCTGAAGACTTTTGCTGCTAACGGTTATGGAGAACAATTTTTCGGAAATGAAAATGGCTATCTTCATGTATCTGCTATTGGCGCTTTTGCTATCGAAGCAACGCTTACTTTTGT
Source organism: Dysgonamonadaceae bacterium (assembly GCA_031256775.1). Lineage (GTDB taxonomy): Bacteria > Bacteroidota > Bacteroidia > Bacteroidales > Azobacteroidaceae > Azobacteroides. The sequence continues at coordinate 1,597 of JAIRPX010000218.1, forward strand.
TTTTTTGATTGTGATTTTGGGCGCTACCGCTAAAAATGCTGCTCCAGGTTTTGCCGGTATTGCTATTGGTTTGACTCTGACCCTGATTCATCTGATTAGTATTCCGCTTACAAACACTTCGGTCAATCCGGCGCGTTCTATCAGTCAGGCTATATTTTCAGAGAACTCTCTGGCGTTGCCACAACTCTGGCTCTTTATCGTGGCTCCAATTGTTGGCGCTGTTATTGCTGCATTTGTTTATAAAGCTATTGCAGAAAAAAAGTAAGTTAATGTCGGCACGAAAACAGTTGAAACGCAAAGCTGGAATTAACTTTTTCATTCCCGCTTTGCGTTTATTTTAATTGTTAAACCGTTTGTTCTTTCAATCATTTTGTTCAAAAAATTTTATTTAGTTCCAGAAAATGACTTGTCAGTGCTTACGAAAAATGTTAAAATTAACTTAATTCGAGCGTATTTTTACATTTGCTCCGTTTTGTTAAAATGATTTATTTCTTGCAAATGATATTTTTTGTTTTTTTCAGTAAATGTTAAACAAAAAAAAGCTTACTTTGTTGTCTTATTTGAGAGATAATTAAAAAAAATGAGAAAATCGACAATTTGGTTGCTTGCGGGGGTAATGATTTTTACCTTTTTTGGTTTGCTTTATTTGCAGGCAAGTTATATTCATATTCTTCTCACTAATCAGGAGGAGCAATTCATGGAATCTGTTAAGCGTAGCTTGTCACAGGTAGCTCATGGTTTGCAGATAGATGAAACTTCCAAATATTTAGACAATCAAATATCCCTTTTCAATAAGAAAAGAAAAAAGAACAAATACTCAGGCAACAGGAGTATAAATGAGCAAAAGTATTTATCGGCAGACAAGTCGCCTGCAAATATTGAATTAGATATAAAGGAAGATATTGACAATCAGCTGACTGTATTGCCAAGTTTTGGAAAAAGCGACATAACTAAAGCATCCAAAGCTCTTCAAGAGGCTTTGCAGGATAATTATTTTTATCAGGAAAATTTACTGTATGAAGTTTTGAGGAATGCAATGAAATCCAACGAAAAACCGATAGCGGAACGAATCGACTTTAAAAACTTGGACAGCTATATCCGAACAGAATTGTCTAACAATAATTTAGCCATATATTTCTCCTTTGCTGTATTTGATAATGAAAAAAGAATAATATACCAAAGTCAGGGTTTTGATATAAATGCAAAAAATATTTATTCCCAGATTTTGTTTCCAAAAGATCCGCCAAACAAATTGCATACGTTGAAAGTTGTTTTCCCAACACAGGAAAGATATGTCCTTCATTCAACCTTGCGATTCTTTGTCCCATCAATCGGATTCACGGTAATTCTATTGATCGTATTTATATTTACATTATATATAGTTTTCAGACAAAGGCGTTTATCCGAAATGAAAAATGATTTCGTCAATAATATGACGCACGAATTGAAAACGCCCGTAGCAAGTATTTCCTTAGCTGCACAAACATTAAACGATACAGACTTGATAAATTCGCCTCAGTTAATGAATTATGCTAAAAAGGTAATCAGCGATGAAAGCAGTCGACTGGGATTTATAGTGGAAAAAGTGCTGCAAATGTCCTTGTTTGAAGATGGCAGAACCACATTCAAAATGGCGGAATTAGATGCTAACGATTTGATAGCAGGCATAGCCAATACATTTGCCCTGCGCGTGGAAAAAGCCGGAGGAACGCTGGATATAGAATTAAATGCTTTGGAATCAACTATTATAGTAGATAAAATGCACTTTACCAACGTTTTATTCAATCTGATGGAAAACGCGGTTAAATACAGGAAAGAAAATGTTCCGTTGTCGCTGATTGCAAAAACCGACAACAACGGCAACAAAATTCAAATTACAATACAGGATAACGGAATAGGAATAAAAAAAGAAAATTTGAAAAAAATATTCGACCGGTTTTACAGAGTTCATACCGGTAACAGACACGATGTAAAGGGATTCGGTTTAGGCTTGGCTTACGTAAAAAGAATTATTACCGAGTTAGGCGGAACGATAAAAGCAGAAAGTGAATATGGACAAGGAACGAGGTTTATTATCTCGTTGCCATATATTATAAATAATTAGTACTATTAAATTATAAATTTTTATGGAAGAAAAAGTAAGAATCTTCATGTGTGAAGATGATGAAAATTTAGGAATGTTATTGAGAGAGTATCTGCAGGCAAAAGGCTATTTAGTTGATTTGTTTCCAGATGGAGAAGCTGGCGGTAAGGGTTTTTCGAGAGAAAAGTACGATATCTGTATTTTGGACGTAATGATGCCGAAAAAAGACGGATTTACCCTCGCGCAGGAAATTAGAGCCACAAATGGCGATATTCCAATTATTTTCCTCACGGCAAAAACGATGAAGGAAGATATTCTGGAAGGATTCAAAATCGGAGGCGATGATTATCTGACAAAGCCATTCAGTATGGAAGAATTAATGCTTCGTATTGAAGCTATCCTCAGAAGGGTGAGCGGAAAAAAGAGCAAAGAAGTAGGTTTTTACATTATTGGCAAATACTCTTTTGACACACAAAAACAAACTTTAAGCAATGAAAACCAAGTAGTTAAATTAACTACAAAGGAAAACGACCTGCTTAGTTTACTTTGTGCAAATGCTAATGAAGTGTTGGAACGCAACTATGCCTTGAAAAAAATATGGGGCGTTGTGGACTATTTCAACGCGCGAAGTATGGATGTTTATATAACCAAATTACGTAAATTACTGAAAGACGATCCAAATATCGAAATCATGAATATTCACGGAAAAGGTTATAAACTGATTATTTCAAACGAACCTGTATCTGTATAAATGCGGATTTTGGTTGTTTTATTTTTTATTCTATCCATTCATAATATTGTTCTATCGCAGACTTATGATGAATGGATAGAATTATCTTATCATTATATTGATGCTAATCAATTGGATTCAGCGGAGATAGCTCTAAAAAACGCGCTTGTGGCAGATCCAGCAAATCCAGTCAATCCTTTTGTTATGAATAACTTGGGTACTGTGCAGCGATGGTTGGGTAAAAAAGAGGAAGCGATTTCTTCGTATTCAATTGCATTAGTGCGTCATTCAAGAAACGAAGTTTTTTTAAGCGACCGAGCCTCTCTATTTGTTGAAATGGGGCAATTTAAAAACGCCCTCATTGATTATAATATCCTGCTGGAGGAATATCCCGATAATCAGGAATATCTGTATCAACGGGGACTTTTGCTACTGAACCTTAAAAATTTTGAACAGTCGGAAAAAGATTTTGCACGCCTGCTCGAAATGAATGAAAAAAGTTTGTATGCACGGCTGGGGTTTGCTTCTCTTTATAAAATCAATGGAAATTATGAAGGAGCAGAAAAAATATACTATTATATTCTTGATAAAGAACCTGAAAACCAGGAAGCTTATGCAGGACGAGCTGAATTGTACCTGCTGATGGAAAAACCCGCAAAAGCAATTAATGACATAAACAAGGCTATACGTCTGTCTAAAAATGAAAATCCTTTCCTTTATATAATAAGGAGTAAAGCGCGACTTTTACTTCACGAAAAAAAATCCGCAGAAGAAGATATTGATAAAGCTCTATCCTTAGGTTACGATCCCGAAGAGGCAGAAAAACTGCGAAAATTCGCAAAAACAGGGAAAAAATAAGCGACTAACAGTAAAATTGAACAAAATGTGTTGTTTTTTGAACAATTTCTTTGGTACAAAAACGCAGCAATAGCGTACTTTTGTATTCAAATTAATAATTGTTCAAAATGAAAAAAAGAAAATTTATTTGTTGTATTTTATTTTTACTTGCAGGTATAACGATAGCGTCGGCTGATAACAACCAATGGGAAAAGAAACAGGCTGCGCTGATGACCGTATGGTCGGAAAATATTGACCCGCAAAATGTTTTTCCAGAATATCCGCGTCCGCAGATGGTGCGCGACAACTGGGTGAATCTGAATGGAGTATGGGACTTCGCTAAAAAAAACACTTCAGCCATAGGATATTACAATGGCTCGGAAAATTACAATCAGAAAATCCTTGTTCCTTTTCCCGTAGAATCGGCGCTTTCGGGTATAATGGACAGCGATTATGCAAACCAGCAAAAATCGTATGTTTACAAGCGTACTTTCAGTCTGCCAGAATCGGCTAAGGGAAAACAGATACTGCTGCATTTCGGGGCAGTAGATTGGCGATGCTATGTGTTTGTGAACGGGAAAAGGTTTCCCGTGCATGAAGGTGGCTACGATCCTTTTACGCTTAATATTACCGGCTCACTGAAAGATTCCGGCGAACAGGAACTTGTCGTGCATGTTTATGATCCTACAAAAGGCGGGCAGCCGCGCGGCAAACAGGACACTTATCCAAGTGGAATATGGTATACGCCGTCGAGCGGAATTTGGCAAACCGTATGGTATGAGGCTGTCGATGAAACTTATATACGCGATTTTTCAATAACGCCAGACGTGGACGCCAGCGCTGTGAAAATAAAAATTAATGCAGAAAATGCAACCGGAGCTTCTGTCGATATTGCTGTCATGGACGGCGAAAATCAAATTGCTCAAAGCACAGTTGCAGTTGGAACTGAAATATCAATTCCGGTTAATAATCCTAAATTATGGTCGCCCGATTCGCCTTTCCTTTATAAGTTAAAATTCACATTAAAAAAGGATGGCAAAACGGTGGACAACGTAGGAAGCTATTTTGGTATGCGTAAAATAGAATTAGGCAAGCTGCGCGGAAAACCTTATATGTTTCTCAACAATCGTCCCGTTTTCCATTATGGTCCTCTTGACCAGGGATTTTGGCCAGACGGACTGCATACGCCGCCATGCGATGCGGCTTTCGTGTTTGATTTGGAGAAAACCAAAGAACTGGGTTTCAACATGGTGCGCAAACATATCAAAATAGAGCCTTCGCGCTGGTATTATTATTGCGATTCGCTTGGTCTTATGGTTTGGCAGGATATGGCTAATCCGGTGGAAACTTCGGGTATTCTTGGCAATGGCGACTGGGTGAAAAAACAGTATTTCACGGAAACGACCAATATCATCAACAGTTTAAAAAATCATCCTTCTATTGTGGTGTGGATACCATATAATGAAGGATGGGGACAGTTCGACGCAAATAACAATCCGGAACATTCCAGGAATGGTGTCAATTTAATCCGTAAATTAGACAATACTCGCCTGATCAATCAATCAAGCGGATGGACTAATTTTGAACTTGGCGATATTATCGACAGGCACAATTATTCCGAACCTGCACTGTATCCTAATCCGTATAACCGGCGCGCTTCTGTTTGTGGAGAAACAGGCGGTTATGGATACGTTATCTCAAATCATATATGGAAACCTTCGGAAAATCCTTATGGAAACGTGACTTCTTCCGTGCAGTTCCTGTCTAAATTGCAGGGATTGAACAATGTAGCATTCGAACTCACTCCCGACGGAATTAATGGCGTAGTTTACACGCAAATATCTGACGTTGAAGGCGAAGTTAACGGTTTTTATACATACGACAGGAAAATATCGAAACTGACGGCAAACCAGATTGCACGTTTCAAAACCGGCGTTGAAAAAATGATGACTAAATCCCTGCTCAGGGAATACGTATTGCTAACTGCTGCTCAAACGGATAACAATATATGGAAATACAAAACCGGAGGAACAGGGTTTACCGTGTCCGCAGGATGGAACTCCGATATGGATTACGACGACACCTCATGGAACGAAGGCGCGGCGGGTTTCGGCACTTTCTCCCCAAATTCAAACAGCCGCACTGTCTGGGATGATGAAACAATTTATCTTAGAAGGAAAATAGTTATTGATGGAGTCAGCGCTGAAAAAATCGCAAAGTTGAAGTTGTCGGTTTATTACGACGAAGATTTTCAATTATATATTAATGGAATATTAGCCGCGTCGAAAACTGGTTATTCCACTTCTTACCAAACGATGGAAATAAATCAGGCGGCAAAAGAGTCAATCCGTTCAGGAGAGGAAAATCTGTTTGCCATAAAATGTATCCAGACAAACGGCGGACAATATATCGACATGGGACTTGTTGTAGAAGAAGAAATTGATTTGGATTATGAATATCCCGAAAATCAGGTATTTGAAGATATTTCTACTCCCGAACAGTTGAATGACGTGAGGAACGATTTAAACGGATTTTATCGCTTGACTGCCGATATTGATTTGTCGGCATATCCCAACTTTGAACCGATAGGGAATATCTCCGAGCCTTTCAGGGGATATTTATTTGGCAACAGGCATATTATCAGGAATCTGAATATCAATAATCAGAACAGCGACAGGCAGGGACTGTTTGGTTATGCCAGCGGAGCCTTTTTTTCTGATCTGGAAATTGAAAATCCAAATGTGAATGGGCAAAACGGCGTTGGAGCACTTCTGGGAAAAGGCGAAGCTGTTTCTGTTGAGCGGGTGGTCATCGACCGCCCGTATCTTGTTGGAGATGATTATGTTGGCGGTATTATCGGTGGAACAGATGACGGAAATGCTTCTTTCATCAAGAACTGTTATGTGGTTGATGGAGAAATTAATACGCGCAATTCACAGGCTGGAGGCATACTGGGAGCTGCGCGTACAACCAGCATTGAAAACACTTATTTCAGTGGAACAATAACTGCTCCTGCCGTTTCGCAGGACAATAACGCTGGAGGCATTATCGGCATGACGGAAGACGACAGGGTTATCATTAAAGGCGTAGCATCGTTAGCTTCCAATGTTACGGGGGGAACCGCCTCGCAGTTTGTTGCCAGAGGGATTCGCCTTGTTGATAATACAAATCTGTTTTCCCGCTCCGATATGAAACTTTCGCCTTATATTGGCGATGTTGGGCTGGGAAGAGCCTATTCGGAGCAGGTTAAATCCCTGTCGAAATTGAAAAGCCGCGAAATTTACGAATCAACCATGAATTGGGATTTTACGGATGTATGGGCGATGCCTGAAGATGGTTTTCCTGTTTTTAAGTATAAGATACAGACTGGTTTAGCAAACAAAGTAAAGTCTTGCGAAAACAACCTTGTCGCTATCTCTTCCGAAGGACGCTTGACGCTGAAAGTAAATAATCCCGCGTCAGTGTGGATATACGATGCTTCGGGAGCGCTTGTTAATCGTTTGGAAGTACAGAACGAAAAAAATATTACGCTTAATTCGGGAAACTACGTAATCAAATCAATTTCAAAAGGAACTGTCGAAACATTCAAAATAATAATTAACATCAACGGTACTTATTAAAATTACTACTATTTCCCAAAAGTAAAAATAATTAATGTTTGAAGTAAAATGATAACAAATTCGCACATAAGCCCCTTTGCCCGCCCGTTATACGTAATGCTTAAACCGGTCGGCGCAGCCTGCAATTTAAGATGCAGTTATTGTTATTACTTGGATAAAAAAAATCTGTATCCGGAAAATAAATCTTATTTGCTTTCCTACGAACTGCTGGAAAAATTTACCAAAGATTACTTGGACTCGCAAACCATGCAACAAGTCCTTTTTACGTGGCACGGAGGTGAAGCCTTATTGCGAAATATAGATTTCTACAAAAAAGCCCTCGCCCTGCAAAAGCAATACGGACGCGGAATCCAAATCGACAACAGCATACAAACCAACGGCGTTTTATTGACCGACGAATGGTGCCGTTT
>JAIRPX010000239.1 GCA_031256775.1 Dysgonamonadaceae bacterium
TGTTTATATTCCGTACATCTTTACCGTGCGCTTACGCACACGGCTACAAAGATACTGGCGCTACGCGCCATCTCGCAAAACAAAAGGTTTTGCAGATGATCCTTTGTTAGCTGTGCCTTACTCTACGCAGTTTAATTTTGTGCAACGTCATTGCGAGCGTAGCGAAGCAATCCAGTGCTGAAAACTGAAAACTGGTAACTAAAAACTAATTTCTGGATTGCTTCAGGCTTCGCCTTCGCAATGACGTTGCACAAAACCATGCCGTGCAGGTTTTCACACAAATAGCGTATTTTGTAGAGAACCCCAAATTGGGCGTCTCTACGGGTAGGTATTTAGGTCAATATTTTAATGTTTGCTGGTGCTGGTTTGTAATTTGTGCCAGCAAAAAATTATTTTTTGTATAAAAAAAACCTCCGTTTAAAATATCCTTATTGAACAACGTGCAAATTTACAATTATTTCTTAAATAACAGAAAATATTTACAATTATTTTTTGAATTTATATTGTTAAAAATGCAATCGCTTGTTTTACAGATAATTTCCTAACCATGTTATAAAGCATATTTTACCCCCATGATTGTACATAATAAACGGACGTTTTTTTTATACAGGCAAAAATTTATGTAACCTTATTAACAACAATTATTTATAAACTTTTTAATTCTATTTTTTTTATGATGAAACTGTCTTATCAGAATTTCAGGAAAAGATTCAAAAGCCGAATCTTTTTATTGCTACTTTTCAGTTTCTTGCCTTTTGCCTTTGCTGAAGCGCAAAATGTCGTTACCGGAACTGTAATTGATCAAAACAACGACCCGCTTGTTGGGGTCAGCGTATCTGTCAAAAATACCACGCATGGTACGATGACTGATCTTAATGGACACTACAGCATTAATGTAAAAGATCGTAATGCTGTTTTGGTATTTTCGTATATTGGTTATTCGACGCAGGAGCATCAGGCGTCGCAGGCTGTGATTGACGTCACCCTTCTGGATGATACTAAATTGCTGGACGAAGTTGTTGTTACTGCTTTGGGTATCAAACGCGACCCGCGCGCTTTGGGCTATGCTACCAGTACAATCAGGAGCGAGGACATGATTAAAGCGGGCGTTACGAACAATCCGCTTGCTACGCTTTACGGAAAAGCTGCCGGAGTTGGCGTACAGGCAACGGCAGCCGGTCCTATGGGTGGAATAAAAATCAATGTTCGCGGCTCTCAGGGATTAAGTTCCGACATTAAAACACGTCCCCTGTTTGTTGTGGACGGAGTGCCTATCTACGATTCGGATTCAAATATGGCTTCGCGTGGTTATGATCCGTTAAATTCTTTCGACTACGGCTCCGCTGTCAACGACATCAATGTGGAAGACATCGAATCAATGGAAATCCTGAAAGGAGCTAAAGCCGCCGTTTTATACGGTAGTCGCGGAGCTAACGGTGTTGTCCTGATCTCTACAAAAAACGGAGCAGGAACGCGCGGTCTGGGCGTGCAGTTGTCTTATGGTCTGGAAACGGAAGTCCCCTATCAGTTGATTAATTTCCAGAACGAATACGGCTCAGGCGTGAACGAATATGATATGAGCTATACCGACGATACCAAAACTACGCGACGCACAGTCAGCAGCCGTTTCGGTTTCGGACCTAAATTCGACGGCTCGCAAATTATGTTCTTCGACGGCTCAATGCGCAAGTATCAGGCATACGAAGACAACTACATGGCGCCATTCCAAAACGGCTCTACCTCAAGTTTTTCAGCTGCACTTCAAGGTGGAAACGAAAAGGGAAACATGCGCCTTTCAGTGAGCAATTTCGATTACAAGGGCATTTTGCCAAATGAGGGGCAAGTGAAAAATACGCTCAGCTTCAACGGACAAATGACTGTTTCGCCATTTGCGCGCTTCGAGTTTGTTCAAAACATGTATAATGTTAAAAGTACAAACCGCCGCCCGAATCTGCAACGCTTCATATCATACGGCGCTTATAACCGCGATTATGATATTGCAACTGCAATGAACAGCTATAAGGATGAAAAAGGCTACCGAGTAGGACTTAAAGGACTGGCTAATATCGACGATAAGGGCTGGGGCTGGCCTTCCGCTTTTGCAGGCGACGAAACGGGGTTCTTCTCTATGCTCTGGAATCAGAACGAGAACAGGAACCACGATAACAGGCTGCATACCACAACTGCCGCCAAAGCGTTCTTTACTCCTCTGTCTTACCTGACGCTGACGTTGCAGGGCAGTCTGGATTATAACGATACGGAATTTATTAAAAAGAATAAAATCGAAAGAAGAGATCCGGATAACGGACAGCCCGAAGGCGGTGTGTTCCGCGACAGTCGCGAAAGAAATTATATACAGGACTATATAGCCATGCTGTCTTTCAACAAAAAATTCCAGGATACGTGGAATCTGGATCTTATGGCAGGTACTGAATACCTGAAAGAAGATTATACTTCGATAGGCGTAGGCACGTGGGGCGGTCTTAAATTTCCCGACTACTGGATGCTGGATAACGGAAAAGGATGGCCAGGTTCTTATGAAAGCGGAGTTTCGTCTTATGGCGAAGGACATGAATCAATGTACAGCGTATACGGACAGGCAATGCTTTCATATAATATGGAATACATACTTGAGTTCCAGGCAAGAAACGACTGGGCTTCTACCTTGCCAAAACTGAACCGTTCCTATTTCTATCCAGGCGCTTCTCTCGTGTGGAACTTTACGGAACGTTTTCAAATTCCAAAGATCAACTACGGAAAACTGCGCCTGTCATGGGCTGATACCGGTCGTCCCGCGAAACGCTATTATGCCTACAAATCATATTCGATGAATACCTTGCCTGCCCCAAATACAAATATAAACGACGTGACGGGACCTGGCGACCTCTTCTCCGGCGATCTTAAGCCTGAAAGAAACCGTGAATTTGAAGCAGGATTTAATTTGCGCATGTTTAAGCAAAACAGGCTTGAACTGGATTTCGCCTATTACAACAAAATATTCTACAACCAGATTATGGGAGTGCCGCTGTCGTCAACAACCGGAGCATCCAATATCCGAATTAATGCAGGGGAAATAAATAATCAGGGACTTGAATTTTTTATTAAAGGCACGCCCGTAAAAACATCAGTTTTCAGCTGGGAACTTGCTTTAAACTTTGCCAAACAGTGGGACAAAGTTGTAAAACTGTATCCCGGAATCACACAGTTTAATCAGACAGCCAGCGGTATTGATAACCGCGCCGAAGAAGGACAGCCTATGGGACAGCTCTGGATGCAGGATTACGTGAAAGACGAAAACGGAAACAGGATAGTGAACAGCAAGGGATACTATCAGATTTCCGATAAAGCCGAAGACCAGATATGCGTAGGTTCTATCAATCCTGATTTTTATGGAGGTTTGCTTTCCAATTTCTACTTTCAGGGTAAATGGGGTATGTTAAACCTGATGGCTGGTTTCGATTTCAGGCACGGAGGAAAAGTATTGTCATACACCAGCTATTACCTGATGGGGAATGGCGTGAGCGAAGAAACGCTGAAATACCGCGACGCCGCGCATGGCGGTATGACATGGACTGAAACGCTGTCGGATGGCAGTACCCGTGAACGTCACGACGGACTTATTTTGCCCGGAGTGAAAGACGACGGTACGCCCAACGACATAGTTATCAATGCTTATGATTATTATAGGAGCTTTTTGCACGACGATTCCAAATCTTGGCAACCGGATCTTCTTAAAGAGAATAACTATATTAAATTCAGGGAAATGGCTCTGAACTATACTTTCTCTAAAAAGATTTCATCAATGCTGCGCCTGCAAAAGTTAACAATCGGACTGACTGCACGGAATTTGTTTTATATCTATAAATCCCTTCCGCATATAGATGCTGAAGCTATGCTGGGAACATCAGGTTCCAGCAGCTGGATAGAAAATACCAATTACCCCGGCAGCCGTTCATACGGATTTAAAATTAATGTAAGTTTTTAAACTCTAATAAAATTAATATGAAAAAGATAATATATATAATATCGGCAGCTTTTATGCTGACCATGTTTTCTTGTAGCGACGAATTAGACCGTAACTGGAAAGATCCTGGCAAATATGAACCGCAGCCCGACGAGGTTGTTTCAGGATTGTTTACCCACATGCAGAAAACCCGCTTTTGGCTGGAAGACTATGGTGAATGGTATTACTTACTTAACTACGGTATATTTGAAATGGCGCAGGTTACTGCATTGGTGCCATACAGCGAAAGTTTTATCAATCATTTTGCCGACGACGAATACGGCAATCTGGACAAATATGTCTATACGGCGAATGGAAAAACCTACGAACGGTTTTCAAAATTTTATACCGATCTGACAAACTACATGCTGATAGGAGATGAGATTAAAGCGGCGCAGACGCTTGATAAATCAACAGATGACATTATTATCTATCAGCGCCTGGCTACGATACTGAAAGATATTGTTGCCCTGCAAACTGTCGATTTGTTCAATAGCATCCCCTATTTTGATGCGTTCAAAGGTACGGCTGGAGTCTTCTTTCCAAAGTACGACGACCCTATGGAAATATACAAGAATGTTATTGAAGAATATAAAACAATAGCCGCCGAACTGCCGTCCATATACGGAAAGATGTCCCCTGGAGCCAAGTCGATGTTTGAAACACAGGATTTGTTTTTCAAAGGCGACATCAACAAATGGGTACAATATATCAATTCGCAAAACCTGAAAGCCTGCGTCCGTATTTCCGGCGTGGCGGAAGATTTTGTTAAGCCATACATTGCAGAAGCAATTAAAAACCTGCCGACGGAAGACTTCACGTTTTCTTCTCCTTACCTGAACGAATGTCGCGTAGGTAGTAGTGGAAATGGCGGAATTATACAGCGTGGGCGGTATGAAAATTATTACCAGATGGCTATTCCCGACGTAATCATGACCCGCATGAATCGCGGAAGCGATCAATACGACATCAATGAAGACGATCCCCGCCTGCCGACAATCGGTTTAGGATTCTCTCCGTATGGAACGAAAGACAGTGTTGAATATTTCGGCGTATCTATGGATTGCGAAAGACAGCGCTATCTGCGCATAACGCTTCCACTCGGAGAAGGAAGGCGCTCGAATGTGTTGAATCCTTTAGATACTACTCCAGATATTCCTCATAATAGTCTACCATATCCGAGCCAGCCGATGGATGTTATGGTAAAATCCTGTATGTGGACTTATTACAATCCTATAACATACGTCTTGAGCGAAATGCCGCTACGCATCGTATCGCAAGCCGAAACAGACTTGTTCCTGGCTGAAGTTGCGCTGAAAAACCTGGCTTCTACCGGTAAAGCAGCAGGCGCACACATCAACGACGCTGTAAAACATTCTACCGACTACTGGTATATGATGAATCATGCGCCGAATTATGCAGGAGACATGTCGGACGACACAAAAGCCATCCTTACCCCCGACAAGCCGTCTGAAGACATTATCAGTAACTATGCAGGCAAGGTTCAGGGCGAGTTCGAAGCTGCAGGCGGGCTGGAAGATAAAATGGAGATACTGATGCAGCAGAAATATATTCACCTGAATATATCAGGCGCTTACGAATTATTTGCGGAATTGCGCCGTACGCGACACCCGAAATTGGAGCCGATAACATGTAAATCATCCGGAATAGAACTGGTCAATCAGACCATGATGCTTGAACGGTTTACTTTGCCACCTTCGGAAAAATCAGCCAATTTCGACCAGTATTCGAAAGTTATGGCTGACGACAAATGGGGAACACCCGTATTCTGGGTGCCGCAATCAAAAATCAGCGAAAAATATTTCCTGCCAACGGCTATCAAACCGCCGCTGCCATGATTTTAACGGCATAATTTTTTGTAGAGACGCGATTAATTGCGTCTCTACTTTTTTGCACTGGCTGCAAATCCGCACCAGCGAGACTATTAACGAGACACTGTTATCAGTTATCAGAAATTAGTTATCAGTTTTTTACTGGATTGCTTCGCTAACGCTCGCAATGACGTTGCACAAAATTAAACCGCGTAAAGTATAATTTATAAACATGAAATGAATAAAATCAAGGTATCGCAGCTACGCTGCTCTGTTTATATTCCGTATATCTTTACCGTGCGCTTACGCACACGGCTACAAAGATACTGGCGCTACGCGCCTTCTCGCAAAACACAGGGTTTTTGCAGATGATCCGATGCATAGCTCGGTAGAAAATGTTATCTCCTTCATCTGCATCAACCTGTTAGGTCTTTAAGACCTAACAGGTTTTAACAAAACCCTGTTTCTATGGCTTTCCTGCTGGCGCAGCTTTATAACCCGTGCCTTCATGCTTTGCACCACGTGTCTTGTTTAAAAAACTTTTCTCGCGTTACTTCGTAAAACAGCTACTCTGCAAATTCTTTTAAACCGTGCTGAACAAAAGCAGCGTAGCTGCGACATCTTTGTAGCCGTGTGCGTAAGCGCACGGTTGTAAAACACAGACCTTTCCCTGAGCAGCGTAGCTGCGACATCTTTTTTAACAGCAAATTATACTCTGCACGGCATGGTTTTGTGCATTGTCATTGCGAAGGCGAAGCCTGAAGCAATCCAG
>JAIRPX010000324.1 GCA_031256775.1 Dysgonamonadaceae bacterium
ATCATAATCAATATCTAAACTGACTTCAATCGCTTGTGTTCCAACGAGCAAACAAACATTATCCTGCATCAATTTTTTTTCTTTGATTGCTCTGTCTTTGCCCGTAAAAGAGCCGTGTAGTAGAACAGCATTGCCTTTTTCAACATAATCCTTTAACTGTAAAAATGCTTGTTGCGCCGATTTGACAGTATTGCAAACCATCAAAACTTTTTTATTGACTTTCAATGAAGCTTTTATTATATCATAGGATTCGCTTAAAAGTCCATCTTGCAAGACAACACGATGACGGCGAAATTGGTCATATAACTCCTGTGTCGCTTTAACCGGCATATAAATACCTAAACAATCTTCCAATTCTTTATGTAAAAATTTTGGCATCGTTGCCGTCATAATCATTACCTTGGCTTTCAAATGTTGTATTGCAAATTCAAGTAATACTTTAATTTGAGCAAAGACATCAGGGCTGTAAGCATGTATTTCGTCAAATATCAAATAACAGCCGCTCATTTCAAAAATGCCCTGTTCATATCCTTTTAAGTCGAACAAATGTTTAAGCAACTGAAACGGCGTAGTAATTTTAATTGGTGTGATAATACTTTTGTACTTTTCCTGTAATTCGCGAATTTTGAGTTTCTTTACATCAATATCATACTGTAAATTTTCAAAATAATTGTTCAAATAGTCGTTCAGTTTTCCGTGCAACATTCCAACTTTCTCTGACTCTGCGTCAATTGCCGTGTTTAATCGTTCGTACATCGCATTAATAGACGCCGTGAATGGAAGCACATAGAAAACTCGCCCTTGATTTTCATTATTTTCGAGTTGTGATTTTAACCACAAAAATGCACTTTCGGTCTTGCCTGCACCTGTTGGTGCCGATAATATTACATTCCCTTTAGTTTTGGCGCAAATTTGCTGATGTTCATAAAAATCATACCCTTCTGCCTGTAAAGCCATTTGTTGCTTTTGCAAAAAGTCAAAATCTTTATTTTCAATCAAATTTATATTCGCAATTTGGGCAGAACCTAAATGGTCGCACCATTTCAATCCGCCAAACAGCATCGTTAAGACAAAATAATCGGAATTTGACAGCTGATAAGGCGTGTTATTATAACTATGTATCAACCCATAAATAGAAGTTGCAGCTATATGATTAACAGGATAATTATAACTATTAAGCAAATCTTTAATTTCCTGAATTTCTATATTTTGTAAAAAAGCATCTTCAAAACTTATTTTTTCGCTATCCACTAATTGTCCAAAATCGTTACCATCGTCATATATGTTCAAATAATGGCGCAGTTGCTCAAAATCTTTGTGGTGTCCGACAACAACTAAACGAATTAAATTTAGCGTATTTTTATCCATTTGAGGCAAAGCATCAATAAATGGAATAGAAAAGAACTCATGCCGCTGGTTATTCCACTGATTATCAATGCCTCTTAATAGTTTTTGAAATTCATTATGCGCTTTTCCCAAATCGTGGCAAATCACACACAATCGCAATAGTTCCCAAAAACGATTTCCCAATGCAGAAACTTCAGCCGCATTTGGAAACGCTTTTTGCAGAAACTCCAAAATCAACAGACAATCATCAATATGCTCCCTAAGTGTTCTTGCAGGGACATTTTGTTTAATATCTTTTGATTTGGCTAACAATGTCATTGATTATCTATATTTATTCTATGAAAATACACATCAATTTCTTTTCCGCTTGGAAGTTTGTCACGATACACTTCAATGTTTCCACCTACGCTTGATTTGTGGTTAATGATAGAAAAAGGCTTTGTACCTATATTTTTTCGCGGAAACTCATTGGAAAAATACTGTGGCAATGCCTGAATTTGTCCCGGTAAATAATATTCAAACGGCACAATCTGTCCAGATATTTTTTGCGCTACATTCATTTTTTCCAAATTTTCTTTTTCAGATACCTTAACGATTGTTGCCAAATCATTCATACGCCCTAATAAAACAGGATAATACGGATTGGAGAAATAATCGGCAATTTTTTCGTTAGTCGTATATATGCGTAAAAAGTTATTATACAAAAACTTGCGCATTATCACATTCGATTTGGCTTCATTTGTTGGTTTTCCATCTTTTCCACTGATTTGATAAATAGTTTCCAAATCTTCCCCTTCCATCTCGTATTCAAAATAATATGCAAGATACAAATTCTTATGTTCAACATAAAAACCGGCAGCCGCATTTATCAATCCAAGTACCGTACTGATAGGCGGCACTTCCAAAGTTGGCTGCATACCGCTTATCAAGTTCGGATAACGAAAACTGGCTGTCCAACTTGTTATATCTATTTTATATACTTCCATACCTTATGGTATTTGAGTTTTTACTTGCTCGCAATATTGGTCAATAGCCTGATTGACGGTTAAAACTTTTACATTTGAAAAATCGTTTTCTAATAATTTAAGTTCGGTATCGTATTCGTCCAAAAATCCGCTACGCTTTCCGATAAAAATTGTGTCTTTAAACTGCTCTTTATAATCGTTTAAAACTTCTTTAAGACCTGCTATGTTTAATACCGCTTTTTCATTTCTGTTATTGACAATTTCACTTTTTACAATATGAGAAAAGGGGTGATTTCCGGAACTCATTGTTGCTAAAACAATAAATTTAGGTG
>JAIRPX010000096.1 GCA_031256775.1 Dysgonamonadaceae bacterium
GTCTGCTCGTTGAAACAACGAATTAAAATCCCGAAAAAACGCATTGTAATCTGAAAAATAATGCGTAAACTTGCACCGAGTTATTTGAGGAAATGCAGCGCAAAACGCGGAAATACGCACGGTTACAAAACCGTTACCTCTACCGCTGAAAAATCTCGCTTATAGTCTTTTATTCAAAGATTTATCTCCCTAAGATAATTTTATAAAATAATAAAACTGTTCTCCGCGTTTTTCTGCATTTTTTACGCAGATTTCGGTTCTCCCGTAAAACCCTGTGTTTTGCGAGAAGGCGCGTAGCGCCAGTATCTTTGTAGCCGTGTGCGTAAGCGCACGGTAAAGATGTCGCAGCTACGCTGCTTTTGTTCAGCACGGTTTAAAAGAATTTGCAGAGTAGCTGTTTTACGAAGTAACGCGAGAAAAGTTTTTTAAACGAGACACGTGGCGCAAAGCATGAATGCACGGCTTATAAAGCCGCGTCAGCAGGAAAGCCATAGACACAGGGTTTTGCGGGTGAGCCCAGATTTCCGTATGGTTTCCGACAGATTTTAAATACATGACGTCTTTAAATGCTATTTTCTTCCAGCAATCATTGTATTTGAATACAAATAGAGTATGTAATTTTTTGTTTCAGGTATTCTCTGTTTTTTTAGCCTTTATTCTGCATTAGTTATACTTTATTTAAAATTAATGGGACAAAATTAGGCGTTTTTTTGAATTTGAATGGTACAATTTGGTCAATTTTGCATCTATACCCTGCCAAGTAGGGTTTAACAAATTTCTGGATTGCTTCGCTAACGCTCGCAATGACGATGTTCTAAGACAAAAAGACGCGCCAGCAAATTCTTAATTCTTCCTCTCTATTATCTGTTCTATAATTTTAGGAAAATGTTCATATTCCAGAGCATGTACCTTTGCTGCCACATCTTCCGGCGTATCAGCAGGAGAAATCACACACCTTGACTGAAAAATAATTTGCCCTTCATCATAATTTTCATTTACATGATGAATGGTAATTCCCGATTCGGTTTCCTTATTTGCAACTACCGCTTCATGCACATGCGATCCATACATACCTTTTCCACCATACTTTGGCAATAATGCCGGATGAATATTTATGATCCTGCCCTGATAATTCTTCAAAATATCTTCCGGAACTTTCAACAAAAAACCAGCTAAAACAATAAAATCTGTTTTATTTTCTTTAAGGAGCATTAAAGCTTTTCCCGTTTCAAACCCGTTCTTATTTATTGTATAAGAAAGAATATTCAATTTTTTTGCCCGCTGATGCACGTAAGCATCCTCCTTATTGCTTAATACAAAAAAACTTATCTCACTTTTGTTCCGAAAATAACAAATAATATTTTCAACATTGGAACCCGATCCTGACGCCAGTAACGCGATTTTTTTCATCTTTTATTTTTTTACTAACAGTTATGAAATATATAAAGTCATGCACAAAAATAGCAATAATGTGCAATTTTTTCATGAAATACTTTTTTCTTTCAAAGAAAATGCTTTCCTTTGCAGCGCAAAAATAAAACTAATCTTTTTATATTCATTTAAAAAATTAAAATTATGTCAGAAATTGCAGAAAGAGTAAAGGATATTATCGCTGATAAGTTGAGCGTAGAAAAATCCGAAGTTACCAACGACGCGAGTTTTACAAATGATCTTGGCGCCGACTCTTTAGACACCGTTGAATTGATTATGGAATTTGAAAAAGAATTTGGAGTTTCCATTCCAGACGATCAATCGGGAAAAATTGTTACAGTTGGTGATGCAATCGCTTATATTGAAGAAATTCAGAAGTAAAGACTCAGTTAAACCAACACTATGGAGTTAAAGAGAGTCGTTGTAACAGGTTTAGGCGCTATTACACCTTTAGGGAATGACGTAAAATCCACATGGGAATCATTAATTAGCGGAGTAAGTGGCGCTGGACCTATTACTTTATTCGACACAGAAAAATTTAAGACAAAATTTGCCTGCGAAGTGAAGGGTTTTGATCCTAATCAACACTTCGACCGTAAGGAAGCAAGGAAATTAGACAGGTATTCTCAGTTTGCTGTAGTTTCAGCAAAAGAGGCTGTCAGTGATGCAGGTTTGGATTCAGATACGATAAACAAAGATCGTGTTGGAGTTATTTTCTCTTCTGGAATTGGCGGCATTGATACTTTCGATCAGGAAGTAGGCTATTTTTTCCAGCACCCGGAAATGGGTCCCAAGTTTAATCCGTTTTTTATTCCCAAAATGATTGGCGATATTGCCGCAGGGCATATTTCAATTATTTACGGGTTCCGCGGACCTAATTTTGGAACAGTTTCCGCTTGTGCATCATCCACGAATGGAGCTGTTTCCGCTTTCGATCATATTCGACTGGGGAAAGCTGATGCAATTATTACCGGTGGAGCAGAAGCTGCCATAACTATTTCAGGGGTTGGAGGATTCAACTCCATGACTGCCCTTTCTACCCGTAATGATTCTCCAAAAACGGCTTCTCGTCCTTTTAGTGGCAGCCGCGATGGATTTGTATTAGGCGAAGGCGCTGTAAGTATGGTTTTTGAAGAACTGGAACACGCATTGGCGCGTGGAGCTAAAATTTACGCAGAAGTTGTGGGCGGCGGAGCCTCAGGCGACGCATATCATCTGACAGCTTCCCATCCCGACGGGATAGGAGCTATCCTGGTGATGAAAAATGCCTTGGATGATGCAAACATGCATCCCGACGAAATTGATTATATCAATGTTCACGGAACTTCTACTCCGGTAGGAGACCCTTCTGAGGTAAAAGCTATTAAAGAAGTATTTGGAGAATATGCTTATAAATTGAATATAAGTTCAACCAAATCAATGACAGGACACATGCTGGGAGCTGCCGGAGCAATCGAAGCGCTGACTTGCATACTGGCTGTACATAATGACATTGTTCCTCCTACAATAAATCATGAGGAAGGCGACAACGATCCGGAAATTGATTATAAATTGAATTTCACATTCAATAAAGCACAAAAACGTGAAGTAAGAGCTGCACTTTCAAATACTTTTGGTTTTGGAGGTCACAATGCTTGTATCATAGTTAAGAAGTTTACGGTGTGATTGGAGATTTTTTTAAAGCAGCAAGACTCTTCCTTAATCCGAAGAAAGGGTCTTATTTTGTTTTGTATAAAATACTTGGCTTTCTGCCAAAAAATCTTTCATATTACGAAGAAGCATTGTTGCACAAATCGTCGCTACCGCTGAATAAAAAATCAAAATCAGATAAAAAAGCGGAAGAAGACAGCTCCAATAATGAACGCCTTGAATTTTTAGGCGATGCAATTATTAATGCAGTGGTTGGCGATATTGTTTTTAGAAAATTCAAAGACAAAGACGAAGGTTTTCTTACAAATACCCGTTCCAAAATCGTTAAGCGCGAAAGTTTAGACATTATCTCCCACGACTTGGGACTGGATCGCCTGATATTAACATCCGATCATATCAAGCTACAGAAAACTCATGTTTATGGAAACGCTTTGGAAGCTTTTATCGGAGCCATTTATTTAGATAAAGGATATGATAAAACCTACAATTTTATTGAACAGAAGATTATTAAATCATTTATCAATATAGATAAGCTGTCAGAAAAAGAGGTTAATTTCAAATCAAAACTTTTAGAGTGGAGTCAGAAATTCAAAGTTGTCATAGAATTTGTTTTGCTTGAGAATTTCACGGATGAAGACAGGAATCCGATTTTTCAAAGTCAGGTTTTGCTGAATGGTTTGTCGGGCGGAATAGGAACAGGCTTTTGCAAAAAAGAATCGCAACAGCAGGCAGCCCAGATGGCTCTGAAAAAAATAAAGGCAGACGCATCTTTTGCAAAAGAAGTGATGGAGAAAAAAATGAATAATGAAAAAAGTGACATGGTTGATGTGGCAATAAATGCAGAATAACAGCTTCTAAATCCAATTGTTCTGTAAAATCAACTAATTTTCAAATAAAAAATGTATAAATTAGACTGTTTTTTTTGCCAGTAAAGAAAAATGAATTAACTTTGGCACAAAATTTGTTTTCTATATTAGATACAAATTTAGAGTAAAAGTGTTTTTAGTCAATTAAATATAGACATAAACTATAAGTTGAATTTTTTAATTAATTTGCAAGATGAAAAAAATCTTATTATTAGTATGTGTGCTTGGATCAGTTTTATCTGTGAAAGCACAAGATGGTTTGGCTGTGGAGCAACAATATCCCGGTGATGCTAAAGCTGCAGAAATATATAGAATAGCTGCAGAAAAGCAAAATAATCCGAAGACGTCGGCGCTCCGCACTACATGGATTGCAAATAAACCAAGTAGCAACTGGTTTATTTCAGGAAGACTCGGCGGTGGCGGAGTTTGGAGCAAACATGCAACTGATGCAGGTTTCTGGTCGCCATGGGACTGGGCAAACGACAAGGAAACTTTCTGGCATCCGCAATGGGCGCTTTCTCTTGGAAAATGGTTTACTCCTGTATGGGGTGCGCGTCTTGATGTATCGCCTCGCGGTTCTTCGTATGTTTTCAAGAACCAGTACCCTAATGAAGACAAATGGCAAGGAACAAGCGGAACCAAGTATTGGACTGCTACCATTGATTATTTGGTGAATTTGAAAAATTTCTTTTTACCTTACAATCCCAAAGCATTTTTCAATCCTGTGCTGTACGGAGGTGTTGGAGCAATCCACACTAACAAAGGAAGTAATGATGATGGATTTTACAACATTGCAGCAAAAGGCGGTTTGCAATTGAACTTCCGCTTGAACGATGCATTTGATCTTTTCCTTGACGGACAGGCTTTGCTTGTTCCCGGCAGATTCGACCGTGATCCGAGCGCTACATTTATCAGTTCCGACGTTATTACGAATGCTTCGATTGGTTTGACCTATCGTTTCAATTTCCGTCACTTTATTAAATCTCCGATCTGCGATCAGGATTTGATTGACGCATTGAACAAAGAAATCAACGATCTTCGCAATCGTCCCGTGCCGGTTTGTCCTCCTGTAAAGGTTTGTCCCGAACCTGAAGTAAAGGAAACCGTAACGCCGACAACAGTAAGTCAGGTTGAACTGACTCCGGTATTCTTCAAAATCAACAGTTCTGCTGTTCTTAGCGAACAGCTGGTAAGCGTTGCAAGAGCCGCTCAATATTTGCTGGATAATCCAAGTGCAAAAATTGAAATCAAGGCTTATTCTGACAAAAAAACAGGTACGGCGAAAGTAAACCTGAAATTGTCTGAAGCACGTGCAAATTCTGTTGCAAAAGTGCTGACTCAAAAATTCGGTATTGACAAAAGCCGCATAAAAACTTCTTTTTATGGCGACACTGTTCAACCGTTTAATGAAAATGACAAAAATCGTGTGGCAATTTTTGTTAAATAAGAGTTGAGTTTGTAATTAAATTACCTCTTGCTAAGATTTTTGTGATTAAAAGGCAGGAGGTAATTTTATTTTATGAAATTTTTATACAACTTTTGTCGTTTTATGAGAAAGATTCACTACTTTTGTCGGAAAATTCTAAAAATTGAAATAATGAGAAATAAATCTATTTTTTTTACTATTGTGTGTTTTTTCATACTCAGTTCCTGTGGCTCACGGAAAGATATTGTATATTTTCAGGACATAGATCAATTGAAAACATTAACCGAAAATTCTTTCCAGATTGTGAAAATAATGCCTTATGACAATTTGTTCATATCGGTTTCAACAATAAATCCTCAAGCGTCAGAGGTGTTTAATATAGTCAAATCAAGCATATCAACCTCAGCTTTGGAATGGCAAGGCTATCTGGTTGACGAGAAGGGTGAAATCAATTTTCCAATGATAGGTAAAATACATTTGGCTGGACTAACCAAAACGGAAGCAACAGAATTGATACAGGCAAAAGTTGCCGAATACGTACAAGAACCAATTGTGAATATCCGTTTTTTAAATTACAGGGTACATGTTTTAGGCGAAGTTAACAGACCAGGAACCTACGTTATAAACAGCGAGAAAATTACTATTCCCGAAGCTTTAGCCTTAGCTAATGATATGACATTGTATGGCGATCGCCATAATGTATTAATTTGTAGAACGGAAGACGGAAATAAAAAATTCTATCGCGTGGATATGACTTCTTCTTCAATATTCAATTCAGAAGTCTATTATTTGCGCCAGAATGATATGATTTATGTAGAACCAAATTCAGCAAGAGCGCGAAATTCAACCAATTATACAACCAATGTTTCGGTTTTTGTGTCAATTACATCAATCCTTCTAACCGCAGCTACATTTTTCTTAGTTACGCTTAAAAAATAATAAAAAAATAAGATATGGAATTAAATAACAATCAATCAGATAACATTAACAAAGATCAGCAGGAAGAAATTTCTATTGTTGAAATATTTTTTCACTATCTCAGATACTGGAAATGGTTTTTACTTTCAATAGGCGTTTGTTTGCTCATGTCTTTTTTGTATTTAAAATATGCTACAAGAAACTATAAAATACAATCTTTGGTATTGATTAAGGACGATCAAAAAGGGCGTCCATCTATGGATTTTAATGCTTTTGCCGATTTGGGAATAGTTGCTCCTACAAATAATTTCGACAATGAAATACAATTGCTTTTGTCGAACAACCTTATGCAGCAGGTAATTGACAGCCTTAAAATTTACGTAAGCTACTACAAGCAGGGAAAAGTAAAATATACGGAAATCTATAAATCTACACCAATATTTGTTTACATCTCTCTTCCAACATATATTAGCGGATCTTTTGTCCTTGATAAAAAAGATGATGACAATTATACGCTTTATTCAGATGAAGATGAATTTTCTGCTACATTTAAAATAGGTGATGAAGTGAGTTCTCCATGGGGAATACTGACTTTTGAAAAAAATCAATGGGAAACAACAGAAACTTTGCCGATAGTTGTAGAAATACTGCGCAAAGAAAATATTCCCCTCTTAACGGTAGCGCCGGTTAATAAAACTTCAAACGTGGCGGAAATATCTTTAACCACTCCTACTCCTCAAAAAGGAATAGACATTATTAATACTTTGATATCCATATACAACCAGCGAGCTATTGATGAGAAAAATTATGTTGCTAACCGGACTGTCGCATTTATTGATGAACGTCTAAGCATTATTTCCGGCGAATTGAAATCAGCTGAGGTAGGCGTTGAAGGATATAAACGCTCAACGGGATTAACCGATATTACTGCCGAAGCGCAACTGTTTTTGACGGCTTCTAATGAATACAGCAAAAAAATATCCGATACGGAAACACAGTTAAGCCTTTTGCGTTCTGTTAAGGCACAATTGCTGGCGCCAGAACACGACAAGACGCCCGCACCATCCAATTTGGGACTGACAGACCCCACTATCCTTAGTTTAATTCAAAAGTATAACGAGGAAATAATTGCAAAAGAGAGAAATACTTCCGTTTTGACGGCAAGCAATCCGATAACTAAGGACTATGACAAACGAATATCATTGATGAGGGAAAATTTGATCAAGGGGATTTCAATAGCAGAATCCGGAATGCAAACTACCCTGAAAGAGTTGCGAAGGCAAGAAAATTCATATATTACTAAAACACAAGGACTTTCTACTCAGGAAAGACAATATCGCGAATTATACAGGCAAAAAGAAATAAAAGAATCCCTTTTTGTTTATTTATTGCAAAAACGGGAAGAAACAGGATTATCTCTGGCTCTGGCTACCCCCAATGCTATTGTGGTAGATGAAGCATCTTTCGATCCCAGACCTGTTTCTCCGAAGCCGAGCATCATTTTGCTTGCTTCCATGCTGATTAGCTTGATTATTCCGATTTCCATTATTTATATTAAAGATTTGTTTGACAATAAACTGCGAAATAAAGAACAGTTGTTGAATATAATAAAAGCGCCATATTTAGGCGACGTACCACTCAGCAAAGACACAAATTCTTTCCCAGTACTCAATGTTCGTTCAAGTATTGCCGAAAAATTTAGAATTATTACTTCAAATCTTGGCTTTATTGTTGCTGCTGCAAAAGGTGGCAAAGTTATTATGATAACATCTTCACAGAGTGGTGAAGGCAAGAGTTTCTTTTCAAGAAATTTAGCTATGAGTTTGGCTACGTTGGGCAAGCGTACCCTGTTGATAGATATGGATATGCGCAAATCGTATATGAATAAAACATTGGAAATGGATCCAATAAAAGGTATTGCAATGTTTTTGTCCGATCCTTCAATAAAGGTTTCAGATATAATTGATAAATCTAAAAAGTTTAATAAAAACTTAGACATTATTCCTGTAAAGGTTTTCCCGCCAAACCCGGCAGAATTGCTGGCTTCCGACAGGTTAGACTTGCTGTTTAACACTCTTAAAAATGAATATGAGTATATCATAGTGGATACAGCGCCTGTGGGACTTGTTGCAGATGCCTATCGTATTAATCAGTTTGTTGATGCTACAATTATTGCTTCCCGCGCCGACTATACTTTCAAAGTCGATTTGCATGAAATAGCAAATATTTATAAAAACAATAAATTGAATAATGTAACTCTGGTACTTAATGCAGTATCCAGTGCAGGGCGTTATGGTTACAAGTATGGATACGGTTATGGTTACTACGGGAGAAAGAATTATTACACTGATGAAAAATAATTTTTTTGTGCAGGCATGAATGATTTCAACTGGTATGCAGCCAGAGTTAAATATCGCACTGAAAAAAAAATACAAGTTGGATTAGAAGAAAGAGGGATAAAGCATTTTATCCCTTTTCATAAAGTAATGATTGAGCGGAATGGAAGGAAAAAGAAGGTGGAAAAACCTGTTATTGCCTGTTTGATATTTGTTTATACAGATTATCAAACGGCGCTTTCCCTTCCCGATGACTTGCAGTTTTCAATCACCTATATGCGAAACCTTGAAACAAAGAGATTTTTGACAGTTCCTGAAAAACAGATGCAGGACTTTATGTTTTTGCTTGATTTATCATCAACAACGATGCGAATCAAAAATGAAGACTTGAGGCGAGGCGATAGAGTGAGGGTAATTAAAGGCGATTTTGCAGGAATAGAAGGCGAACTGATACGAATAAAAGGACATAAAAGAGTGGTTGTCCGCCTGGAAGGATTATTTTCTCTGGCAACTACTTATATTCCAAGCGAATATCTGGAAAAGATAGGAGACGGAGTTGGAAGTTAAAAACAGGGAAACTGATATATTAATTTACTCATTTATTTATAAACTATGACAGACAAAGGAAAAAATTACAAGCGTATTCTTCTTAAACTCAGCGGAGAATCACTGATGGGAACTAAGGGATACGGTATTGATGAAAACCGTCTGGGCGAATATGCCAGTCAAATCAGGGAAATTGCTGATATGAAAATTCAGATAGCTATAGTTATTGGCGGAGGAAATATTTTTCGCGGTTTGAGTGGCGCTACAAAAGGTTTCGATCGCGTAAAAGGCGATCAGATGGGCATGTTAGCAACAACTATTAACAGTCTTGCTTTAAGTTCGGCTTTGGAAAAAGAAGGAATCAAAAGCAAAGTTTTCACGGCTATTTGCATGGAGCCTGTTGGCAAATACTATTCCAAACAGGATGCATTGGAATCTATGGAGAATGGTGAAGTTGCTATTGTTTCCGGAGGAACGGGCAATCCGTTTTTTACGACAGATACAGCTTCTGTTCTGCGGGCTATTGAGCTGGAAACCGACGTCATGCTGAAAGGAACCCGTGTGAACGGAATTTATACCGCAGATCCTGAAAAAGATCCCTCAGCTGTTAAATTCGACTCAATCAGTTATGATGAAATCTATAATAGAGGACTGAAAATCATGGATTTAACGGCAACCACATTAGCCAAAGACAATAATCTTTCCATCATTGTTTTTGATATGGATACTGTCGGAAATCTTAAAAAAGTGTTGTTGGGAGAAAATATTGGAACTTTTGTTCACAAATAAAATTATACTTTTCTTGCAAAAGTTGCAAACCTGCTTGAGCATAACAATGAATAATTGATTTTGGCACAAAGAAATACAGGATTTTATCGTATAATTTCCACCCGTTTGCTTGCTTCCATATTTTCGTTTCGGTAATTCACATGTGAAACAACATTTTGAGCCAGCTGCTGAAAAGCGCGAGCAGTTATACAAGATTCATTCAGCACAATTGGTTGTCCGTTGTCGCTGCCTTCGCAAATACTTTGAACGATTGGTATTTCGCTTAACAGTGGAATACCCAGTTCTTCGGCTAACTCCTTACCGCCGTTTTTTCCAAAGATATAATATTTATTTTCAGGTAATTCGGCAGGAGTAAACCATGACATATTTTCCACTATTCCCAAAACAGGAACGTTTACTTTTTTCCCACAAAACATGTTAATCCCTTTGCGAGCGTCGGCTAATGCAACCTTTTGCGGAGTTGTTACGACGATTGCGCCCGTAATAGCAAGCGTTTGTACCAGTGTGAGTTGAATATCTCCCGTTCCAGGAGGTAAGTCCATGATAAAATAATCCAGTTCGCCCCAGTAAGCATCTGTTATAAGCTGTTTTAAGGCATTGCTTGCCATTGTTCCACGCCAGACCAAAGCATTTTCCCTGTCCACGAAGAATCCTATAGACAATATTTTAACTCCATATTTTTCAACAGGAATAATCCATTCTTTTCCATCAATTGTTTCCATATAGGGGCGGGCGTTTTCTTCGTCAAACATTTTTGGAATACTTGGACCAAAAATGTCGGCGTCTAATAATCCTGTTTTATATCCCATTTGTGCGAGTGCTATCGCCAAATTGACCGCAACGGTACTTTTGCCAACTCCGCCTTTACCGGAAGATACGGCAACAATATTCTTAACCTGCGGTAATATAGGCAAGGAATCACTCTGTGTTGCAATTTGCTTCATTTTAGGAGTTATATTACCTTTGATTGCCACATCAGGACTGACATAAGTCAGAATTGCAGTTTCAGCCGCTTTAACAACAGATTTGATAAATGGGTCGTTTTGCTTAACAAAAATGATTGAAAAACTGACTTTGTTGTTTTCAATCCGGATATCGTCTTCAATCATTCCTGCTTCAACAATATTTTTGCCCGTTCCAGGATAACGTACTTTTTCGAGCGCTTCTAAAATTAATTTAGGATAAAGTTTCATAATTAGTTATTTATTTTTTAATATTAAGTTCCGAGCGTTTTTGCCGGTTGAAACTCCTGTAATTATCTAATTCCATTTCTATTTCCGGTTCAATATATTTCTCCTTTT
The DNA here is from genome assembly GCA_031256775.1 of Dysgonamonadaceae bacterium. Lineage (GTDB taxonomy): Bacteria > Bacteroidota > Bacteroidia > Bacteroidales > Azobacteroidaceae > Azobacteroides. The sequence continues at coordinate 11,264 of JAIRPX010000096.1, forward strand.
TTTCGCACATAAAACGGATATATTTGATACTCAATCCTCTATCTATCCACTGTTGCTCATAAAAAGTTTGAATGGAAAGTATTTCATCTGCTAAATTGCTGCGATACAAATCGTTTATACTGAATAATACCGGAAGTCTGTTGGTTTTTATCATTTCGCATGTGTAGGTAAACATAAAATTACTGTCTGTTTTGAGATGAATCAAACCGTTATTTATAAGTATTTTACTGTACAGATTCATGAAACGTGTCGAAGTCATTCGTTTATTTATTTTGCTCATTTGGGGATCTGGGAAAGTGAGCCATATTTCCGAAACCTCGTTTTCTTCAAAAAAGCAGTCAATCAGTTCAATATTAGTACGTAAAAAAGCAATATTAGACATTTTATTTTCCAGCGACTCTTTGGCGCCAGTCCACATTCGCGCGCCCTTAATATCAACACCGATAAAATTTTTGTCAGGGTACAATCGTCCCAGTCCTACTGTGTATTCGCCTTTGCCACAACCCAGTTCCAGAACAATTGGGCGCTTATTTTTAAAAAATAACTCATTCCATTTTCCTTTCATTCCAAATTCTATTTTCTGTAGTGTTGAAAACGGATATTGGAATACATGAGGAAAACCGTTCATATCTTCAAATTTTTGCAGTTTGTTTTTTCCCACTTGTATATATTACTTTTAATTCATCAGTGCAAAGGTATAACATTTTTATGAAATTCAATAGAGTTAAATAAATATTTGATATTTTACAGCCTGAATATCAGATTGTTTGTAAAATTGCAAAAAAAAAATTGCAAAAAAATTTTGCAGAAAAAAATATATTTATTACTTTTGCACTCACAAATCGCGAAAGTAGCTCAGTTGGTAGAGCATAACCTTGCCAAGGTTAGGGTCGCGGGTTCGAGTCCCGTCTTTCGCTCTTTTTCCACCTCACATTTAGGTTCAATTCATTTTACAGAAAATAATTTTTTCATTTGTTTCAGAGGCGTTGCGTTAAACGTCTCTGCGTGCGGTATTGATAAATTATAAAATGCTGTGAAACTTATCAAATTAGAAGTATTGCATCTTCACCTGGATGAGAAGAATGTTCCACCGCCGGAGTATGCTCATATAAAACTGTCGGGCAACGGTTTTTATGAAAGTTCTGCGATAAAGGATTTTCCGCTCAGGGACAGGAAAGTATATCTTCATGTCCGTCGT
>JAIRPX010000116.1 GCA_031256775.1 Dysgonamonadaceae bacterium
GTACCGGGCGTCGAATACGCTGAGGTCTATATTGTCGATGAGGTAGTCAAGCGTATGCTCGAATGTGCCTGCTACCAACTGATCGCTGAGCGATACCGTGAGGAACAGTCCCTGCTCTCTTTCCGTTTCTTTGTATCTCGCCATGATTGTTTAGTATATATTTGTTATACGCTATTGTCTAATTTTTCTAAAGCCTCAACCAGATGCAGGAAAAGACCTGTTGGATAAAAATAAAGGCATTTCGGACTGTTTTATAGTCAATTAAGAAAACATGGAAAAAATAATTTTCTCACTCTCTATTTTAATATTTTTTATATGCGTCTCTTACAAAAATAAATTTAATTCACTTGTAAATTTATTTTCGATAATGAGTTTGGTAATTTTAGTCTATTATAGTTTTTTTCAAAAAAACTATGCGCCATTCTCTGATAAGTTTGATATATTTTATTCATCATTCCTGTTATTATTTTTTATATCATATCTTTTATTTTTTAATATCTACAAATATGGTTTTATAACAAACAAGAACACACTACAAAAAAACGATATGTATTATATTCATGGAAAACATATTATGCGATTTGTGTTATTTTTGTATTTTATAGCATATATTTATTTCTTCGGCTGGTTGTTAAAAATGGTTCTGGTGGATCTTTACGAGAACTATTTGTCCAGGGTGAATCTGTTCATGTAGGGGCATCATATCCACTGTGTTGTTCAATGCTGTTCTATATGCGCGAGAAAAATATCGTTAAAGGACGCAAATTTATTATTTTTCTTATAATGCTTTTGGCATTTATTTCAACTTCCAAACAATTTCTTTTATTGTCATTTTTGTACCTTGTTCCATGGTATAAAAAGGGTTTTAAATTAAAGTTGAGGCTAATTATTCTAATAATTATCGCTGGAATGACCGGCTTTATGTTAATGCACATCATAGTCGGACACATATCATTGAAGAATACAAATACTATATTGTCCGTTTTGTTAAAACAATTTAATGCATACTTTATTGGTTCTTTGGCTTCGTTCCAGTTGTATCTGGATGGACAGTGGGAGAGCGCACGTATAGTCGGTATGGGCAATTGGGTAAAAGTAGGAGATTATATAGGGAATACCCATACTGCATTTAAAATATATTTTAATGACGCAAATATTTTTATGTTTTCGTTGTACATACTGGCAATAGCGGCTATTTATTCATTTATCTATAGCAAGAACACGCTGTTTCATAATTTTATGAAAATATATTCTATTTTTCCATTATACATGTTGTTTTTCGCTGACTTAATGTTTAAACCAATGTGGTTTACATTTGGATTGGCTGGATTGGCTATATCTTTCATAGGTAGCGGTAATAAATTAAATGAAAAATATCTGCTCGCTCATAACCGTATACAATCCTGATACACAAAAACTGAAACGGAATATAGAAAAGATACTTGAATATTCTGAAGCAGTCTATTTGCTGTTTAATTCTCCGGTAATTGAAAGGTTATTATTTGATGGCAGAATATTCGCTGTTGATAACGGAAAAAATATTGGAATATCGCGGGCAATAAATAAAGGTATTAATAAAGCGGCACAAGACGGATATTGCCATGCGCTCTTGTTTGATCAGGATAGTTATATGACTGCCGTCCAGTGTGTAAAACTTTTTGATGAAATTGCCGCCGAAGAACAGCGTCAAAAAGTTGCCTGTATCGGGCCGTCAATTAACAGTCATGGCAATACGATTCCAATTCCGGCATGGTCAAAAAACACAGTTGCAATACATACGGAAAATGTTGTTTCCGTTAATAACATTATTACTTCCGGTATGCTGATAAACATACCCGCGTTTTTTGATATTGGCGGATTTCCGGAAAATTTTCCGGTTGATTTTTCTGATTTTTTGTTCTGCTGGAAAGCGGTATACAGAGGTTATACCGTGCTGCAAAGCACGGATGCGTTTATTATACACGAAATTGGTACAAATTGTATAAAAATATTCGGGCATACAATACATTTTCATGCTCCATACAGAAATTATTTTTTGGTACGCGATACGCTCAATATTTGCTTTAGAGCAAAAGAAACGCCGTTGTACATTCGTTTTAGATATTTTTTCTTTTTGTCTTTTAGAATGTTGCTGTTTCTTGTAATGCTCGATCAGAAATGGGCGCGTTTAAAAATGTATTGGCTGGGAATTGTCGATTTTTTTATGGGAAAAAGTCATTTTGGCAGTATAGATAAAATACTTGGCGCAAAATGATTTTTTCCAAAACACATTTTTTTCAAGGCAGGAATAATCATGCGTAAAATTCTTTTTGTTTCCAACACTGCAAATTTCGCCAAGTTTAACCGTCCGTTTATGCGATGGTTCAAGTCTCAGGGCTGGCGCGTTGACTATGCTTCGGCGGGCGAGGAAACGGTACTGGACTGTGATAACCATTACACGGTGGACATGGCGCGAATGCCCTTTAATTTAAAAAACATCAAAGCCTATAAGATATTAAAATCGCTTATACAGGAAAACCGCTACGACATAATACATTGCCATACGCCGATGGGCGGCTGCCTTGCACGGCTTGCGGGCCAGGGCAGCGGCGCAAAAATTATTTACACCGCGCACGGTTTTCATTTTTTTAAAGGCGCGCCGTTGTTAAACTGGCTTATCTATTATCCTGTTGAAAAATATTTGGCAAGGTTTACCGATTGCCTTATCACCATAAACGAGGAAGATTATGAAATCGCACACAAAAAATTCAAACTCCATGCCGCTGTTTAAAATTGACGGCATTGGTGTTGACCTTTCCCGGTTTTGTCCTGTTATGGACGAGGAAAAAGCGCGCCTGCGCGGAGAATACGGGTATGCGGCAGATGATTTTATTTTGCTGTATATAGCCGAATTTATACCGCGCAAAAATCATGCGTTTTTGCTGCAACAGATACCGGAGCTTCAAAAATCAATTAAAAATCTCAAATTGATTTTTGCCGGTAAAGGCGAATTGTTTGATGAATGTAAAAAAATCGCGGAAGAATTGAACATAGCCCCTATTATTGCGTTCTTGGGTTACCGAAACGATATTGACGTGCTCTGTAAAATTGCCGATGTTCATGTCGCGCCGAGTAAACAGGAAGGACAAGGATTAAACAATATTGAATCTATGGCCTGCGGTTTACCGATTGTCGCTTCAAAAATCCGGGGACATTCTGATGTTATAACGCACGGACATAACGGCTTTTTGTTTGATCTCCATAAGCCTGATGAAATGACTGCCGCAATAATTACGTTGTACCGCAACCCTGAATTGCGGAGGGAAATGTCGCAAAACAATATTGTTGACGCAAAAAAGTATTCCCTGGAGACGGCGGTACAAAAAATGGCGTATATATATAATA
>JAIRPX010000148.1 GCA_031256775.1 Dysgonamonadaceae bacterium
GAAGTATATATACTCACTGAACAGATTTTATTCACTTATAAAAATAGATGTGTTATGACAACAAAAAGCAGAGCAGTTTCTGACATTGATGAGCAGGCGTTATTAAATTCAATTGCAGAGAAAAATTTTGGAATAGATTTCATGGAACAAACTGCACCGGTTGAACAGACTGCAATAACTGTTCCCGATGAACCCATTGTACAAGCAGACAATTCCAAGCAAATGGGTAACAAACAGCGAAAAGCCTCGTTGGACGAGTTCAGGCAACAATTCATGCAAACCCCGAAGATAGAGAATCGGAAACCTGTTTTTATCAGTCATTCTGTTCGCGACAGTTTAGACCGGATTGTAAGGCTATTCGGAGAACATGGTATGAGTGTTTCGGGACTGATAGAAAACCTCGCCCGAAATTTCCTTGAAACTTACAGGAACGATGTGGAACAATGGCGAAAGATGTAAACTATATGTAATCAGCACAATATGTTTACTGTGTATAGGCAATTTTTCAACATTCGGCATCAGAGATGCTCATGTGCATTGGCACATGGCAAGTTGTGTCTTGGGCGCCCCGAAACTCATCGGGACGCCCAAAACTACTTGCTAAAATAACTCCGAAGTCGTTATTTTTAGAATAAAACAATCATAGATTAATGACAACAGAAAAGAATTACAATAAGGGCGGACGACCGCCGAAAACAGACCCATGTCGGCATCGGTATTCCATTAAACTGAACGATGCCGATAACGCACAATTCCTATCCATGCTCGAAGAAACAGGGTTGAGATACAATGCAGCAAAATTTATCAAAACTAGCCTGTTCAAACGCGAAATCAGGTATGTAAAATTGGACAAGGCTGCTATGGATTACTACATGCGCTTAACTACGTTTTATTCCCAATTCCGAGCAATCGGAGTGAATTACAATCAGGTAGTTAAGCACTTGAAAGCTACTTTTACGGAGAAAACGGCGTTGGCAATGCTGTATAAATTGGAAAAGGCAACGATAGAATTGGTTACAATCAATCGGAAGATTGTGGAATTGACGGAAGAGTTTGAGGGAAAATGCTTACTAAAGTGATGAAACTAATACCGAAAAATCAATTTCAATATGACTGTCTTCCCACAAAAAAACACTAACTTTGCAACGCAAAGTTTTGTAATTTCAAGAAAAATGCGTATATGCTGAATTTTATAGATTTATTCGCCGGTGCAGGCGGGCTGTCCGAAGGCTTTATTCGGGCGGGCTACACGCCTTTGGCGCATATTGAAATGGACAAGTATGCTTGCAATACGCTCAAAATTCGTGCTGCGTTTCATTGGTTGAAAAGCAACAATCAATTACAAAAATAGAAATGAAGAAAATATTTAATTGGATATTAGACAAATGGCTTGCAGGTTTTATTACAGCAGGAATATTTTTTGTGCTGAAACTTTATATTGATTTACCGGCAGAGTCTAAAACCAATTTTTTCAGTTTTCAATGGTTTGTTGATTTGATGACAACGAATATCCCGTTTTGGATAATACTTGTTATCATTCTTTTAACCGTATTAAAATCCCAAAGTAAAAAGTCTAATATGTACAGTTTTCTTGATGCACCTAAAAATCATTTTGAAAAATATAATCCAGATGTTTTCGGAGTACATAAAACGCAATGATGTTGGCATTATGAATGGAGAGCATTTGAACGTAAATTTGATATTGCTGATTTAAAGCCTGTTTGCAAACAATGTGGAACAACAATGGATATAGACAATTCCTTTTATTCTTACAATGCAGAGTGCCATAAATGTAAATTAGAAGGAAAACAATATCGTTTCCCGCTTACGGAAGATATTACAGATATTGAAAAAGAAATCATTAGAAAAATACAGAATAACGAAGTTAAGTTATAATATTTGAATTTTATGAAACCATATATTTTAACACGCACAACGCTTTCCGAAGAAAAAGAACGGATTAAGGCAGACCAGAAACACAAAACAGAACGGCATAAATATCCGTTTCGTCTATATGATGATGACGGCGAACTGTATTACAAAGGTTTGAGCGTTGAAAACAATTCTTTTGAGCCATTATATGCAGAACAGCCTAATTCGGGCGTTACTGAAATTCATTATCTTAACAACGGAAAGTGGGAGCATCTATGAGAGGCGAAAAATGGACACGCGAAGAAATGATTTTGGCTTTCAATCTGTATTTGAAACTGCCCTTTGGCAAAATGCACAAAGGAACGACTGAAATCATAGAACTTTCCAACCTGATGGGGAGGTCGGTAAATTCCGTTACGCTTCGCCTTGTCAATTACGCTTCTTGCGACCCTTACCACCAAAGTCGTGGCGTTAAGGGAATGGTCGGCGGGCAGAAACAGTGCCAGCCAATTTGGGACGAGTTTGCCAACAATCGCGATGCCTTAATTTTTGAAAGTGAACGCATTTTAGCCGAAAAAGAACACCAAACCATTGAAACAAAGTTTAATGAATTGCTGTTTGACATTGCCAATCTGAAAGGCGAAACCAAAATCCGCGAAGTAAAAACCCGTGTCAATCAGAATGTTTTCCGTCAGATTGTTTTGGCAAATTACAATAAACAATGTGCGATTACAGGAATTGATGTGCCTGATTTGTTGTTTGCAAGTCATATAATTCCGTGGGCAGCCAACGAGCAGGAACGGCTAAACCCCGAAAACGGAATTTGCCTTTCAGCACTTTACGACAAAGCGTTTGACAAAGGCTTGATTGGAATAAATGTAAATTACGAAGTAATTTTATCGGTTGCTTTGCAGAAAAACAAAAGCAAAGATTACTTTGTAAAATACTTTGCGCCAATAGAAAAAGTAAAATTGAATATGCCGCAGAAGTATCTACCAAAAGTGGAGTTTTTGGAGTGGCATAGAGATATGGTTTTTGAAAAATAATATTTAAATATATGGAAGTAATATCAGTAATTGCAGACATTTGCGGAATTTTAGGCTTTGTAATAAGCATTTTCGCAGTAAGTAAAGTTTATAACATAAAGAAAGAACTGAAAAACAACAACAAAGTTGATGTTTCAGGAAAAACAACTATTGGTCGAGATTTTGTTGGTCGAGACAAAAAATAATTGAGTATGCCCCATAATGATATTTCAGTAACCGATGCTACAATATGTAGAGATTTTATAGGCAGAGATGATAATTCGCTGAATATCAACAACTCCTATGAACGTTCTGTTTATTTGCAGAATTTATACGATAAATTTCAAGAAGAAAAATCAGGTAATCAAGAATTGCGTGAATTTTGTGAAGAATTGGATTATCTTAATTCCGTTATTGACAATGAGGTTATTGGGTTAGAACAAAAACTTAAAGATGGACACAGGGAATATCTGATTGATTATGCGAAAGATGTAAAAGAACGATTTCATAAAAAACTGATACAAACGTCTCAATACTCTAATGTTGCACAGGATATTAACATATATCTGCTTACAAAAGTCCGAAGGGGCTTTATGATGGAAATCTATAAGTTGATATGCGATAATGAGCCGCAGGATAAAATTAATTTGTTAATCACAAAACGGATTATCAATCCTGTCAAGGCGGATTTAGGGATTAATTTATTTCGATATAACGAAGATGATATTATGGGAATGATTTTTTTTCTCACAGGTAATTGTCATATTAAATGGAGTAATTAGTTATGTTAGTATATCACCCTGCTTTCGACATATATAATTGTGCTTTCAGAATGTTGCAGTTATTAACTGAAATGAAACAGTACGAAGTCGAACTTGACCGACTGCGTATTTGGGATTTTTATCTGACATTTCCTAACGAAGCAAGAAAAATAAAGTTTCCAACGGCTTTGTCTGAATTGAAAAAGATATTCAAACAAAAAGACGAAAATCCATACGAAGATTTAATTGACGCAAAAAAAATTATAGAAAGAATGAAACCTTACCAGATTGCGGCTTTACATTGTATCGCTTCTTATGGCTTGATTGATGCAAAATCTCTTTCTAAAAACACTGTTGTCAGAACGGAAAAAGAATTGCCACAAGAATTGCTTGCAAAATTTGCAGATATTTCTGTTGAAAAAGCAAATATCATAAAGTTGGTAATTGGATTTGCTGAATTACCGTTATATGGACAAATGGGATTAAAATACAGAACAGGACTAATTGAATTTAGATATGATGAACGTTAAGCCCATATTATTTCTTAACAGGTTGATTGTTAGAACTCATAACAATCAAATTGCCTATGATGAAACATTTCATAATGGCGTTAATATCATTCGTGGGCAAAACAGTTCAGGAAAATCAACTATTGCCAATTTTATATTTTATGTGTTTGGGGGCGATTTTAACAATTGGACAACGGAGGCATTGAAATGTAAAGAAGTTATTGCAGAAGTTTGTATAAATGGTGCTGTTGTAACATTGAAAAGAAGTATAAATGAATCGGGCTTGCAACCAATGAGTATTTTTTGGAACAATTACGAAGAATCGAAAAAAGACAGTATGAATTGGCAAACGTTTCCGTATAAACAAACGGCAAATACAGCAAGCTATACTAATGTTCTTTTTAGAGCATTGGCTTTTCCAGAAGTTAAAAGCGCGGAAGACAGCAATATTACAATGCACCAAATTTTACGATTGTTATATATTGACCAAGAAACTCCCACACAAAGTTTATTTAGATTTGAACGTTTTGACCCGCCACTAACCCGTGAGGCTGTTGCAGAAATTTTATTGGGTGTATATGATGACAGTCTATATTTTCAGCGATTAAGACTAAAACAAGCCAAAAGAGAAAAAGAAGAAAAAGACAGGGAATTTCAAAATTTGAATAAGGTTTTCGGGCAAGCCACAGGAGTTAATACTGTTGCTGCTGTTCAAAGAGAAATAGAATCAACAAAGGTCAATTTATCAAATATAAATACTGATATTGCAGAGTTAAGACAGCAACAAATAGTAAAAACAACTAAAAGGACAACATTGATTTCAGAAAACATTCAATCTGACTTATCCGAAGCAAAAAATAAAATACGAGTTCTACATACGCATATCAATCAATTAGATATTGATATTGCGGATTCCAAGCAATTCATTTCAACGTTAGAAAAAAGAATATCAGAATTGAATAATTCCTTATTGACAAGACAGATTTTAGGAGAATTACCATTAACACACTGTCCCCAATGTTTAAATGAATTAATCAATAATGTAGCAGAAGGACATTGTTTTCTTTGTAAGCAACCACTCTCTAATGAAGCAGAAAAAGCAAACGCAAAACGTCTTTTACAGGAAATGGATTTACAGGTGAAAGAATCAAAAAGTTTGCTTGAAGAAAAAGAAAGAAAGCGGGCGAATTTTAGTGGCGAATTGCCAATGTGTATTGAAACAGCTCGCAGTTTGCAAAAGCAATTGGACTTGTCAATTCAAAATTCCCAAACAACAAGAGATGAGAGATTGGACGATTTGTTGGTTTAAAAAGGAAAAATTGAAAATAAAATAGAATATCTGACACAACAGTTACAGGCAGTTGAATTGATAGAATTACTGAAACAGGAAATTGCACGTTTAACAGCAGAAATTTCAATGTTGGAGTCAGAAATTAGACAGAAAGAGTATGAACAAACGAGAAATCGTCAAACTGCAATGCAACAAATAAGAGAAATTACATTGCGTATTCTCAAAAATGATTTAGACAGGCAGGAAGAATTTAGAAGTGGAAAATGGGTTGAAATAGATTTTTTGCGAGATACATATTCGTTAGACGGCAGTAACAATTTTTCTGCAAGTTCAAAAATTTATTTGAAAAATGCCATTTTATTTTCACTCTTTTTTGCGAGTTTGAAATTGGATTTTTTCCGTTATCCAAGGTTTATATTGTGCGATAATATGGAAGACAAAGGAATGGAAAAGGAACGAACGCAAAATTTCCAGAAACTTTTGACTGATATTTCAAGCGCAATAGAACAAGAACATCAAATCATTTTCACAACCTCAATGGTTGCTGATGAATTAAACAACACACCTTATTGTGTAGGTGCTGAATATGACCGGAATAATAAAACATTAAAAGTATAAATATATGATTATACAAGAACAAAAATATCTCAACCTTTTCCTTGCACCAATCCGCAAATGCAAGGATTACAAACCAAAATTCGGTGAAAGTCAAAATACAGATGGCGTTTCGCTCGAAGTTTTTTTGGAACTTTACGGCTCTGACCTGTTTTACTCGTGGATAGGGCTTGATAGCAATTTGATGTATGCCGCGCACAAAGCGGCAGGCGGAATGACTTCTATTTACAGGCAAATAGGTGTTGGCTGCGAGCATTTATTCCGCGAAATAATCATTGACACAACGCAATACAGCGACAGAGAATTTGCACAATGGAGTTATGAAACCAAAAACACAGGGCGGAAAAACAAAAATCCTTTCACTTGACGGTCGTTTGGAATTGAACGAAATCCGAAGTGCAGGATTAAAAGAGCGATTGCAGGAATGGCTTAAAAATTATTGCACGGATTTGTCTATTAAACAAATCCCACAAAACGGCATTGTTTTTGAAGTTAGATAAGGCTACAAAAGCAAAGACAGCAAACGGCAAAACGCAGATATAGATAATGCGACTGTGGCTTATGCAAATGGTTATCTGCCTGTTTTTGCGATATTTTCTTCGCAGATTGATTCCGACATTGTACTTCGCTATAAAAATAGCCGTTGCGGTGTAATAACAGGTACGGTTTCAAACAATCCGCAACAGTCGCTCTTTGCTTTTTGCAAAACGATTTTAGGTTACGACCTTGCTGCGTTTTTCAAAAACAATTCCGAAATTTTCAAAACCGAAATTAACTCTGTACTAAAAACTTTATTAGATGCAAACTGAAATCCCATTTGATATAGAAAAGATTGGCGTATCCAAAAGAGCCGATTATACTTTCAAGTATAACACTGATTTGGGGCGGCACGGTTGGTTGCACCTTACGCCTGCTTATTCTGTCAAATTGGTACACGAAATCATAAAAGAAGATTGCAAAAAAGGCGATTTGATTCTTGACCCTTTTTCGGGAACGGCAACAACGGGTTTAGTCGCATCTGAATTGGGTTTTTCTTCGATTTTGTACGAAATCAATCCATTTCTTATTTGGCTGGGGAATATCAAATGCCACAATTATGACATTTGCGAATTGTTGGCGTTGCAAAATGAATTTAATCATTGTCTTGATACAGTTGTTGTTGCAGACAACTATTGGATTCCACCTATTCATAATATTGAGCGTTGGTGGCATACGGACACATTGTGTATTTTGGCAAGTATTCGCAATCGGCTTGTAGAAATTTTTGGCGAACCGAATGGCAATCATTACCATAATCTTGTTTGGGTGGCTTTTTCGCGATTGATTATTGAAACGTCTTCGGTGGCATTTAATCACGTTTCGATGTCGTTCAAAGAAAATACTGTTCAATATGGATTTTTGCAAATTAAAAACCTGTTCAAAGATATATTTTCAAATATAATATGTTCCGCGAAGATACAACTGAACGGACAAGCAGAAGTAATACACACCGATTCAAAAGAAATGTCGCAAAATACAACAGATTTTTTTGATGTGGTAATAACTTCGCCGCCCTATCCAAATAGAATAAGTTATATCAGAGAATTACGACCTTATATGTATTGGGTGAAATTTTTGAAAAATGGCAGCGATGCGGGTGCGTTAGATTGGGAAGCAATCGGAGGAACGTGGGGAATAGCGACCAGCAATCTGAAAAATTGGACGCCAACAAATCACAATTTGCCAGACCGACTTTATGATGTTTGCGAAAAGATTGGCAAATGCGAGGATAAAAATGCGGAAACAATGAGTAAATATGTTCACAAATATTTTGATGATATTTATTCGCATTTATTGAAAATGAGCAGTTTATTGAAACCGCAAGCCAAAATAAATTACATTGTAGGTAATTCTTCTTTTTACGGACATTTTGTTGAAACGCAGGAAATTATTGCCGAAAGTATGAAACAAATCGGTTATAAACAAATCAAAATAAATACAATACGGCGGCGAAACACCAAAAAGGGACTTTTGGAATACAATATAAAATCGGAATGGTAAATTGTGAACGGCGGACAAACTCCCGCCTCAATCTACAATACAGCCAGAAAAGACAAGGCAGATATTTTACAAATTTTTGTGCAGGTTAAATTCTCAATCATCGAAAACCCAGAACAATACAGCGAAGTTGTATCTCGAATTTCGCGTTCCTCATAAAATTTCATAGAAATTTTATGAGGGCGACTTTCAAGTATCAAACAATTCTTCCATCAACTCTACTTGTTCCCGATACTTTTGCGGATTACTGTCCTTCAATTTACTAATATTGAGCAGTTTCCATCGAATGGCAGGAAACATGCTATAATTTACTTCATCCCAAACCGGCTCGCCTTTGGTAAAGGCAAGCAATAACACTTTATCCTTATCTGTTAGTGATTTATTAACTTCTAAAATTACTTGTTCCCTTATTTCCTCAAATTCCTCATACGAAAAGGACTGGTCGGTCATTCCATTAAATTGGCTGTTGACCACAATTCGCTGGTCAAGTCTTTTCGGGTTCAGCAATTCGTGGAACGGTCGATTTCCACACAGCAGGAAGAACAAAAAACCTGTTTTTATTTCATTGGTATAGCCTGTCTCATTGAACAAGTTTCGCATGTCAAACAAATCCCTCGGATGCTGACGGTCTAATGCCGCGTTCACTTTTCCACCCCATAATTGTCCCGATGAAACGGTTGTAACCTCACAAAAGCGGTCGAACACTTCCTGCGCCTGATTACACAAAACTTTGGGACACGGTTCTGCTATCAATCCTCTATTAATTTGATTCACTTCTATTTTCACCATTGCATCCGGCGTGGAACAAATCAACTTCAATTCTTCCGACGCTCTTTGCTGATCGGAAAATCGAACAGCAGGTATCCGGCTTTTCAACCGTACTTTTACGGCTTCCAAAGAATTGCGGATATTGTTCAAATCCGTGTTCCTGTCATTACTGAAAGGAATATACGTCAGGTCAATATCGACCGAAAAACGGGGCATGTCTAAATGGAAAAGATTAATCGCCGTCCCGCCATGCAGAGCAAAAGCCTTTTCTTCCGCAATACTCGGAAGAATATCCAAAAGCAAAGCTACCTGTTTTTTATACGCTTCTTTCATTGTACAATTTCTTTCGGTAAAACTAACTGATATTTCGATACAAACATTCCATCACTCGCCAAGCTGCGCACGCCGCTTCCTAAATCTATTTGTTTGGTATCAATATACTTAAACCAACTATGACCGGCTCTTTCCGCAAAATACAGAAATAATCGTTTCACTTTTATGGACTTGCATTGCTCTAAAAGCGTTTGTATCTGTGCAGGTCGAAGCGAAGCCAACCCTTCCATCAATTCATAAGCCTCTGTCAAAGGGAATTGACTGGGACATAGCGATAAACATTCCATCATCGCACAGGCAGCATTGGCTATTTTCATGCTCAGTTCTCCGTTCTGAAAATCGGTTAAGCCAGTTTCGCTTTTTTTGAAAAGAGAGACAGTAAATATTTTCGGATTGGTGTCCCATTGATTATTGGTAAACCACAAAGGCAGCGATGTCTTGCTTTCTACAAATACGGTAGTTTCCTGCGTATTAACTTGCAGGTAATGCGCCAATCCCAACAGTTCCAACGCCGAGC
>JAIRPX010000179.1 GCA_031256775.1 Dysgonamonadaceae bacterium
TACAGGTTTTACTGTTGAAATGAAAAAGTTCAAATGAAATTTAGGTGATTCTGATAAATAAGCGTTATATTTGTAGTCTGAAATTATTTGTCATGAGCAGTTCCAGTGATATTTTAAACGAATTTACGAACAAAAATTACGAGTACGGTTTTGTTACGGATATTCATACTGATTTTATTTCCAAAGGATTGAACGAAGATGTAATTAGGCGTATTTCTTCTATTAAGAACGAACCGGAATGGTTACTGGATTTCCGCCTGGAATCCTATCGTTACTGGTTAACGCTGAAAATGCCGGAGTGGGCGCATCTTGAAGTTCCTTCTATTGATTATCAGGATATTATTTATTATGCTGCGCCAAAAACAAAAGCAAATCATATAAATGAAGAGGATGTAGATCCTGAATTATTAAAGACTTTCGATAGACTGGGGATTCCTCTGCACGAAAAGAAAATATTTTCTGGAATGGCTGTTGACGCCGTTATGGACAGTGTTTCCGTAAAAACAACTTATAAGGAAAATCTGGCTGAAAAGGGAATTATTTTCTGTTCTTTTAGTGAAGCAGTAAAAGAACATCCCGATTTGGTGAAAAAATATATGGGGAGTTCAGTGCCTTATCGCGATAATTTTTTTGCTGCGCTCAATTCTGCCGTATTCAGCGATGGATCGTTTGTATTCATACCGAAAGGGGTGCGATGTCCGATGGAACTGTCCACATATTTCAGGATTAACGCTATGAATACGGGACAATTTGAGAGAACGTTAATTGTGGCGGAAGAAGACGCTTATGTCAGCTATCTTGAAGGCTGTACTGCTCCAATGCGCGATAAAAATCAGCTTCATGCGGCAATTGTTGAAATTATTGCTCTCGACAGGGCGGAAGTGAAGTATTCCACAGTTCAGAACTGGTATCCAGGCGATAAAAACGGGCGCGGAGGAATTTATAACTTTGTAACTAAACGTGGTCTCTGCAAAGGAGAATCTTCCAAAATTTCATGGACGCAAGTAGAGACAGGTTCGGCAATTACATGGAAATATCCGAGTTGCATACTTCTTGGCGATAATTCTGTCGGCGAATTTTATTCGGTAGCAGTAACAAACAATTATCAGCAGGCGGATACCGGAACAAAAATGGTTCATATTGGTAAGAATACCAAAAGCAGAATCGTTTCAAAAGGGATTTCTGCGGGAAAAAGCCAGAATAGCTATCGCGGTTTGATACGGATTAATAAAGAAGCAGAAAATGCACGAACACATTCGCAATGCGACAGTCTGCTACTTAGTAATACTTCCGGAGCAAATACTTTTCCATACATGGATATTCAAAATGATTCGGCAGTTGTTGAACATGAAGCAACAACATCAAAGATCAGCGAAGACCAGCTGTTTTACTGCAATCAGCGCGGCATTTCTACCGAAGAAGCTATCGGGCTGATTGTCAACGGATATGCCAGAGAAGTGCTAAACAAACTTCCGATGGAATTTGCAGTAGAAGCGCAAAAACTGCTGCAAATCAGTCTGGAAGGAAATGTAGGATAGAAACATAAAAATTGTTAGTAATATAAAATACGGTTATGTTTTTTTCATATATTCTGCACGGTATGGCTTTAAGCAACGTCATTGCGAAAGCGAAGCCTGAAGCAATCCAGTAATCTATTTATTTACAACTGGATTGCCTCGCTAATGCTCGCAATGACAAAGCACAAATAAACCGCGTAAAGTATAACAAAAAAACAAGTGAAAATAAATATGTAAACCTTTTGAATTTTATGGTATATGATTTAAGAATGTTGGAAAGTTTTTATTCGCTTCTTGCGGAAAAAACAGCGAATGTCAGGAAAATTCTCGGTCGCCCGATGACTCTGGCTGAGAAGATTTTATATATTCATTTATATAGTGCAGAACAAATATCTGATTTCCGGAGAGGTATTGATTATGTCAATTTTCGTCCCGACAGGGTGGCTATGCAGGATGCAACAGCGCAAATGGCATTATTGCAATTTATGAATGCTGGTAAGGAAAAATCGGAAGTCCCTGCAACTGTACACTGCGATCATCTGATTCAAGCCAACAAGGGAGCGCAGGCTGATATTTCTTATGCTATGGAAAGCAACAGAGAAGTTTATGATTTCTTGAAATCAGTGTCTGATAAATATGATATAGGATTCTGGAAACCGGGAGCCGGTATTATTCATCAGGTTGTTCTGGAAAATTACGCTTTCCCTGGCGGAATGATAATCGGTACGGATTCGCACACACCCAACGCCGGAGGACTGGGCATGATTGCCATTGGTGTTGGCGGAGCAGATGCTGTTGATGTAATGAGTGGAATGGAATGGGAATTAAAAATGCCGCGTATCATTGGCGTTAAACTGACCGGTAAATTAACCGGATGGGCGTCGCCAAAGGATATTATCCTGAAAATTGCAGGATTATTGACAGTAAAAGGCGGTACAAATTCGATTATCGAATATTTTGGGGAAGGAACAGATTCACTTTCCGCCACTGGAAAAGCTACTATTTGCAATATGGGAGCAGAAGTAGGGGCTACAACTTCAATATTTCCTTTCGATGAATCCATGTCTGCATATCTTAATGCTACCGGACGCTCAAAAATAGCAAAATATGCAGAGCAAAACGCTACATGTCTGCGCGCCGACAGGGAAACTTCGGTTACCCCAGAACTTTATTACGATCAGGTGATTGAAATTGATCTGCAGACTTTGGAACCTTATATCAACGGTCCTTTTTCGCCCGATGCCGCTACGCCGATTTCTGAATTTTCCGCGCGCTTAAAAGCAAACGACTATCCACAGCGTATGGAGGTTGGATTAATCGGTTCGTGTACAAATTCATCTTATCAGGATTTGAGTAGGGCAGCCTCCATTGCTCGACAGGCGTTGGAAGATAAAATTCCGGTAAAAGCTAACTTAATTGTTAATCCCGGATCGGAACAAATCCGCTATACTGCGGAACGCGACGGATTGATTGCCGATTTCCAAAAAATAGGCGGCGTGATAATGGCAAATGCCTGTGGTCCCTGCATCGGACAATGGAAGCGCCATATTGATGATAACATGCGAAAAAACTCCATAGTTACTTCGTTTAACCGTAATTTCGCCAAACGCGCCGATGGGAATCCAAATACTTACGCTTTTGTTGCTTCTCCCGAAATTACTGTGGCATTGACTGTTGCAGGCGATTTGTGCTTTAATCCCCTGACCGATACGTTAAAAACAGAAGATGGCAGGGAAGTCAAGCTTCGAGAGCCGCAGGGAACAGATTTTCCGCCAGGAGGATTTGAGGTAGACGACAGCGGTTATATTGCGCCAACAGGCGAAAATAAAGATGTTATAATAAATCCTGAATCAGAAAGATTGCAGGCGTTACTGCCTTTTCCGGAACCACAGGCTGGCGAACTGGATAAAATGCCTCTCCTGATTAAGACGTCTGGAAAATGTACTACCGATCATATTTCTATGGCTGGATCATGGCTGCGTTTTCGCGGACACTTGGAAAATATATCGGGAAACCTGCTCATGGGCGCCGTCAATATGTTTAACGGAAAAACCAATTTGGTATTGAATATTGAAACCGGAAAATGCGGAACCGTTTCGGAGGTGGCATACAGCTACAAAGTGAATGGAATATCTTCTATTGTCGTGGCTGAAGAAAATTACGGAGAAGGATCTTCGCGCGAACATGCCGCAATGGAACCTCGATTCCTCAATGTTAAAGTGATATTAGCAAAAAGTTTCGCCCGTATTCACGAAACCAATCTGAAAAAACAGGGAATGTTGGCGATTACTTTTGCCGACAGGAACGATTACGATAAGGTGCGGGAAATGGACAGGATTACCGTTTCCGGCGATTTTGAACAGGACAAACCGCTGACTGTAACGCTTCATCACGAAGATGGCACGGAAGAGTCTTTTGCCGCAAATCATACATTTAATGAATTGCAGATAAAATGGTGGAAAGCTGGAAGCGCATTGAATTATCTGAAAAATAAAGAAAAAAACATAAGTAAAAATACCTGAAATTATGAAATTAACAAAACATCATTCCAAACTTATTGTTCCTGATTGCCTGACTGTACCTTTCATCGAAGGCGACGGCGTTGGTAAAGAGATAAGCGACGTTAACAGGCAAGTAGTAAATAAAGCGGTAGAAACAGCATACAATGGACAACGTTCAATCGAATGGAAAGAAGTTTTTGCCGGGGAAAAAGCCTTTCGCGAAACAGGCGAATGGTTGCCGGTGGAAACATTGGAAACTTTCCGCGAATATCTTGTTGGTATTAAAGGTCCTCTTACTACGCCTGTGGGCGAAGGTATCCGCTCGTTGAACGTAGCCTTGAGGCAAACGCTTGATTTGTATGTATGCCTGCGACCGGTACGCTGGTTTCGCGGAGTTGCATCACCCATAAAAGAGCCGCAGAAAGTGAATATGACGATTTTTCGCGAAAACACCGAAGACATCTATGCCGGTATCGAATGGGCGCAGGGAACGCCGGAAGCTGCGCGTGTTCTTAAATTTCTGAAAGAAGAAATGAACGTGAAAAATATCCGCTTTGAAGAAACGTCGGCTTTCGGAATAAAACCTGTATCGGTTGAAGGTACGGAACGTCTGGTGCGGGCTGCCATAACGTATGCTTTGGAAAATGGACTGCCTGCGGTTACATTAGTACATAAAGGAAATATTATGAAATTTACCGAAGGTGGATTCAAAAAATGGGGATATGCTTTGGCTGAGCGGGAATTTGAAAGGGAAATAAAAGAAGGAAAGATCGTTATCAACGATTGTATCGCCGACGCTTTCCTGCAAAATACGCTTTTGACGCCGGAAAAATATTCTGTCGTTGCTACGCTGAATCTAAACGGAGATTATATTTCCGACCAGCTGGCGGCAATGGTTGGTGGTATAGGAATCGCGCCTGGGGCAAATATCAACTATCAATCAGGACATGCAATTTTTGAAGCAACACACGGAACTGCGCCCGACATTGCAGGGAAAAATATAGTTAACCCATGTTCGCTTATACTTTCGTCAGTCATGCTGCTGGAATATATCGGATGGAAAAAAGCGGCAGAACTGATAACCGAATCATTAAGTAAATTGTTTATTAATGGAGAAGCTACTCTTGATTTGTCCAGGTTTATGGCAAACGGTAAACCAATGGGAACGATTCAGTTTGGAGAAAGATTGACAAGTTTAATAAATTAATAATATCAGAAAAAATGAAAAAAGAGTATTTGATTTATAAATTATCGGAATCGGTTAAAACAACCTGTAGAATCGACAACGATTTGTTTGAAAAATATAATGTGAAGCGTGGACTTCGCAATGAAGACGGCTCCGGAGTGCTGGTAGGTCTTACCCAAATCGGAAACGTAGTTGGCTATGAACGTTTACCAGAGGGCGGTTTGAAAGCTATTCCGGGTAAACTGTTTTATCGCGGATACGACATCGAAGATATTGTACATGACTTGATTAGGGAAAAACGTTTTGGCTTTGAAGAAGTTGCATACCTGATGCTTTCCGGCGACTTGCCCGACAGGGACGAACTGAAAAATTTCCAGGAATTAATAAACGACAACATGCCGCTGGAACAAAAAACCAAAATGAATATTATTGATTTGGAAGGACAGAATATTATGAATATTCTGGCGCGCTCTGTACTCGAAATGTATAATTTCGACGATAATCCCGACGATATATCGCCCGAAAACTTAATGAGACAGTCCATTCAATTGATTTCAAAGTTCCCTGCAATTATAGCTTATGCATATAATATTCTGCGACACAGTTCGCAGGCGCGTTCGCTTCATATACGTCATCCTCACGAAAACATGAGTCTGGCGGAAAACTTCCTGCACATGCTGAAAAGAGATTATACCATGCTCGAAGCACGTACGCTTGATTTATTGCTTGTCCTTCAGGCAGAACACGGTGGCGGGAACAATTCAACTTTTTCGGTGCGGGTAACAAGCTCTACTGGAACTGATACATATTCGGCAATTGCCGCAGGTATCGGTTCGCTGAAAGGTCCTTTGCACGGCGGCGCTAACATACAGGTAGTAGATATGTTTAATCACCTGAAAGAAAACATCTCCGACTGGAGAGATGTCGAGGAAATAGACGCTTATTTTCAACGGATGCTGAAAAAAGAAGTATATAACCGGACTGGATTGATCTACGGAATAGGTCATGCTGTATATACCATTTCAGACCCGCGCGCCCTACTGCTGAAAGAACTGGCTCGCGATCTTGCCAAAGAGAAAAACAGGGAAGAAGAATTTTCATTCCTCGAATTGCTGGAAGAACGGGCTATTGATGCTTTCTATATTTTCAAGGGGGCAAAAAAAAGGGTTTCGTCCAACATTGATTTCTATTCCGGATTTGTTTATGAAATGATTGGCTTGCCACAGGAAATTTATACTCCTCTGTTTGCTATGTCGCGTATCGTTGGATGGACTGCACACCGCATCGAAGAACTGATTTTCAAAAGTAAACGGATTATCCGTCCTGCATACCGCAACATATTAGACAAACAGCAATATATCCCAATTAAGGAACGGTAATTGTCTGAATCTTGATTTTCACGAGATTTATGAAAGTGTAGTATCTTGCTTAATCAATGACATTTTTTGACGTTTGCCCAGCAAAAAATCTGTTTTTCAGAGAATTTCTTAAAAATATTTTGTACCTTTGCGCGCAAATAAAAAATTAACGGAAGAAAAAATTATGAATCATAAATGCAAGTTAAAGATAAAACAGTTTTTGAAAACATTTATCCCCCTGCTTTTTGGCTTACTTATACTTTGGCTGATATTTTATAATATGGATTTCAAAGAAATATCTAAAGCGTTGCGTAATGATGTTAATTACTGGATTATAGCGTTATCGCTGCCTTTTGCATTGATCGCAAACACGATTCGCGCATACCGCTGGCATTTACTGATTCAGCCTTTAGGATATAATCCTAAAAAATCAAATTTGATATATGCTGTATGGGGTAATTATGGCGTAAATCTTGGCATTCCGCGTTTCGGGGAAATATGGCGATGCACAATGATAAACCGTTATGAGAAAATACCTTTTACAAAGCTCGTCGGAACGTTAATAACCGACCGTTTATCAGATCTGTTTTCGGTAGCAATTATTGTTATTATAGCATTTATACTGAATGTTCCTTATTTTGAAACTTTCTTCGAGCAACATCCCGATATTTTTGACAAGTTCAAAATCATTTTTTCTTCTGTATGGACTTATGCAATAATTATTCTTATTATCTGTGCCGTTGGACTTTGTTTCGTTTTATTCAAGGAATATCCTTTTATAAAGAAAATAAAAAAAACAATATCCGATATATGGGAAGGAATTAGAAGTATTTTATACATGGATAAAAAAGAGAGATTTATCATATACACACTGCTGATATGGATCTGCTATTTTTTGTATTTCTATATATGCTTCTACGCATTCCCCTTTACAAAAGATTTGGGATTGAACTGTGGTCTTATTGCTTTTGGCATGAGTAGCATTGCTGTTGCGGTTCCCATTCCTGCCGGTATTGGTCCCTGGCATTTTATGGTTATTACCGCTTTAATCGGGTTTGGAGTCAGCGATACTAACGCCGCTGCTTTTGCGCTCTGTACGCATACTATTCAATCAATTCTGTTTACCGCTTTATTCGGTATGTTTGGCGTAGTGGCTTTACCAATTGCAAATAAAGGAAAATGAAATAATATTAACATAATAATAAATTCAAATTTATGGAAAACAGCATCTTGAATCTTGCTCCTTCTAATGTGTGGAAGCATTTTTATGAATTGACGCAAATTCCACGTCCTTCAGGACACAGTGAAGCTATAACGGCTTTTATAGAAAATTTTGGCAAACAGCTTAACTTAGAAACAAGCCGAGATGACGCCAATAACATTTGTATCCGCAAACCGGCTACACAAGGACGGGAAAATAAGCCAACTATTATTTTGCAAAGTCATTTGGATATGGTTCCGCAAGCTAATTCGAATATCAATTTTGATTTTACAAAAGATCCTGTAAATGCCTATATTGATGGCGAATGGGTAAAAGCTAAAGGAACTACTTTGGGCGCTGATAATGGCATTGGAGTAGCAACAATGATGTCTATTCTCGAAGCAAAAGATTTGGAACACGGTCCGTTAGAGGCTTTATTTACTACCGACGAAGAAACTGGCATGTATGGCGCAAAAGCAATCAGGCAGGGATTCGTTAATGGAAAAATAATGCTAAATCTTGATTCTGAACAGGATGGAGAACTCTACATTGGTTGTGCAGGTGGAGCAGACGTAACTGTTCGCTTTAAATATGAAGATGAATCATTTACTGTTAAGAACGAAATTGCAGCTAAAATTTCTTTAACAGGATTAAAAGGAGGACACAGTGGCGTAGATATTCATTTAGGAAGAGCTAATGCAAATAAATTGCTGTTCCGCTTCCTGAAAGATGTCGCTTCCTCTCTTAATGTCAGACTGTCATCTGTTTCAGGCGGAACGTTAAGAAATGCAATCCCGCGCGAATCTTTCGCCATAATCCTTGTCGACAGCAAGGAAAAGTACGGGCTACTCCTTGAAATGATTGATAAATACGAAAAATTGTTCAATGATGAATTTGACGGAATAGAAGACAGAATATACATTAAATCCGAACAGATTGATATTGCCTCTGAAATAAAACTGATGCCAACGGATATACAAAACAAACTGATCCACGCGGCAATAGCTTCGCCTAATGGTGTTGCCAATATGTTTGCCAGGTTTCCGTCTATCGTTGAAACATCTATCAATATGGCAGTAGTTCAGTCGTGCGAAGGCTCTACGGAGATCCGTTTCCTTGCTCGTTCATCTTCTCAAAGCAAGAAAGAGTTGATTTGCAACGTTGCAAAAAGCGTATATAGTTTGGCAGGAGCTGATTACATCCAAATCGACAACGAATATCCTGGATGGGATCCAAATCCAAAATCAGCTATTTTGGCAACAATGGAAAAAATATTTGAAGAAGAACGCGGCTTTAAGCCCAAAGTTGAAGTCATGCACGCAGGTTTGGAATGTGGCATAATTTTATCTAACGTTCCGGGACTGGATACTGTATCTTTCGGACCAACAATTAAATATCCTCATTCGCCGGATGAAAAAGTTGAAATAGCATCAGTACAGAAATTCTGGAATTATCTGTTGAAAATTTTAAAAGCATAAATCAATTTTATTGTAATTATGAAAAAGATATTTTTTGCCGCAATTGTTTCAATTGCTTTAAATTCCTGTACAAGGGAATATTATAACGAAAAGAATGAAGTTTTTGTTAATTCAGAAACTATTTCTTACACCGTAAAATCCTATGCTGATTCGGCAAGAGATTTTATATGGGAAATATATGAAGATGCTACGGGAGCTTATTATTATTGCGATATTGAAGAGCCTAAGCTGACGTCTGAAGTTTTCGAATATGGAATAATGAACGCTTATTTGTCTTATGAGCTAAACAAAGCTAATATTCTGGCGCCATTACCATACAGCGATTTTATAGTGGACAATAATCGTAAATGGGAAGAACAACTATCGGTGGAATTTTATGTTGGACACATAACTTTCATCCTGAAATATGATGATCATACTAAACATGCACCATATTTTAGTTCTTATGACTTTTTAGTAAGGTTTATGTGGTAAGTATCTTTGTCACTAACTCTTTTTATGTATTTTTAATTTTCTCTATAACAAGACTTTCAAAATTTGCATTACCTTTGTACCCGTATATTAATAATAATAATGTTTATATGTATATGCGAAAGTTGATATTTCCTTTAATAATGGTCTTTGCTTTGACCATTTCAGTTCCAATGCAGGCTGATAACGAAACTAAAAAAGAGTGCTGCAAGGCTAAAAAAGAAAATTGCGAAAAGAAAGAAAGCGCTTGTTGCAAGGATAAGAAAGAAAATTGCGAGAAGAAAGAAAATGCTTCCTGCGACAAGAAGAAAAAAGAGAAAGCTTGCTGTTCAAAGAAAAAAGACGATGCAGCAGCAAAGACTAAATCGTGCGGTAAAAAGAATTAATTATTTTTAAACGACGTTTTTTGTCGGAGACGTTGTGCATAGCACAACGTCTCCATAATTTTAAACGGGAAGCACAGGCAACTCGTGGGCATATTTTTGACTCACATGCAAAAATCTCAGATTGTTTTTTTAGAAAAATGTTCCCCTCGCTTGCTCTTTGGTTTCTTTAGATGCGGTAAAAGGAATGCGGGTAGTGTAGCCTGCGCGGGCGGCTACAATTTGCTTTGTAGGCCAGTCGAAAATGTCCTGATTCCATCGCATAACCGTGTCGTTATACACCTCGCGGGCTGCCGTAATTTCCTTTTGCAGATAGGAATTTTGCTGCATTGCATCTGCAAGAGAGGCGTGCGCTTTGAGTTCTGGGTACTGCTCTACCGACAAATTCAGGCGCGTATAGAGCGTGTCGATTTGTCCCTGAAATTCGGCTCGGTTGCCGTCTGTGAGCGTTTTGCCGCTACGCAACGCCGCTACCGATTTCATGACGTCTTTGTCCAAGTCAATCGCTTTATTGACGATGCCGACCGCATTTTGCAGAATGATAACTCGCTGCTCCAAATAATTGTCGATTTGCGAGGCATCGTGCTGAATTTTCTGCTGTAATTTTTGCAGATAGTTTTTTGCGCTGATTTTCATAAACAGAAAAATCAGTCCGGGAATAATGCCCAAAAACCAGAGGGCAATTTCAAAAAATGTAGAGCCAACTCCCACCGTCACAGGCAATTGCTTTTCGATTACATTAATATCGCGTCCCTGTTCGTTGATTGTCGGACGCATTTCGTCTAATTCGTTTGCCATTTTTTAGTAAAAATTTGATTTGTAAAACGTTTGCAAAGTTAGTAATAATTTTTAATATCTGTCATTGAAAAACAAATTCTAATTTCTCGCCTCTTCCACATTTATAGAATAATTTATTGTATTACAGACAGATATATACTCGTCCCAATGCACGGGAACGTTGTGGTAACGTCCGTCGCCTCCGAAAACCGAGACATAGTCGGTGCGCCGTTCAGAGCGAAAACCGTAAGCCGAAACTGAAATGTTGTCGTTTTCGCTGTCGTGCGATCGGACTGCGGTTTTCAGTATGTTGCGTGTAACGGAATGGCGGTGTGCAAAAAGTGAAACATCTCGGCGATTTACCTCACATTCGTGTTCATAGCCGCAAAGATTGGAATTATACACATCGCGGTAAATAAACTCGTGCGGCTTGTGTTGCTGGTAAAGCGGAATTGCCAAAAACGGCGCGAAAGAAAAATATAACTGCTTAAAATACAGATTATTATAATCATTGAATTGTCGGCGTACAGTGTCAATATCGTAATGTGTGTAATGTTGCGGGTTGCCCGAAATATCAAAACTTTTCAGGTGGGCGGGTGCAATGAAATTCACCATTTTGTGCTTTTTGAACAAAAAATCGTCGCCCCAAGATATTGTTTTGTCTTTTATCAATTTCAACATTTCGCGTTGCGCAACAGGCGTGAAAAGCAGTCGAAATTCGGTTTCGTGGTTGCGGTCGGTTGCGCCAAAAAGCACGTCAAACTCACCGTTGCCCATCACAGTGAAATTTTCGCCGCGTTTTACACGTTTTCGCATTTCCGATTCCAAATCCTTGATTTCGTGTTTTACTTTTTTTTCCAACTTCCGCTCATCATCGTATTCGCCTGCAAATGAGGGCTTTCTTGAAAAAATAAGATTCGGCGCGGCTTCGTTGCCATACACCAAATAAGTGTTGTAGTAATATTCGGGGAACGGCTTGGTAACGTATGCGTGCAGCGTTTCTGAACGCGAGCGACTCCGACGTTTGCCGTTGGCGTCGGTGTAATGCTCTGTCCAGTAAATCGTTTTTGTGCCTTCGTATGTTTTGTTACCCATAAAATGATTGAGCGTTTTGAAAAAACAAAATGGATTGCCGTTGATTTCGCCGCTTTGCACAAAAAAGGTTGATTCATTAGGATTTTCGTTGCTGTCGGGCAAGCCGAATTTGCGATTCAGATAGTCGTAGCGGCGAATCTCAAAAAAATCATCTAACTGAATGAGCTGATAGGTTTTTTCCATCAAACGCGAAGAAATTTGTCGATTGAACAATGCGAACAGCGGCTCAAGTTGTGCGTATGCTCTGTTAATCAGTTCATTAAGCGTTTTGTTCAGTTTTTCCAAAATCTGCGTTAAAGTTCTGATCTTCGGATTCAGATTTTTGAAGATTAACAAAAGGAATACAACAATTATTACAACCGAGCTGCCAGAAATACCTATTGTAAGATCGGTATAAAAATTTTCGACAAAATATTCATATATGCAATAACTGATTGCAATACACGCTATTACAATTACAAAAATAAGAAGACCGCGCAACGTTTTTTTTCGGCGGTTTACCTTGTCGAATTTTGCGATTTCCTGCTTTTTTTGGTCTATTTGCTTAACGGTTTTACGGTTTTCTGTCTCATCGACAGCGCTTTGTCGGACAAGATTTTCAAAATGTTCCGATACATTTTTTTCGTGCTGCGCTTTGTAAACGTTTTTGTATTCGTCAAGCGGCTCGTATTGAGTAAATGCGCCCATAATAATAATGCTTTATATAATGGCTCAAAATTACAATTTTTTTTCAAAACTCCCAAAATATCTTTTTGGAAGAGACACCATACACGTTGTGCAAAGCGCGAAAGCATGAAAGCGCGAATCTTGCATCGTCATTGCGAGCGTTAGCGAAGCAATCCAGCAGCAATGCTGTAAATAAATTATTTTGTACAATAAATTGTACTTATTTTGTGCAATAAATTATTTTTTCAATTGCCTGGTTTGTATTATCTTTGCAGCTTAATTTTTCCCATGTTTTTCAGTTGATGAGTATAAAATTATATGAACTTTTATTAATAATTAAACATCATAGTTTTTTTATTATTGCATTTTTCCCATTTTTCTCACTTTGCTTTGCACAAATGGATACTGCAAATATTAAGTTTTCAGACTTTACCGACTGCTCTTCTATTAATACTGAATTTGAATTTAACGGTATATCGGGAAGAGCCGATCTTGACAGCGGTTATGGACATGAAATAGTTATTGACAGTACATTTTTTTTCCAGAAATTATTTGAAACAGCAAAATTTATTTATTCTCCTCCTCCTTTTAAAATGTATTACTGGACAGCTTATTACTCTGGCAACTTGACAATTAGGTATGGAAAATACAGTTTGAATGTTACAAAATTTAAAGTCTATAATTTAAAAGATGGATATGGATGCACGAATATTGATGCAATAGTTGGCGATAGCATTTTTGAAAACAAGATAACTCTGATTGATTATGATAATAATAAGATAGCATTTGTCGATACAGTCATTGTCGATAGCAGTTATATAGCGCTTCCCATGTATAATAGAGATCATAAAGGCTGCAATCACAAGAATATACGTATAGACGGTTTTCGTACAAATGATAATCGAACAAAAAGCGGACTGTTTCTTATTGATTTTGGTACGACGCATGGCGGAATTATTATGAAGCGGGATTTCGCTCATAATTTACTGCTGGATATAAAACATGCTGATATTTTGCGAAGTATACATTCTTACGGCGAACAGGATTATCGCTGGCGAATTGATTCGTTACAGATGGGCACATTTTTATTGAACAATGTTCCGGCAAGAAGAGTAAAAAATGATAAAGGTTACGATAGAATTGATATGATTGACGGTGCTGATGGGCTTATAGGATTAGCTTTGTTAAAACGGTTCAATATGATTTTGGATTACAAACATAATATTCTTTACCTCAAACCGAATAAGTATTTTGAAGAAAAAAATCAAGTACAGAAAAAATAACTATAAAATTATTTAGAACAGATGAAAATCAACAATATTAAAAAAAATACAGTTTTACTGTTTGTTTTTCTCATAACCATTAACACTTATGTTAAGTCCGAAACGAAAACATTACCCGATTCCATTCATTTCGTGGATTTTATAGAATTGCCAGGCGCATATAACTGGCTTGTTGTTAAAGCAAGCATTGACAACAACAGGGAAGATAATTTTATGCTGGATACGGGTGGTAATGCTGAAATTGAGATGGACAGCGCTTATTTCTTTGAAAACTGGAAAACGGAAAAATATACTCTTATGCAAACAAAAGTCAAAATGTGGTATTGGGATAAATATGTAATTGGCGATTTTGAAGTGAAAATTGGCAATCATACATTTGCAGCAAAAAAAATACTTTTATATAATTTCTCACACAAACAAATAGACAAATCCTTAAAGGGATTTATTGGCTTTAAAGCCTTTGAAAATAAAATGACGGTGATTGACTATGATAACAAAAAGATTGCTTTTCTTGATAACATAGATATTGATCCTTCATATTACAGTGCAAAATTGCTGCCAGGAAGAAATGTTAACGACAATAACAAGCATCTACGATTTGTTGAAATAAAAGGATTTAAAGATAAAAAAGGAAAAGATATTCCGGCTTTGTTTCTTTTGGACACTGGTAACGCAACCACAGCACTATTTATGAAGCGTAACTTTGGACTGAAACTAAGTAATATGAAAAAAGAATTAAAGAAAGTTCCAGCTGTTGTGCTTGCAAATAATCATACAATTTACAACTGGAGTTTTAAGCTGGATTCGATTTCTTTAGGCAATTTTAATTTATTGGAACTCCCTGCTCGTTATGAAACAGATATATCTGATAGAATAGAACTTTTAGATGGAGCAGAAGGTTTGTTAGGAATTGTTTTGCTTCGCAGATTTAATATGATTATTGACTATAAAAATAACATGTTTTATTTCAAGCCAAACAAATCTTTTCCAAAAGAAAAAATGTATTGACTATGTATGAATGTTTGAAAAAAGAAAATATTACTTTTCAGCTTGCCAATCTAAAACAGCTTACATTTATCAGATGTGAAACTGGATCATCTGCAAAACCTTGTGTTTTGCGAGAAAGCAGCGTAGCTGCAACATCTTTGTAGCCGTGTGCGTAAGCGCACGGTTGGAAAACACAGACCTTTCACAGAGCAGCGTAGCTGCGACATCTTTTTTAACAGCAAATTAATTCATAAACATGAAATGAATAAAAATTAAGGTATCGCAGCTACGCTGCTCTGTTTATATTACGTAATCCTTTACCGTGCGCTTACGCACACGGCTACAAAGATACTGGCACTACGCGCCTTCTCGCAAAACACAGGGTTTTGCAGATGATCCATATCAACCGCTACAGACCATCAGGCATTCGCAAAGCGCTTCCCGAATTGTTCCCATTAAAGTTGAAATCCAGTGCATCAGTAATTACCTGTACTATAGCATTATTGACAGCAATACAATCAATCCTCCACGTGCCGTTAACTTTAACGCCATTGCCGTTTACAGGTTTGCCTCCTGTGTAGTCGGCAGATAAATGCCACAGCCCGCCTATGGCTCTGGATACGATTTTTTGCGGATTATAACCATTTTGGCTTGTGCCGTTAACTAAATGTTCACCGTTGACGCCTAAAATAAAAGTAGAACCGACAATAACCAGCGTATATTGACTTTCAGGAATCTGCGTGTTGAAAGATGCTAACTTACAGCCGTCCACATTTGCTATCGTATAGGTCAAATGGTTGAACATTATGTCGTTTCCGCTTGAACTCTTTACGATGTTTGCCTGACCTGTGCTGTCAAGCATGATTATAGAAACCTCTGACGACGGGCTTATCGGGAGATTATTCATATAGAGCACATCATTCAGCGTCAGCGTATCTGTTGCTACCAGCGCATCGTTTAGCGTTATCTCCGTGCTGTCTATCTGCATACATGCCGTATTGGATGTTCTGAAAAACAGGGAAGAGTTGTCGGTTGTTCCCAAAAAATCTGTTCCGGTTGCAGTAGCGCCGTTTCCAGAAATCGCCCACTGTTCTTTTGCCTCGTCGGTCGGCGTCCATTTTTCGCCATTCCACACATATACGCCCTGAATAAAATAACTGTCGTTTGTCAGGTTATACACGGTCAACCCTGTATGTTTGCGTGCAAGTTCCTGCCATCCTGACGTTCCTGGCTGTATAAACGGACGGAGGTTGTCCTTAGCTTTCAGCTTCACTCGCGGCAGAAGCAAAC
Organism: Dysgonamonadaceae bacterium; assembly: GCA_031256775.1. GTDB lineage: Bacteria > Bacteroidota > Bacteroidia > Bacteroidales > Azobacteroidaceae > Azobacteroides. Next base: position 16,194 of record JAIRPX010000179.1, read on the forward strand.
CTCCTTTTGTTGCCGTCACATTATTTGAATCGGGCGTCCTGTCCTTTATGTCAAGCAAAGCCCCTTTTACCGGCGGTAAGCCAATACCGACTGTTATCTGCTGATACACCGGAATAGCAGACAATGCGAGCAATCCTATACACATCAGCTTCGTTATATTTGCTTTCTCTCTTATCATACACTTTCTTTTTAACTGTTTTACAGACCGTTAGGTTTATTAGGAGAAGCGCCGGTACTTTTTCCGCCAAGTCCTACATTCAACGAATTGCTGTCGGATATTGTCTTCACTATGGCATTATTAATGGCAATGCAGTCTATCTCCCATGTTCCGTTAGTCACTTTATTATTCGAATCTTGCGGCGATCCACCCCTGTAATCAGCTACCAGTCGCCATGTAGAGCCAGATACCTTGGCATAAACTTCCTGTGGATTATATCCCTTTCCGCTGCTGGTATATAATATATCGGTCTGATTTCTTGTAATAAAATTTGAACCGACGACAATCAACGTGTATTGTTCCGACGGAATTTTTGTGTCAAAATCCTTTACCCAGTCGCCCTCCACATTTCTAAGGGTATATTTCATATAGCTGAACATTTTAGTATTACCGGAAGAAGTCTGTATTTTGCATACGCGACCGGTGGAGTCAATAGCTATTTGAGACACATTGCTGGAAGCAGTAACCGGAACATTGTGCATATACACATTACCGTTAAGCGTTGATTTACCTTCAACTTTCAAGTTGTTTTTTGCTGTGATTTCACCTTTTTCGGATATATGCAGCCTTTCTTTCCCGCCGGTTCTTATGGACAGTGCGGCTAAATCTGTTGTGCCGATAAAGTTTGCAACCGGATTTGTACCGCTGTTTCCTTTCAGCGACCATTGTTGTGCTGATTCGATAACAGGAACCCACGATTTACCGTTCCATACATACATTCCGGGACTGAAATAACTGTCGTTAGTCAGATTATATACAGTTAAACCCGTATGTGAGGCTTTTGTCGCATCCCGTGTCGACGCCTGCCATTCCGGATCGGTAATCTTTATAAAAGGACTGAGATCATCCTTTTTTTCTAACTTTACGCGGGGCAATACCATGCCGCCGACAGTTGCCGTTGCATTATCGGCGTCGGCTGGTTGATCTTTTATATCCAGCAAAGCCGCCCTGACCGGATCTTCATTAGATCCTACAGTAATCTGAGCATACATGTGAACAGACGTAGCCATCAGCATGATCAGAATCAATAATTGAAAATTAATTTTATTTTTCATCATGTTTAATTTATTTATTTTCGGGTGCAAAGGAAATGCTTTATCAGTTGAAATGCCTTGTTATTTATGACAATGCAACAACTAAATTTAATCATATATTGCCGCACACCTGCACTTCACTCAATAGTGCAGCTAAAATTGCATGAACAAAAAATGTGACAGTCTATTTTTAATCAAAAAATGTAATTTGACATCATGAAAAAGGTATTTTTAAGCACAACAACAGGAGGTTTTAGTATGTCAGAAACGAAAATATTCAAATGTACCCCATTTGTACCCCTGATATTTTAGGGAAAGCAACAAATTATGTTTACTTTTGTCCGAATTATTTTTAAATATTCATTATATTTGCAGAATGATTTAAATTAGCAGACTTATGAAATTTTCAACCTGCATGATAAATTTTGAAATACTTAAAATATTATATTTTTAAAACAGCGATTTATGAGAAAAAATTTATTTTTATTATTGGTTTTGCTGCTGAGCGCGGCAAATCTTTTTGCAGAAAATGGAAAAGTCGGTTCACTGAATTGGACGCTTGAAAACGGCACGCTGACTATCAGCGGCACAGGCGCAATACCCGATGACGACTCAAGGAGTGCGTTAGGAGCTATGCCCTGGAAGCCCTATAACGAGCAGATTTTTCAGTTGATTTTGGAAGAAGGCGTAACAGGCATTGGAACACGCAACTTTCACTCTTGCTACAATCTGAATTTTGTCAGTTTGCCGGGCAGCCTGACTTATATTGGTCTTTATGCCTTTCGCTATTGCGGCAACCTGACTTCTATCGACATTCCGGCAGCGGTGACGTCTATTGAAAAGTCATCATTGGGCGACTGTTCTTCACTGTCTTATGTTGCCGTGCATTGGGATGTGCCACTAAGCATAGATCCGTTAGTATTTTCAGATGTTTCCCTTGCGGGCGTTAGCCTTCAGGTTCCCGACGGAACAAAGTCGCTCTATGAAGCCGCCAACGTCTGGAAAAATTTTGGGACAATTATTGAAGAAAGCAATGCCGATCCCTGTACAAGAGGTGCAACCGAAAGTTTGGAATGGAAAATTTGTCGTCCAAACAATGTGCTGACTGTTAGTGGAACGGGAGCAATGCTGAATTTCACTTCGACTGAAAAAGCGCCATGGGCTGTATATCATTCATTCATCAAAGCCGTTGAAGTGGAAAACGGCGTGACAAATGTAGGCGCTCTTGCTTTTGCCAATTGTGAAAATATAGCGTCTGCAACTCTTTCCAGCAGTTTGACAACTATCGGGAACTCGGCTTTTTCAGGATGCGGCAGTTTAGCTTCCATAAGCGTTCCCAACAGCGTTACTGCAATTGGAGACGATGCTTTTTCAGGATGCAGCAGTTTAGCTTCCATTGATATTCCTAACGTCATAACAACCATCGGATTGAGAACTTTCTCAGGATGCAGCAGTTTGGCTTCCATTGATATTCCAAACAGCGTTACTGCGATTGGAAGCTCCTCTTTTTCAGGATGTAGCAGCCTGACTTCCATTAACATTCCCAACAGGGTGAAATCCATTGGGGGAACGGCTTTTTCAGGATGCGACAACTTGAAGTCAGTCAACATATCCGGTAGCGTAACATCAATCGGAATAATGGCATTCTTTGGTTGCAGCAGTCTCGACAGCGTTACCGTACAATGGAAATCGCCTTTAAGCATAAGCCCTGACATATTTGCCTATGTTCCAGTTGAAAATGTGCTGCTAAGAGTGCCGGAGGGTACAAAAGCGCTCTACGAAGCCGCCGAAGTATGGAAGGATTTCGGGACAATAGAGGAATACGAAACGCCGGTGGAAACCGGCTCTATTCCATTAGGATACTGTACAGACAATATTACACAGTCTTGGGGAGCAGGCAGCGGATATAATGTTGAAGCCGCAATAGTAATTCCTAAAGAAGCATTGAAAAAATATGTCGGCAGTTCGCTTACAAAGATTTTGATTGGATTAGGACCAGATCCAGCTACCAATATGAAAGTATTTATACGCAACAGCCTTGACAAAACACAGGGATACAGCCAGGATGTAAATCTTGAAACATCGAAATGGAATGAAGTAACACTGAACGAGGCGTATGAAATACCGGCAGATAAGGATATTGTGATCGGATATTACTACAAATCCTCTACAGGGAATAATGTCAAATCTGTTGGAACAGATAATTCGCCAGTTCCCAGTACTAATGGCGACTATGTACGTTTAAGGCAAGAGGATACCGGCTCTTTCAATCCCTGGAAACATATTTCAGACGACGGTTATAAAAACCTGTGTATTGTTGGCGTTGTTGAAGGCAATAATATGTCATTAAAAGACATTAATTTAAAGTCTTTATCCTTGTTTCCGTTCTCTGCCATAGACATTGATGAAACATTTTCAATAGGCGGAAGTATCAAAAACGAAGGTGGGAAACCTGTTACGGATTTTGAAATCAGCTACAAGACTGGCGGAAATGAAAAAACAGTTAAAACGTTCACAGGATTAAATATATTGCCTGGTAAACAGTTTGATTTTTATATTCCTGATATAGATTTTGAAAAGACGGCAAACAATTCATATCCGGTGGAAGTAACTGTTGAAAAAGTAAACGGCGACGGTGACGATTATCCTGAAGACAACACTAAAAGCTCTGTGGTTAATGTGTGGAGTGCGCCAACAGCTTCATCCCATGTCAGTACGGAGCCGCTTAAAAAGAATTTAGTGCTGGAAGAATTTACGGGAGTATATTGCACCGCCTGTCCGCAGGGACATAAAGCTGCCAATGAAATAAAGAATGAAAATCCCGGACGTGCTTCCATCATCAACATTCATCAGGGACAGTTTGCAAGAGCTACGCCGGACTATTCCACTCAGTGGGGCGACGCCATTGCCATGCAAACAAATATATGGAATTACCCGGCAGGAACAGTTAACAGGCACAAGTTCGGATCAAGCATGTTGTTAGGACCTAACCAGTTCAAGAGCAATGCTGCAACCATAATGAATCAGGCTTCATACGTAAATATTGACATGAAAACAACGCTGGACGAAGCAAGCCGCGAATTAACAGTTGACGTAGAACTCTACTACACAGCTAATGGCAAAGCAGTTAACATGTTGAATATAGCTATGGTACAGGACAGCATTATCGGCTATCAATCGGGGGGCGCCACTTTTTATCCTGAAATGTGTCCCAGTTACGACAACACAAAGTATCAGCACAATCACATGCTAAGGGATTTATTAACAGGACAGTGGGGCGATTCCATCAAGCAAACAGGAAGCGGAACATTTATAGCTAAAAGATATTTATATACCATTCCGGAAAAGATAAAAGATACGCCTGTAAATTTAAATAAAATAGATATAATTGCTTTTGTTGCAGAAGGAACGCAGGAAATCATTACAGGATGTTCAACTAAGGCAGCCTCAAGTTCAGGCATATTTTCTCCGTATGTTTCTCATGAAATAACAGCATCTATTACAGACGGTTATTTGCGGATCAATTCGGATATTCCCGTTCAAGGTGCAGATATTTATGCGGTTTCCGGTCAAAAAATCCTGTCGGTATCAAATATAGATGAGGCAATTCCGGTTACATCGCTACCTTCGGGCGTTTACATAGTTAAAGTGCAAACGGCAGAAGGAGAAAAGACGGTGAAAACCGTGAAATAAAAGATATTCCATGATTTTATAAATTATTGAATGTCCAGTCCCTGCTGAAAAAACCTGTTAAGTCTTTTAGACTTAACAGGTTTAATTTTTTATTGA
>JAIRPX010000183.1 GCA_031256775.1 Dysgonamonadaceae bacterium
GTATGCAGTTAATACCTGCTCTTTAAACTCTTCTGTGTAAAATTTCTTTTCTCGCCTGACCATAATTTTTATGCTTTTTTGTTAGTATTTTTTTGTAAAGCTATTTCAGGACAAGACAACAAGGTTTAAACATATTCCTTAATATATTAGCTCGCGCGGAATGTAATCATTTTTATCTAAATTGCAATATGCCGCAGGTATTATTTTCACACAATATAATACCCGCCAAGAAACATTCCATATTTTCAATATATGGAATGTCTAAGGACTATATTATTCATAAAAAAATAATTTTTAATAATCTAATAGCGATGTATAATAAAAAAGAAACTGTTTTTAAACATAAATTCGCAACTTAATCGTTTTTTTCATATCTTTGCATCGAAAATTATTTTAAAAAACAACAACTTATTGGAAAATTTAATGTTTATATATCATGGAAGATATATCTGATTTTATTAAATCTATGAAGATTAAAATATCTGTTAAACTTAACAGACTGACTGTGATTTTGATAATTTTATTTTTGTGCGGGCGTTGTCTGACGGCGCAGGAAAATCATGCAGACAATAACTGGTATCTTGAAGGACGTTTTTTATCAGGCGAAATTAAAAAACATGATGAAATTATTCAGAAAATACTGGACAAGGGAACTGCTCGCTTGTTTGACCTTCGACTTGGATGTCTTAAAACTGATTCTTCGGTTTTTGCCGTCGCTTATAATTATCCTTCGTTTGGGATTGGACTGACGGTTGCCGATTTCAGCAGTGTGCGCATGAATGTTTTTCCATACGGCGAAAACAGTTATACCTCGTCGCGTTTGGGAAATATCTATGCCTTATACGGTTTTTTCGACCAAACCCTGATCCGGATGAATTTTTTACGGTTATCCTGCAATTCGCATATTGGAATTGCATATAATACAGATATTTACAATCTGGAAGAAAACCGGAAGAAATATTTCAGTAACCTTCCGGTGATGATTTATGCAGGATTTGAAGCCGGTTTATACTGTAGCCTGTCTTCAAGATTGGAATGTGGAATTAATGCCAAAGCGAGTCATTATTCCAACGGGCGGCTGGGAATTATAAACAAAGGAATAAATATTTTAGGAGCAGATATTGCTTTGCGCTATTCATTTTTACCGAAACCTGCAAAATTTCCACGCATAAACCTTCCTGCTTTTAAGCGCTACTGGTATTTTCATATATCGGCAGGAGGAGGACTTCTTACCTGTTATGAAGATCTGAAAATCACGCCCAATCTCGAACATTATCCTATGTATCAGAAATATTCAGTTACGGCAGATGCTTTGTATCGTTTTTCGCGCATCTATGGCGGAGGAATCGGGATAGACTTTTTTTATGTGCCATCGACAGCCAGCTTTAAGGAGTATGACAGAATTGTTTATGGCGAAAAAGCATCCAAATTTACGTATTGCCCGTTTTCGACAGGCGTCAGCCTGAATCAGGAATTGTATTATCAAGACCTGGCATTGACTGTTTCGTTTGGATGCTATCTTTATCGCAAGCTTGGAGAACGAAGTGAAGACGAAAATATGTTTTATCAGCGTGCCGGACTGCGTTATTATTTGCCAAAAGTATACGAACTGTTTTTCGGAGTTGCAATAAAGGCGCACTATTTCAGTAAAGCAGAATACCTGGAATTTTCTACCGGTAAACGGTTTTAACGATAATATTTTTACTCACCGCAGTCATACAGGAAAGCAGCTACGCCATAGTCCTTATATTCATCCAATTTGCTGTAACCTGACGATTTAAGTTTGCGTCTGATACTTTCGCTGTTAGCCGGTACAGCTGGGGATAGCATAAACCAGTTTCGCCCCCTGTAATTGCTGATCCAGTCGGTTTTATATTTTTTGGTTTTAATATTATCTAACCATGACTGATTTAATAACATAAGATTTTTAATTTCAAGATCGGAATGATTAATGAAATTAATTTTTTCGCTAACATGTCCTGTATCAATATAATACTTGCATGGAAAGCGATGTATGCCAAGCAGATATACATTGGCTTTGCCATTTTTAGTCGCTTTTTCGATATATTTCAGACATGCTTTTGTTTCGATATATTTGATTGGCAGTTTCACACAGGTATATACAAGTATTAAAAAAGGTATAATAATTTGGAAGTGCGAAAGCCATCTGGATTTCGACAGTTTGGTTTTTTCGATGATATGCTGAATCCCCAGTGAACAAACTATTATCATACAGGGAAATGTGTACAGTGTAAGTCGGATGGCGCAAGGATACAGGTGCAGTGTGGACATTACTAAGTGCAGCAGCGCCGGTAAACAGTACAGGATGATCAGGTCTGTCCTTTTTTGCTTGATTATCCGGATAATACCAGATACGTAAAATATTGATAATACAGAAATAATAATCCATATTACAGGTATGCTGAAAGGCCAGCACAAGAAAAAATAAGCTGAAAATAAGGAACAAAGCATATTAAAGATAGCATCCACAAATTTTTCATCTAACGGATTGATTATAAGGAAACCACAGTGTTTGCTCCAATACTGCTCCATAAATTCTTTAACCGGATGTCCTTTAACGAAATACCAGTAATATATTACGGCGGAAACCATCCAGCCAGCAGAAACTAATATTAATGGATATAAATTGCGGCGTCTTTTCATTGCTGCGCGGAAGCTGTCGCATGGCGAAATCTGTTTGTAGCACAAGTATAAACCGGATGTTGCAAGAATAATTAGTGTAACGTTCGACAGGTAAATCGCAATAATTCCGGATATTCCCAACATCAGATATTTCATTCGTTCCTTTTTGTAATCTTTAACAGTCAGCCAGAATATAGCCAGAAGCACAAATACGTCTGTCATATATTGTTTCACTTCGCTGGAATAACGCAAAAATGGACGACTTGTGACAAACATTGTAAGAGCTATGATACATACTAAATATATGTTCTGCTGTTTCCTGACAATGCGGTAAAACAGGTATAAAGCCATCCAGAAACACAACATTGGAAACAGCCGGAGACCATATTCCGAGTTGGGAATGACAGTTGAAAACAGCTTCTCTGCCAGCAGGAACAGTGGTGGCGCAGATTGCTGATAATCAAGATGTTTGAATAATTCAACAGGGCTGCGATGTATAATATTCAGTGCAAGCATCGCTTCGTCTGCCCACAAACTTCGGTTTGCCAGAAATTGCACAAGCGATATGCCAATGCCATAAATTACAAATAATTTCAGGATGTTATTTTTGCTCATCAGGTTTTGGAACCGAACGGAACTAACTAATTTGTTCATAGTGCGTACGTATATTGTATATTTTAATCTAAACAAAAAGGTTTTAGAAAATCATCGTATTACTATAATGAAATTTCGGCGTAAAATGTTTGATATAAAATGACAATTTATACGTAAAAAAGCATAAACAAAGGGAATTTTAGCAAAAAAATAGGGCAAACATACAGAACTGCACATATAAAATACAATAGAATCAATTGGTATGTCTGTTTTGCAAATATTTACACCATCATAAAATTTAGTTTAATTGGTTATATGTCATTTTTATGATAATTGTAAATTGCAAAAAAATTCATATATTTGCCCTACTAAAAAATGAACAACAGGACAAAGGTAATTGTATTTCATTATAATGTAATAAAAAATGAATGACATTTTATGACACAAACAAATATAATATAATTTTCATGTCTTTTTTCGACACAATTATTTATAAATTAATAAATACTGTATTTTTATTATATGAATTTATCTACTATTCCATTGGATGATTTGCGGATAAGATGGACGCGAATCCAGAATTTACTGAAAAAACAAAAGACAGATGCTTGCCTGATCAGTTCTTTTGTAAATATTTATTATCTCACAGGCAATGTTTTCGACGGCTATGTATATGTTCCGGATGAAGGGGAACCTGTTTATTTTGTACGCAAGCCCGGTGTTTTTAAAAATGAAAAATCCATTCCCATAAGGAAGCCGGAAGAAATACCTGCTCTGTTGAAAGACAGGAATATAGCTTGTCCCGGAATTTTGGGATTGGAAGCTGACCAGCTGACCTACAACGAGTATATTCGCTTGCAGTCTGTTTTCAAGCCGGAAACAGTTTTTAATGCTACTGCCATTTTGCGTCAGTCGCGAATGTTAAAAACGTCATGGGAAACAGGGCAATTCAGATATTCCGCCGATTTGCATCGCCGTGTTTATGAAAAAATAGCGTCTTTATTTCGCGAAGGAATGACCGATTTGGATTTCCAGATTGAAATAGAGCGGGTTATGCGTCAGCACGGTTCTATTGGAATTTTTCGTGCTTTTGGTAATAATATGGATATATTTATGGGGAGCGTTCTTACCGGCGATAATGCCGGAACGCCTTCCCCCTGCGATTTTGCTCTTGGCGGCGGCGGCATACACCCATGTATCCCGCTTGGCGCCAACGGAAGCATGATTAAGCAGGGACAGACAGTGATGGTTGATATGGTTGGTAATTACACTGCATATCTGACTGATATGAGCAGGGTTTATTCCTTCGGAAAACTTCCCGAAATTGCATATAAGTCTCATCAACTTTCTATTGATATGCATAACTGGCTTATGATTAATGGAAAGCCTGGTTTGCCATGCGCAGATATTTACAATCAATCGCTTATGATGGCAAGTAATTCAGGATTATCGGCAAATTTTATGGGAACTGTTCAGCAGGCAAAATTTGCAGGTCATGGCGTTGGCATAGAAATCAATGAATTACCCGTATTGATGGAACGCTCGAAAGATGTATTGCAGACAGGAATGGTATTTGCATACGAGCCAAAATTCGTTTTGCCGGGCATTGGCGCAACAGGAATCGAAAACACATATCTTGTAACAGAAAATGGACTTGAAAAACTAACCGTTTTTGAGGAGGAAATTATTCCGCTGTGAGGTTTATATTTTACGCGGCTTAACCACTGTCGCGGCTTTTTAAGCCGTGACATTACCTTTTTAAGCAAATATTGACCAAATATTTTTGTTTTTTGAACAATTTGTGCGCATGATATTTATAAATTTCCATTACTTTTGCCGTAAATTTTAATAATTACAAGTATGAAATCATTGAGAAATTTATTTTTTTACATTATTTGCACAGTTAATTTATGTGCTTGCAATTCGGAAAAGCCGGTAAGTTATCCGGCAGTGAAAAACGATTTACGCGCACCTGCGTATCCTTTGGTGACAATCGACCCCTATACCAGTGCATGGTCGTTTTCTGATAATTTATACGACAGTCAAATAAAGCACTGGACTGGAAAAGATTTACCTTTGCTTGGCGTAATCAAAGTGGATGGCGTTGACTACATTTTCATGGGAACGGAAGAGGTATCGCAGGAATTGCTTGTTCCAACGTCGGAGTTGCAGGCGTGGGAGGCTAAATATACGACTTCCAAACCAGGCGATAACTGGATGAAACAGGATTTTGACGATAAAGCATGGCGAAAAGGGAAAGGCGCTTTCGGCACTATATCCAAATATCGCGAATCCGCTGCCAGGACAGACTGGATGGATGAATATATCTGGGTGCGTCGCGAAGTGAACGTCGAGCAGGATATGACAGGACGTAATATTTACCTGGCATACAGCAATGACGACGACGCAGAATTTTATATCAACGGCGAAAAAGTTGCCAATGTACAGTGCTGCAATAAAGAAGCTCAAATAAAATTATCTGGTGAAATTGCCGGTAAATTGAAACCCGGAAAAAATCTTATTGCCGCCTGCTGCCATAATCCGGTAGCTAACGGATTGCTTGATTTTGGACTGTTTGTAGAAAAAGAAAACACGAAAAGATTCACTCAAACGGCTCAACAAACTTCGGTTGATGTGCAGGCAACGCAAACCCGTTACGTTTTCAAATGCGGCAGTGTAGATTTGAAGTTAACATTCACAGCGCCTCTGCTGATGGACAACCTTGATCTGCTTTCCCGCCCAGTTAACTATATTTCCTACGAAATAAATGCTAACGACAATAGCGAACACAAGGTGGAACTCTTGTTTGAGGCTTCTCCCAGATGGGCGTTAAACACTCCTTCTCAACCTTTTATCTCTGAAAAATTTGAAAAGGACGGCTTGCTTTTTGTGAAAACAGGAAGCGAAGAACAAGCCATACTGGGAAAAAAGGGCGACGATCTGCGCATCGACTGGGGTTACTTCTACATGGCAGCAGAAAAGGGATGGAATTATTCATCCGATGCAAATCTGACGCTTAACAGGCAGTTTGATGTGATAAAAAATGTATCAGGCAAAATAATGTTGGGTTACGACGACATTTATTCCATTCAATATTTTGGCGATAATTTGCGTCCATACTGGAACAGGGATGAGAATGAAACAATATTTTCTCAATTCAAGAAAGCTAATGATGAATATGCTCAAATCATCAGCAAATGCAACCGTTTTGATGATGAATTGATGAAAAATGCCATTGAACTTGGTGGGAAAAAATATGCAGAACTGTGCGCTCTTGCATATCGTCAGTCAGTTGCCGCGCATAAATTAGTAAAAGCGCCAAACGGCGATTTGCTTTGGATGTCGAAAGAAAATTTCAGTAATGGTTCTATCGGCACTGTTGATATTACGTATCCGTCTGCGCCTTTGTACCTTTATTATAATCCCGAACTTGCAAAAGGTTTGTTAAATCATATATTCTATTACAGTGAAAGCGGACGCTGGAATAAGCCTTTCCCATCGCACGACGTCGGCACTTATCCTTTGGCAAACGGACAAACTTATGGTGGCGACATGCCTGTTGAAGAGAGCGGTAACATGCTTATTATTGCCGCCGCAATTACTAAAATAGAAGGAAATGTCAATTATGTTGAAAAACACTGGGACGTTCTGACTTTGTGGGCTGATTATCTGGTGGAAAAAGGATTAGACCCTGAAAATCAACTGTGTACCGATGATTTTGCCGGACATTTCGCTCATAACACTAATCTTTCTATTAAAGCAATACTTGGTATAGCGTCTTTCGGATATATGGCTGACGTAGCCGGTAAAAAGGACATAGCTGCACAGTATATGGAAAAAGCGCGTGAAATGGCGCATAAATGGGTCATAATGGCTGATGACGGCAATCACTACAAACTTACTTTCGATAAACCGGATACATGGAGTCAAAAATATAATTTGGTATGGGATAAACTGTTGAAATTTAATATTTTCCCGGCTGAGGTGGCGCAAACGGAAATCGCCTATTACCTGACAAAGCAAAATATTTATGGTTTACCTCTTGACAGTCGTGAAACTTATACAAAAACCGACTGGATTATGTGGACAGCTACTTTAGCCTCCGATAAGGCTACTTTTGAGCGCTTCATCGATCCTCTGTATTTATTTATGAACGAAACTACCGACCGCATCCCAATGTCTGACTGGGTGTTTACAGACAAACCTGAACACAGGGGATTCCGCGCCCGCTCAGTAGTAGGAGGTTATTATATTAAACTGTTGGAGGAAAAGTTAAATAGTGGTAAATAAAAAAAATATAAATATGATAATAATTTTGAATAGAATTATAACAAAATAATGGCTATACTTTACGCGGTTTAATTTTGTGCAACGTCATTGCGAGCGTTAGCGAAGCAATCCAGTTTCTTGTTTTTAGCTTTCAGTGCTGGATTGCTTCAAGCTTCGCTTTCGCAATGATGTTGCACAAAATTATACTGTGTAGAGTATAAAAACAATACATATAACAGTTTATGTCAAGAGTTCGTACAAAAGTAAAATACTTAATATTGCGTATCGTATTCCTGCTTTGCTTAGTATTTGCGCCACTATTCACTGCCTCTGCCGTCAATTACCGGTTTATGCACATCACAGGAAGGGAAGGACTTCCCCACCAGCAGGTGGAAGCGCTGATGCAGGACGACAAAGGCATGTTGTGGATAGGAACGCGCAACGGACTTTCTCGTTATGATGGATATAGCATCGTAAGCTATTTCAATCAGACGGATAATCCAAACTCGCTTAGCCAGAATTTTGTCAGGAAAATATTTCAGGACAGCAAAGGACGGATATGGATTGGCAATTATAAGGGAATTTGCATGTACCGACCTGCTACCGACGATTTTCAACGATATGAACTGTCTGGATCGACCATTACATCCATATTGGAAACAAGCGCAGGGAAAATTATCTGCGGAGGCGATCAACTCTATGCTTTTGATGAAGAAACCGGCGAGTTCGTCGTGTATCCGCGAGTGGATTCCGATTTTATCATATCTATGGCAATAGACAGGAAAGATCGATTATTCATTGCAACCAACCGTTCCATATTTTATTATGATGCGTCTTTTTCTAAAATTACACAGATAAATCCGGCTTATTTTTCCAGTTTTATTACCGGTTACGATGGCATAATACCTCTTTTTTTCGATTCAAAAGGAATGTTTTGGATAGGTCGAAACGGCAAAGGAGTAATGACCATTAATCCGGAAAACGGCATTGTTAAAATATATGACGCCCAGCAGATTTCCGACGGCACGGTGCGCACCATAAGCGAGGACGACAAAGGCAGGATATGGCTCGGCACGGAAAAGGGAATAACAATACTTAATCTTGACGGTACGACGGAAATTATCCGGCAGGATTTCGTCGGTAAAAACAAGCTGAACGACAATGCCATTTATACCATATTATGCGACCGCGACGGGAATATCTGGATTGGAACTTATTTCGGAGGAATCAACGTTTTACTTAAAAACAATGAACAGTTTAACTGGATTGAAGCTGGATACGGCGCTAAAAATATCAAAGGGAAAGCCGTGCGCAAAATGGTGGAACTGAATAAAAATATTCTCTGGATAGCTACGGAAGATGGCGGTTTGAATATCTATAATCAGGCAACAGGCGATATAGACGTTTTCGACCGGATACCTGGTTTAACGCATAACGTACATGAACTTTTTTATGACGACGACGGCAACGAAATGTGGATTGGAACTTACCGCAACGGACTGTTCCGCTATAATTTTCAGTCCGGAGCATGGATGCAGTATGTACCCGATCAGGGAAACGGATTGCCGTCGGATGCTATATTTGCTATCGAAAAACAGCAGAACGGAACAATGTGGATAGGTACAATTCAGGGCTTGCGATATTACGACCCTTTGAAAAAGAGCTTTTTGCCAATCAGTCATCCGGCGCTGGATACCGATTTTATTTACTGTCTGCTGATTGACAAAGAAGATAATGTATGGGCAGGTACCAGGAACAACGGACTGTTCCGTATCGACGCACAAACCCATGAAGTGAACGGATGGACGTCCAAAGGAAGCAGTCCGCAACTGAAAGATAATTACATTACCAGCCTCTATCAGGAAAATTCCAGTAGCCGGATATGGATAGGAACCAACAATGGCGGCTTGCAGTATATCGATCCTGCCGACCTCGCAGTTAAAACCTTGGATAACGAACTTTCACTGTCGAAAACGACTATTTGCAGCGCCATAGAAGACGAATTTGGTCGCCTGTGGATAAGCTCCAGTCAGGGACTGTACCAGTTTAACAGAGAACGTAACGCTTTTATTTGCTATACGGTTGAGGACGGTTTGCCGGTAAACCAGTTCAATTTTTCTTCTTCCATTCAGTCGCAAAATGGACTGCTGTATTTCGGCAGCGTCAACGGACTGATTTCATTCGATCCGAAAGCCATTAAAGAAGAACGTAAGTTTTTTCATGTTCACCTCAGTCATTTAAATATTGACAACAGGAACGTTACGGCAAAAGATGCTGATTCCCCGCTGACAGCAGCGCTGGACGACATGTCGAGCATCGTATTTTCCTACAGACAGTCGCGTTCGTTCATTATCGAATATGCAGCCATATCGCTGGGAAACACAAGCGCCATCAATTATCAGATTCGCTTACCGGGTATGGACGAAAAATGGCGGAATGTAGGGCAGGAACGCAAGTTCGCAGGCTCAAATCTGCCTTCGGGAACGTATACATTGCAAATCAGAGCCAACAACTCCAATGAAGGCTGGGAACAGTCGCCGGTGAAGGAAATTAAAATAGTCATTCATCCTCCGTTTTACCTGTCGCTGTGGGCGTTTCTGTGCTATTGCATCATCTTTTTAGTGGCGTCGTATTTCTCCTTCCGGATTTTTTCGATACGGTTACGTGAAAAAAATGCCGTCAGGATAGCCAATATGGAAAAAGAAAAAATGGAAGAAATCAACAAGATTAAAATGGATTTCTTTACTTCTGTTTCTCACGAATTGAAAACGCCGCTTTCGCTGATTATAGCGCCGCTGAAACACATTTTTCAGCATCAGGAACTGTCGCCTGAATCGTCGGAACGATTAGAAACGGCTATCAAAAACACAAATAAAATGGCGGGACTGATCAACGAACTGGTTACTTTCAACAAAGTCGAATCGGGCAATTTTCAGTTTTATATTCAAAAGGGCAATCCGCTTGATTTTATTGAGAATGTAGCCAAAATGTTTCAGGGAAGCGCTTCGGAAAAATCCATTTCATTTTACGTCCACTGCGAAAACAACGGCGAAGATGTATGGTTTTCCCCTTCATATCTGGAAATTATAACCAGTAACCTGCTGTCTAACGCCATCAAGTTTACGCCGCAGGGTGGTAAGATTTTTATCAATGCTGCTATTACTGATCATCCTGACGGTTATGCCTGTTTGCGTATTGAAGTAAAAGATACGGGCATCGGAATTGCCGCCGAAGAATTGAAAAATATTTTTGAAAAATATTATCAAACCAGACGCGGACATAATGTGAACAATAAAGGATGGGGACTTGGACTGGCGCTTGCCAAACGGCTTACGGACATTCACAAAGGCAATATTTCGGTTGAAAGCACAATTGGCGAAGGCAGCTGCTTTGTGGTCAGTTTGAATGTATCGGAATCAACATTCGACCTGCGGAATAAAATTAATCCGGATAAAACGGTCGTGTCGCTTAATCAGTATGAATTTGCCGCGCCGTATCTGGAATGTTCATTGCCTGCTTCCATACCGGTCAAAAATGAAAATACCTCATCGCAGGCTTCTATTCTGCTTGTGGAAGACAACATGGAGCTGCTCAAATTTTTGTCCGACCTTTTTGCGCCGAAATACCGTGTTTTTTTAGCCAAAAACGGACAGGAAGCATTGGATATAGCACGAAAATATCCCATCGACCTGGTAATTTCCGATGTGATGATGCCGGAGATGGATGGAAATACGCTGTGCTTTAATCTTAAAAACGACATTTCGACTTCACACATACCTGTCATCCTGTTGACGGCAAAAAACGATGCCGACGACATCCTTAAAGGATATAAAAGCGGAGCCGAAGCATACGTGCAAAAACCTTTCGACCCACAAATACTTGAACTTCAGGTCAATAATATTATCCAAATGAAACAGTCGCAGCGTGAAAAAATAGCGGATACTTTGGGTAGCGATGTTGATTCGGTTGCTTTAAGTAAATACGACAAGGAGTTTATAAGTAAAATTAACGAGCTGATAGACAAGAATATCGAAAACGACCGGTTTTCAATTTCCGATATAACGCAAACGCTCGGCGTCAGCCGGAGTCTGCTCCACGTAAAAATGAAAAGCCTGCTGAATATCTCTACGGGCGATTATATCCGCAAAAAACGGCTGAACAAAGCCTGCGAATTACTCAGCGAAGGTTATAACGTTTCCGAAACGACATATCAAACCGGATTTGCCGATCCGAATTATTTTTCCAAATGTTTTAAAAAGGAATTTGGAGTCCGCCCAACGGATTGGCAGCGAAAGAAGAAAAATTCGTGAAAGTTAGGGATTATAAATTATGAATTTGCTGGCGCGACAAATTGTCTTGATCTATCCGTATGAGGCTGTCTCAAAAGCCCTATCATTGCGGGCTTGACCCGCAATCCCTTACAAATCGTTAATGCTAAACTGTTGGTTATTAATCATTAAAGATTGGCAGAAGATTCCCGCTTTTGCGGGAATGACGCGGTGTTTCGACTTTTGAGACAACCTCATACTTTTCGCAGCACAGGTTGCAAACCAGCGCCAACGATAACTGAAAACTAATTTCAGGATCATCTGCAAAACCTTGTGTTTTGCGAGAAGGCGCGTAGCGCCAGTATCTTTGCAGCCGTGTGCGTAAGAGCACGGTAAAGATGTACGGAATATAAACAGAGCAGCGTAGCTGCGATACCTTAATTTTTATTCATTTCATGTTTATGAATTATACTTTCGCGCTTTAATTTTGTGCAACGTCATTGCGAGCGTTAGCGAAGCAATCCAGCTGAAAACTGAAAACTAATTACTGGACTGCTTCAGGCTTTGCTTTCGCAAATAACGTTGCACAAAACCATGCCGTGCAGAGTATTAATAAGACAATGGTTTCAAATATTCCTTTCAGATTCAATTGTATAGACAAAACTGTCGGCACGGTAGTATCCTACATTTAATTCTACCGGACGTCCGCCCGGATCGTAGACAAAACGTTTGCGCTTCAGTACAGGGTCGCCTGCCTTTATTTTTAATTTTTCGGACAGGGATGCGTCTGCAGGCTTTGCACTGACCTC
>JAIRPX010000219.1 GCA_031256775.1 Dysgonamonadaceae bacterium
GACCGCAAGTTCATCGTGGAAATGCAGATACAGTGGACTGAAAGCTTCATGCAGCGCGTCCTTTTTAACGCTGCAAAAGTCTATGTTAAAGACTTGAACGAAGCTGAAGAATATGAAAAGCTTAATCGTGTGTATTCGCTTAACTTTTTGAAAACTAACTTTCAAAAATCGCCGGAAATGGCAAAAGAGTACTATCACCACTACAAAATAGTTAACATAGCGCATACCGATCATCAGATAAGGGGACTGGAATTTGTATTTGTGGAACTGCAAAAATTCAAACCGGAAAACCGTGCAGAGCAGAAACTTCACGACCAGTGGTTGCGTTTTTTAACGGAAATAAACGAGCATACAGAAAAGGCTCCTCAGGAGCTTCTTGCACAGCCTGAGATTCAGGAAGCTGTCCATTACATGGAAATAGGCGCATTCAGCAAAGCTGAACTTGCTGCCTACGACCGCGAAAAAGACGAGGTTATGAGTGCACGCACACTGATTTCCGACGCAAAAAGGGAAGGCGAAGAAATAGGTTTGGCAAAAGGCGAGGAAATAGGGCTGGCTAAGGGTGAAGTAATAGGTCTTGCAAAGGGCGAAGTAATAGGTCTTGCAAAGGGCGAGGAAATAGGTCTTGCAAAGGGCGAGGAACTGGGGCTGGCAAAGGGCGAGGAAGAACGCAAAAAATTGGCAAAGGAGCTTTCCGATAAAGAGCGCCGCATCGCCGAACTGGAAAAACTGTTAACTGACGGGACAAAATAATTACGATAGGGACAAGGAACTTTTACTATTCCACCAGGCGTAAAACAGGAGATGAATGATCTTCGTTTGGATGTTACGCCGGTTTTCTTCTATTTTTTTTATTAAACACATGGCAACAATAAATATTATCATGCAATTTCCAGTCGTTTTTTTACAACTCTTTTCATAAAAAGTTGTCTTTTCTTGCCAAATCGTACAGATAAAGGTTGGGGCTATTTCTGCAAACTGTTCAGATGCAGTTCTTTTCCGTCGAAAACTGCGTAGGAAAAATATTGCAGCCAGTCGCCTATAATCATCATGCGGTTTTTTTCGCTCAGCTTTAAATCTAAAAGAATATGCCTGTGTCCGAAAATAAGATAATCAGTATCAGGATATTCCTTGATATATTCTTTCGCATAAATGACTAAATGCTCTTTGTCATCGCCAAAATAAGGCGCGGGATTGGCTATTTTCTTTTTCCGGCTATGCCTCGACCAGAGATAGCCAAAACCAACTCCCCAGCGCGGATGAAGCATCCTGAAAAGGAACTGACACAATTGATTATGAAATATGTACCTGATAATCCTGAAAGAAATAGAAGTATCGCCTAAGCCATCGCCATGCGCCAAGTAAAAATTTTTGCCGTTGATTTGAGTAAGCAAAGGCTTTTTATGAACAATCACGCCAATTTCCTTAGAAAGATAATCTTTTACCCAAATATCGTGATTACCGGTGAAAAAATGAATTTCTATTCCTGCGTCGCTCATTTCAGCTATTTTACCAAGGAAACGGGTAAACCCCCTTGGTATAACCTCCTTATACTCAAACCAGAAATCAAAAATATCGCCTAAAAGATAAAGCGCGGCTACATCATCCTTAATACTGTCTAACCAGCGAACAAAACGCCGTTCCGCATCATGTGAATTTTCAAAAACATCGGAGCCGAAGTGCATATCCGATGCAAAATAGACCTTTGTCCCCATTTACAAAAATCCAAGTTCCAGTTTAGCTTCTTCACTCAGCATGTCCTGATTCCATTGAGGCTCAAAAACAATCTGCACATCCACGCTTTTTACGTCAGGAATAGATTCTATTCGCATGATTACATCTTCCTTTATGAAATCGGCTGCAGGACATGCAGGAGCTGTTAGTGTCATAGTAATCGTCACATTATTGTCATCGTCGATGTCAACTCCATATATCAATCCCAAATCATATATATTTACTGGAATTTCAGGATCATAAACTGTTTTAAGCATTCTTACAATATCTTCTTCCAGAGCCATCAAGTTGTTTTCCATAAAGAAATCTGTTTTTAGTTCTTAATTTTCACGGTTTGGAGCCACTAATGGAGGTTTCCTGAAATTGTCCACCCTGTCGCTTTGTATCTGCAATTCCTTGAACAGGATAGCATCAGGAACGATTAGTGTAAGCAAATTGCTGGAAAAAGTATTGTATATAAATTCCTTATCCGAAACGGCGACTATATTTTTGAAAACCTGTGAATCGAAGTTTTTAATAAATGCAGAACGGATTCGTTTCTCAGAGCCATCGGCTACGCTAATCTGATATAGTTCAGTTGGATAGCTTCCTCCATTATTAACATTGCGAACAATATAAGCATAATCATAGCCTTCTTCTTTCGCAAGTTTCAATAATTCTTTTTTCAATTCGTCGGAACTTTTCATCTGTGCGTATGACATTCTTGCCACGCCTGTAGCTATTACGCCACCGCCAATTAAAGCATGTCCATTGGAATGAGGCACTTTATGCGTTGGCACGCGGTCGCTTAGCAAAGTTTTCAGGATACCGTTTTCGACCAGCGTCAAGCGAGCCGGGGGAACGACGCCTTGTCCGTCAACCGGCGCATACCCAATAAGTTTAATTCCTTTATATTCAGGCGTACCGGTCAAATCTTCGATTGTGATTTCCTTTGCTGTAATTCTTTTGTTCATCATCTCTTCCAGACTGTTTCCACCGTATGAAAATCCGCTGGGAGTAAGGGGTTTCCTGTTAGTTATCAAAGAAATATCTCCCCTGAAAAAATGACTGTAAAAAGCTGTTGCAACTGCCAGGTTTTCAAATAATACAGGACCCGAATATGAATCGTCTATTTTTGGAGCGTTAATCTTTTCGATCAATTTTTTTGCCAAAAGCCGCGATTGTTCCTTAATTCTTTCTATAGTAGGCAATTCGTCTGCATCAGCAAACACTAAATCAAAAGAAGATGACAAATCTTCGCCTTCATCTGTTTTCGCGCTGCCCCACACATTCAAGATGATATAAGAGATCGGATGGCGAAATTCTGTTTTTTCAGTATTGTAGAAATAAACGAGCGTATTGAAAATCCTGATTGAAACATTGGAAGCCAGTATTTCCGGATAATCCTTAAATACAGAAGACGCCGCTTTCACATATTCTTCATAGCGCGATTTGTCCATATCAATTGTTTTGCGGGGCAAATCGTTCATTACCAGTGTTGGCGTTTTGTCCCAGTCGGGGAGTTCCAAATCCTTTGCTGGTATATTCAACTGTTTAATAGCCGACTGTTTCTGTTCGTAAGTCTCGGCTGCATTTTTATATATAGCGTCCAAATCTTTCCAGATTGTATTGCGGATGCCTGTTTCATCGTTATCCAGACAAGGCGTTCCGTCGTATCCCCTGTTGCCTCCTGTTGATCCTTCAAAATTTTCGTCGGAGCAGGCATAATCGCCGATTAACAGGCGTGAGCCGGAACCACGATAGGAGTAGACGCCCGAAGAAAGCAAACTGCCGTGCGAAGCCGAAACCTGCAACTGTTTTGTATCGTCAATAGTATATGCAATAAAAAACGGCGGCTGTAATCCCTCTATTTTCAAGCCTTTCAATGCGCGCTCTACTTCTTTTTTTATTGCGCGGGAAATGATGTCTTCTTCTTTCAATTTTTCCGCGTTCAGTTCATCAGGTTCAGGTTTGGGCAAAAGAAGCGGTTGCGACTGTCCCTTCGCTCTTTTCTGTGTTTCTATATGCTTCACCAGCAAGGCAGGAGCAATACACGAAACAGGAACGTTACCCGATTCTGCGCCGCATACTCCATTGAAAATCCGGTAGTTTTCGCCGCAGGCTTCAATCTGGGAAAACATCGCTAAGGGTGTACCGACCATGTCAACCCCGCGAACCAACTCGTCAGGGCGACCGTCGGCATAAATCCTGTAAACGACTAATGGCGTGACATTAAATGCGTTAGGAGAGTATCGGCTGGTATTGGTATATCCGCCCGAAACTTCCTTAAAATAATAGGCATATTCCTTTTTCTGCGCTTTTGCCTCTTTTCGCAGTTTTTTTATCAACTCTTCATCGCTGAATTTCTGTTTGCTTTCAATAATCATATTTGATTGTCTTGCAACAGCATCTGCGCCTATTTGGGCGCGTCCGTGACCGTTGGAATTGGCAAATCCTTCAATAGGGGTACGGCTCATCAGGAAATTACGAAGAATACCGTCTTTCACTATTTCGACTTTTTGAGCTGGAACGCCTTCATCATCAAACGCATAGTGTCCAACCAAAGGTATATTATTGAAATATTTGATTGTGGGATCGAAAGTTACCGACAAATATTTTGGAAGCACCTGTTCGCCTGTTTTTTTCTTAAAAGTCTGTGCGTCATTTTCCTGCTTTAGCCGTGTTCCTTCTACGCGATGACCGAATATTTCGTGGAAGAAAACGCCTGAAGCCTCCGGCGAAAGAATAGCAGGTCCTGTAAACGATTCAACAACAGGAGCTTTCTTCAAAGCGGAAAGCGTTTGGCTGATTTCTTCGGCTGTTTTAATAACCTCTTCATCAGAAGGAAGTTCCGACAGGGAAAAAGCCATCCAGCTCTTTTGAAGCGGAAGATACATTCCATCGTTAGCCAATGCGTCTGCCGACAATACTAACTGCATGGAAACTTCGTTTTCGGCAATCTCGCGCCCTTCTGTATCAACAAATAATTTACGGGAAATGGATGCTGTATAATAAGCTATTCCATCTAAAATATCTTTATTTTTATTAAATACATCCGAAAATTTACGTACTTTGTCCTCTAATTTTTTAGGATCAATACCCAGACTTTCCCACGTCACGGGCGCTTCGTAATGATTAGCAATCTTTTCGCGGGAAAAATCGTCGGATTTATCTTCCTGTTCAACCTTAACGGCTACATTTGCCTTGATTTGTTCATAAATCTGAATGTCGCTCTTATACAGATTATCAAGCTGCATCCAGATTGCCGTTTTAAGCAGTTGCGGGTTTTCTTCATAAGGTATATATTGCGTTTCTACGCGAACATCGCGATAGCTTCCATAGTCTGACTCTCTGATTTCATGCGTATTATCCAGATTATAATCGCCCACCCTAAGACAGGACGACAAAACTCTGGAAGGCGAATTGAGCTTTGCTTCAGATTGCAGGCGTCCGAGTCTTCCCAGCGTATTCAACGACTGCATTTCATCCACACGCAAATAAATATAATAAACAGGTATTGATTCTTCTTTTAACACAGAAAAATTGCGGTTCATTTCCGCTTTCATTACTTCTAAAACTTGCTCCTGGCTAAAACAGGATAATATCCCTGTAAAAAGAAAAAATATTACGTACAAAATGCTTTTTTTATTCATATAGTTATCCCTAATTTTAAAATGAATGACAAAGGTATGAATATGCTGCTTATTATTCAAATTTTTTATATGAGTACTGATTTTTTTATCTAATTTTAGTTTTTTCAGGACGACGCACGAGACAGTTTTCAGTTTTTAGTTATCAGTTTTCAGTTCTGGATTGCTTCGCTAACGCTCGCAATGACGTTGCACAAAACCAAAGTATAAAATTAGAAAAAGGCAGTAAAAAATAAAAATATCTGAAGATTAACAGTGACTTATTAACAAAAACAGATTTTTGTGTCAAGTATTGTTGCATATATCATTTTTTTTAGCTTATTTTGCATGACTTTTTACACAGGTATTAACTATTTAATTATAAAAGTAAAATACTCATATACCAAGTTGCTAAAATTTCAAAAACATATTAAATTGCAAACGAATGAAACAAATTATCAGCTCCGTAGCTATTGCTGCACTCTTTTTTTGTATATCCATGAGCCGCCTTGCCGCGCAAGGCAACGATTTCTGGTTTGTTGCGCCACACATGTCGGAATTTGTTGTTGCAGGCAAGCCTTTAGACGAACCGGCTTTCCTTGCTATCACAAACATGGATGATAAACCGGCTCAAGTACAAATCACACTTTACAATGGAGGCTCGCCCATTATAATCGACTTAACCATAAATGCCGGGGAATTTTACAAATATGATTTTAATAACCAGGCTAAAATGAAACAGATTGAAAATCCGCGCGGACAGGCAGGTAACGTTACTAAATATGGAATGCACATTACCTCAACTGCACAACTCGTAGTTTACTATATGCACAACCACACCGATTCGCGCGACATCTTTACTCTCAAAGGAGAACGCGCTCTGGGGATGTCTTTCTATGTGCCAATGCAGTCCGACAATAATTTCCCGAACCAAGGTAATAACTATCCCGGAGCATGCGATCAGATAGACATTGTAGCTACGGAAGACAATACGACGGTTGAAGTTGTTCCAAAAGCTCCAATACGCATTGGAGCGTCAGGATCTTCGGCAGCGAACTACAAAATTACTCGGATATTGCAAAAGGGAGAAACATTAAAGATTATGGAAAACGCTTTTGATGGAGCTTCATTGGCAGGAACATCTATCAATGCAACCTCTCCTGTAGCTGTTACAGTTACCGAAGATTTAGTAAGTGGCGACACTTCCGGCGACCAAATTGTTCCTGTAAGCAGTTTGGGAACACGTTATGTTATTGCCAAAGGCTATATGACAAATTCTGATAATGAACGGGTTTATATGATTGCAACGCAAAACGGGACAAATATAAGTGTTAACGGTTCGTCGATTGCAACCAATATGGCGGCGGGCAATGCTGTTGTTTATACAATACCGTCTGGAAGCAATGCTGTTTATGTGGAATCCAACTATCCGATATATGTCTATCAGCGCACAGGTCACAACGAGCAGGGTTCAGCGCTGCTGCCAAGTATATATGCCATCAATAATAATCGCATCAGTTTTTATGTAGTAGAAGCACAAAACGAGAAAGCTTTTATACTGTTCCGGACAGGAACGCAATCTTCTTTCACTATAACGTATAACAATGTTACTTCGTCGCTGAATGTAGGCACGCCCATTGCTTCCGGTCTGACAGGATGGAGTGTTGCCCGTTTTGATCTGCCTGCAGCGACGAAAGAGAAGGTTGTTACCATACACAACCCACAAAGCTCATTTGCTTTTGGTTATATTGCTGCTAATACTGATAGAAATAATATGAGTTCTTTCGGTTTCCTACGACTGGACGCTTCCAGACGGCAGCAAAAGGTCCGATGCTTCTTTTGCAACAGCCGATACGGGACGCTACATACTCACCGTTGATCAAGATCCTGTAATAGTTACGGATACAATGTGGGTATATGATTACGTTTATCCGCCGGTAACTCTGGTCGATACTCCGAAAGATACTCTGATTTGCAAGAATGTGTCATCGCCTCTGACAACGCTGAAAGCTAAGTTCACCAACGACGGCACATTCGATGACGCTCTCATTGCGCGGTGGTACAGATTGGATTTAAGCGGGAATCCCAGCTTGGACACGGGCTGGACACAGGTTGGGAGCAATATAACGTTCAATCATGAAAAGCTCAACTTCGCTTTAACTGTCACCGACGCCGGATATTACAGGCTTGCTATTGCCGATCAGCCTCATATAGACAGCTATAACTGTTGTTCCATGTCGGATGTGATTAAGGTGGCGACAAAAAACTGCTATATAAAAGTTAATCCAAAGATAAGGATAAAGTTTTAGTTATCAGTAGTTAGTTTCCAGTTATCAGGGATCATCTGCAAAAACCTTGTGTTTTGCGAGAAGGCGCGTAGCGCCAGTATCTTTGTAGCCGTGTGCGTAA
>JAIRPX010000253.1 GCA_031256775.1 Dysgonamonadaceae bacterium
TTTTATTTAATTGATTATCAATAATAAAAAAATCTGTGTTTATCCGTTAAATCCGTGTCATCTGTGTGCTAAAAGACTTTTGAGACAGCTTGCTACTCTATGACTAACGCTTTGCGCTACATGAACCGTGTCTCCGTATTTCCTGTCTTATTCTTTCACGACTTTCCGTGTTGCTTCACCATCCGGCGTAATAATTTTTATCAGGTAAACTCCCTGTTTCCAGTTCTTTGTCGACAGCGATCCTGTCCAGCTATCAATCTGTTCCAGCAAACGTCCCGTCATGTCGAAAACAGACACACTTTCTATATTTTTCTCTGAATCAATATTTATTACGTCTTTTGCCGGATTGGGATAAACATTCGGCGAACCGTATGGAGAATATGCGCTTGAGATTTTTGTAAGATCAAGCAAAGCTTCAGCCGAAAGTCCCGATTCAATCGAATAAGCTCTCACGCTGAAACGTCCTTTTACATCATCTGTTTTATAACTTTGCCCGAATATTAAGGATTTATTCAAGCGTATTCCATCTTTATACACATTGTAGCCAATAATTTTTGCATCTCGCGCCTGCGTGTTTGCGCCGTCGGCAACATTCCCTATAATGCACCAGCTATTTGCCACTCCTTCGGAATATAAAGTTTTCCATTTAGAGTCGGCGGCATCCCAGAAAAGATCGCTCCTGCCAATCACCGGATTACGGTTTCCGTCAACGCCAATGGGTTCTTCCTTTGCATCGTGAGCCGTTACTTCAACACCGAATTTAAGATTTTTATCCGTTAGTAAAACAGGATTTTCCAGCGTGAAAGTGTTCCACCCGTTAGGGATAAAATCGTCGATTGCCTGATCAACGGTTCTTGCGTCGTCTTCAAAAACGGCAAGCCTCAGCGTTGTAGATGTTTCCGGCGCTGTCACTTTCTGATTGATATAAACCGTTACGGATGTTAAATACTTATTTTTATAAATAGCCAAATCTTCTGTATCAAATCTGTTTACAGCAATAAATGGCACACCTGCGTTACCAATTGAAAAACGTTTGGAAGAATTGCTGTAAGTCAGTGCGTAAACGTCCATATCAGGATGCTGCCATGCTAATTGCAGCGTATCGTTACTGCTTTTAGCCATAATATTTTTAGGCGCGTTTCCGTCTGGAGGAGTTGTAGAAACCCTGACGTCGTCGAAATAAATAAATTTATGGTCGTCAGAATCATTAATACCTGTTACCCGAAGGCGAACTTTAAAGAATTTTCCTGCCGCAACAGAAGTTAAATCAATAAAATTGGCTCGCCATTCCTCAAAAATATTATAGACAGATTTGTCTGTATTTGTCCATACGCCGCTTTCATAATCGCATACGTCTACAAAAACTGTGTCTGATTTAACAGGAACGTTTGCCCGATAGTAATAATCGGGTTTAGCGGTAAATGACAGATATATGTTTTTTGCGTCAACGCCGTTCAGATATTTAGAAACTAATGATGAAGCGAACTTTCCAGTCCAGTCCACCGAATAAAAATAGGCTCCAGCGCCGTTTATGCCGATGCTTCTGTCAACGTCCCATCCCGGACTGCTGAACGTTCCTTGTTCTTTTTCGATAGTCCAGAAATTTCTTGTCAGGTTCAGTGAATTAAAATCCTCAATGAGAGGCAATTCATGCGTGTTTACCACTGTTGCCTGCGCGGGATTTGATGCGCTGGAATATTTTCCGTCAAAAACGGCTTTTATTCTGTAAGTATGATAGCCCGAAGGAACATTTTCATCGGTATAAGTTTTTGTTTCAGCAGTTACCCTTCCAACCGGCTCTACATTTACATCTCGAAAAACAGCATATTCGGTCAGGTTTTCTCCAGCCAACAAATCGGGAGCGTCCCATGCAAGATTCACTTTATTCCGGTCGCGAACAGATAATGTTGCTGAAAGATTCTTCGGATAGGGATACATGACGAATGGGGCTGAAAGCTTTAATACATAAGCCTCCTGCGTATTTGTTATTCGTATGACAAAATTCAATCCGTCGGGCGTAACGGCATTTACAGAATATCCATTAGCGCTTGTCGAACTGAAAGTCTGTTGCAATGCGCTTGAAAGTTCTATATCTGGAGCATATTGTGACAGAAATTCGCCAAAATCCATTAATCCCATTTTTTTATGCCAGATAAATGCTTTGTTGGTTATTCCGGGACGGTAAATACCAACAGCAATCCCGTCGTTACTGACGCTGTTGATCAGGATGCCACCGGGTATCAGCATTATTTCGCCCGTTTCTATATTATATACGCCCGAATGAGAACGTTCTCCAGCCTGTCCACTATAGTTAAATCCTGCATATTTGCCATTCTGACTGACACATAGATATTCCGAATAATGATTTCCGTCAACGGGACTTACGCCGAGCGGAAGCAAATATTCGCTTTTTGATTTCCATAAGATACCTCTACGCACATCGCCGTCGTGTATAAATCCAACAGCTGTTTTTCCGTCGGAGGCTATATCTATAATATAGCTTTGTATGGCATTTGAGGGATATGCCCATTCTTCTCCCAGCCATTCTCCGGCTTCGTTTTTAGTCCATGAATATGCTACATACAGTCCATTTCCTTCTTCGTATTTTCTTGAATATCCGACGATTGTTTTCCCGTCAGCTGTAATACTCCTGGCTGACGTTCCATTAGATAGACTTGTTATTGGAGGCGAAATGAGACCAAATCCCAGACCAGTCCATGAAACAGCGCCCGAATCGACATAACCACCTGTACGTATGGCGCTTCCTTCTATTATGCAGTTTACGTCTGAAAAATTGCCAGCAATAATTCTGTTATCAGTTACGCCAAAAGCCTCGCTCGGCACGGACAAGGGAGTTATTTCGTTTCCATTCCATGTATCCCATACATACCCTTTTCCTGAGCCTCCTGTAGTCGATTCCTGTCCTACAACGTATCGTCCATTAGGTGAAATTTTGCGAATAATTCCTATTTTCTTCGCAGGTCCAATCAACTGATTCTGCGCCTGTACCTGTAAAGACAGCAACATTGCAATTAAAAAAAATAATCTTCTATTCTTCATATTTATAAACATTAAATGACACATAATACAAATAAGCGATCAAATTTTGTCACCATTGTTTGTACGCAACAAAGATAATGTATTTTTTTGAGAATATAAAAACATTTATATCAACTAAACTAAAAACTATTGGCTGACGCAGCTCTCACGTATTAGCGCTTTTCGCGTCAGCCAATTCCTAATTCCTAATTATTTCTGGATTGCTTCGCTAACGCTCGCAATGACGATGCACGGAATTAAACCGCGTAAAGTATGGAAGTTAGACGAAGTTAAAGGAATGGAGAATGGAAGTTAGACGAATGGAGAATAGAAGAAGTTATACTTTGCACGGCATGGTTTTGTGCGACGTCATTGCGAAGGCGAAGCCTGAAGCAATCCAGTACTAAAAACTGAAAACTAATTTCTGGATTGCTTCGCTAACGCTCGCAATGACGATGCACAAAATTAAACCGCGTAAAGTATAAAAACTATTGGCTGACGCAGCTCACGTATTAGCACTTTTCGCGTCAGCCAATTCTTAACCCACATTGCAGCTTCCCGCCCTTTGATATGTTAAAATTTGGTTAAAAAGCAGGAAATATTAGGGATTAAAATTGTTTTTAGAAACCTAAGTATCTGAATTTCAGCTGTTAAAT
>JAIRPX010000265.1 GCA_031256775.1 Dysgonamonadaceae bacterium
AGCGAGGAATCGAACAACTGTATTCTTGGTTTTCCCAACGAAGAAGTGAAATATGGTTTTTACAGCGAGCTGTTGCCGGTTTATACCGGCGGAAAGGACGTGCTGACAGAGTTTTATGCCGGTAATTTTATTGATGATTTGCAGGACGGTAACGTTGAAGGCTTTATGACGCGCCTGCGGGCATTCTTTGCAGATATACCCAATGTACTGGAAAACAAGCGGGAAAAACATTATCATACAATATTTTTCGTTCTTTTCCGGCTTATGGGGCAGTTTGTAGAAGCCGAATATAACAGCGCCGTCGGTCGCGCCGATGCAGTCGTTGTTACCAAAACGACCGTCTATGTCTTTGAATTTAAGATGAGCGGAAACGGAACTGCAGAAGACGCTTTGCAGCAGATAGATGACAAAAAATACATGCTTCCTTTCACAGCGAGCGGTAAAAATCTTGTAAAAATTGGCGTAGAGTTTAGCGACGATAAAGATGAGAGAAACGTGACAAGATGGGTAGTTGACTGAAACAACGTATTTTACCTGCAATTTATGCCATGAGACAACGCCACAGTCGTATTCTTCCGATATTCCAATATTAAAGGCGTTTAAATGATAACGATATAAATTAAGAATTGTATAGTGTTTCGTATATCCGTGTTCGCTTCACATTACATAAATCATTCGATTTTACTCAAAAATGAACAAATAGTGCTGTTTTTTGAACAATTTCTTCACTATAAAACCACAGACTTTGTTTATCTTTGCACTTTCTCCTGCTCAATCGCAATGTTGAATGTAACGTTTTAGAGGAGGATAGCATTAATATTATAATAATACGTTGAAAATATTCAGTTTTTAATAAAAATATATCAGATGAAAAAAACATTTCTATCATTAATTATTTTGTTTGCATGTACTTACGTGAATGCAGACAGTTTGAGAATCAGAGTGGCGTCGTACAATGTACGCTATGAAAACAGAGGCGATGCGCGTAACGGAAACGGCTGGGAACAACGCTGTCCGGTTATTGCCAATATGACGCTTTTTCACGATTTCGACTTGATGGGTACGCAAGAGTGCAAGCACAACCAAATTGAAGATTTGTGCCTCTTGCTTCCCGAATATGCCTATATCGGGATTGGTCGGGAAGATGGCAAAACGAAAGGCGAGTATTCGGCTATTTTTTATAAGAAAAACAGGTTTGAATTGCTGGAAGATGGCAATTTTTGGTTGTCGGAAACGCCTGAAATTCCAAGTAAAGGCTGGGACGCCCAGTTTGAACGCATTTGCACATGGGGAAAATTTAAAGACAAAAATAGCGGACAAAGTTTTTATTATTTCAATCTCCATTTAGATCATATTGGAAAAGCTGCGCGAAAAAACAGCGCGCAACTTGTACTGAACAGAATAAAAGAATTAAAAGGAGAATATCCTGCTATTCTTTCGGGCGACTTTAATGTTGACCAAAACAATGAAAGCTATATTTTGCTGGACTCGTCGGGAATTTTGAGAGACAGTTATAATTTGTCTCCTCTCAGATATATCAATAATGGAACTTTCAACGATTTCAATCCGAACCGGAAAAGCGATAGCAGGATTGACCATATTTTTGTTTCCACGCAGTTTTCCGTTTCACGATATGCTGTTTTAACTGATGTTTACTGGAATCTTACGCCTGTTGATAATGAAAACGCAAAGTCTCAGGAAAGTAATTCCGAAAAGTATAAAATCAGCTTGCCTTCCGATCATTACCCTGTAGTAATAGACTTAAATCTTTAGAAATTATTTTTTTATGAATTATATAATAATGTAGTACAATGAAATCAAAAAATATAAATTTAACATCCTTCTGTATATTAACAGGGTTGTTTATTCATTTTTGCTCGTCGGCACAAATAACATGGTCTGAAGGACAGCTGTTACCTACCTTTCCCGAATCGGCAAAAACTCAGGACTTGATTTACCTGAACAACAACAGTGACGCGGAAATGTATCTTTTTTCCTCAATGAAGGGACTTGTAAACCGCACACAGCCACGCATCTTCTCTTATGAAGGCGACGCTTTTGCCGAAGGTGCATATACTTGGCTTAATTCGCTGAGTATAAAGTATAAAGAAGCAACGCCATGGGATGTACTGACAAAATATAAATCTGAAATTTCCGGTTTAATTGTATATGATACAGAGCAAATTCACACCGTTAACCTGGCTACGCGACTTGCAAAAGATTATAATGCCTTGATTGCTTCTCCCGAATTGTTGAACAGACTGACTTCGGAGCCTTATAATTTCCCGATTCTGCTGGACTTGCGCGGACAGTTTACAGGCTCGCTGGAAATTTATCAGTATATTTTTGACAATTACTGGGAAAATACCGATAAACGTATTTTGATTGGTTTAAGTCCTGATTTTCACAAGGGATCGCTACGCGAATATGCTGTGGCGCTTGGAGCGGCTGTCATCTGGCTCGATCCTCAGAAAAACTCCAAAAACAACAATGAAAACGCTTTGCTTAACAAGTTTTTAGCTTCTATGCCAAAAGGAGCAAACTATATGGGCTGGTGGTCCGAAGAACAGCCTGGCGTTACGCGAGTGTCAAATTATGGATTCACTACTATTGCAAGCGATTACAGCACTAACCTGACTTTTCACAGCGGTATGCCGCGCCTGATTGATCCCAAGCCAATGCCGCCCAAGCCTGAGCTGAAAAATAAAATTTATGTAGCTTTTATTATCAGCGACGGCGATAATCTGCAATATGTGGAGCATCTGATGCGCAAACTCTGGAGCAATTCCGACAGAGGTAAAACGCCAATAGGTTGGACGCTTTCGCCAGCTATGGTTGACGCAATGCCCGGTGCGCTAAACTATTACCACCAGTCGGCAACCGAAAACGACAACCTGATTTCCGGTCCTTCCGGCTACGGCTATACATATCCCAATAATTGGCTGTCTTCATCGCTGTTGCATGATTATCCAGATGCTTTGGCTGATTTTGTCGCAAAAACCGAAGAATACAATGTCGCTGCCGGTTTACGTGTTATTACCGTTTGGAATACTATTACCGGCGGTATTAACAGAAGCACGGGAAATATTTATGCCGACAATGCGCCGACTTTGCTCGGACTTACAGCTCAAAACACGGGTGGCGCCCAAGTGATTTACAATAACACATTGCCTGGTAAACCGCTTTCGTGCAATTATTGTACAAACGAACAGGCTATGAAAGAGCATATTGCCTCTGCTTCAGCAGGATGGAATGGAGATTCGCCGCGCTTCCTGATTATTCAGGCACAGCCATGGAACAATGTCACGCCAACAAGTTTCAAGAATGTAGCTAATTCGTTAGACGATAACTATATAGTAGTACGTCCCGACCATATTTTCCAGCTGATTCGCGAAGCTGCCGGTTTGCCTGTTAATCCCGGCGCTGTGAATGGCGATGGCGACGGGCTTTATGGCACATACTATAATGGAGTGAATTTCGACGAAAAAATTTCAGAGCGTATAGATAATGTTATTGATTTTGATTGGGGAAACGAATCACCGACTGCCGGCGTTAATGTCGATAGCTTTACAGTGCGCTGGGAAGGCAAGATACAGCCGCCATTCACAGGACATTATGCTTTTTACGTTACTGCCGACGGCGTGCGCCTCTGGGTAAATAATGAACTGATTATCGACAAATTGCAGGGAACGAATAATCCAGCTACCTACAAAGGTAAAATTTATTCGCTTGCCGCAGGCGAAAAATACGATATAAAACTTGAATATTTGGAAAAAAGCGGCGTTGCGCAATGCAAACTTGAATGGGCAAGCGCTTTCCTGGCGAGGGAAGTTGTGCCGCAAAGCCAGCTCTACAAAGAGCGTCCCGTTTCAATAGTTAATCCGGGAAATACCGTTTCTAATTTGAAAGTATTTAAGTCAAATGACGTTCTGAATGTGGAAATCAGCGATTACGACAACTCAGACATCGCATTAAGCATATATACCCTTTGCGGGAAAAACGTTTTGCGACAGAATATCCGCGCAGCAAAAACGCAAATTGACATAAATTCCCTGTCGCGAGGAGTTTATATGATAAATATATGTACGAAAAACGATTCAAAAACAATTAAGTTTTTGCGGTAATGAAATTTGATAAAAGTACATTATAATGAAAAAAATCATCTTCTTCTTTGTTACTTTGATTTTTTGCCTGCCACTTGCAGGTGAAAACAGTATCGTAACAGGTTTGCAGACCGAACATCTTATTAATCCAATTGGGATTGACTGTGCTGCGCCTCGTCTTTCGTGGCGAATGGAAGATTCCCGACAGGAAGCAAAACAAACTGCGTTTCGATTGACTGTTGGCGCCGATTCGCTGGATGTTCTTGATGGAAAGGGATATATGTGGGATGCAGGAAAACAGGCTTCAGACAAAATGCTGGTTGAGTATGCAGGAAAAATGTTACAGCCGTTTACCCGTTATTTTTGGAAAGTAACCGTCTGGGATGCTGAAAATAAGGAAAATACCTCAGAAATTAATTCTTTTGAAACAGGAATGATAAATTCCGAAAATTGGCGCGGACAATGGATTAGCGACGGCAAAAACATGGACGAAAAATTAGCGCCATATTTTCGTAAAGAATTGGTAATAAATAAAAAAATAAAATCCGCTCGCGCATACATAGCAGTAGCAGGACTTTACGAACTGTATGTTAACGGGATGAAAATTGGAAATAATCGTCTTGATCCTGCTTTTACCCGTTTTGACCGCCGCAATTTGTATGTAACTTACGATATTACGCCGCAACTTAAATCCGGAAAAAATGCCTTTGGAGTATTGCTTGGCAACGGCTGGTACAATCACCAGTCGCGGGCTGTTTGGGATTTCGACCGCGCTCCATGGCGCAACCGTCCGGCTTTTATTCTTAATATTCGCATTGCATACAGTGATGGCACTGAGCAAGTTATCGCTACTGATGAAACATGGAAAACTTTTTCCGGCGAATTGATTTTCAACAGTATTTACACCGGTGAACACGTCGATTTTAATCTTGAACAAACAGGTTGGAACACAAGCGTTTTCGATGATTCTAAATGGGAAAAAGCCGTTTTGCGCAAAGCGCCTTCTGAAAATATCACGGCACAACAGTTGCAGCCGATACGGAATGTTGTCGCTTTTGAAGCAAAGAATATTGCAAAAATAGACGAAAAAACGGCTGTTTTCGATTTTGGACAAAATATGTCGGGCGTTACTAAGCTGAAAATCAAAGGCAAAAAAGGAACTGTTGTAAAACTCAAACATGGCGAGCGACTTTACCCTGACGGACACGTCGATTTGTCGAATATTGATGTTTATTATCGTGGCGACAAGGAAGAAGAGCCATTTCAAACCGACATTATCACGCTGAGCGGAGGCAACGACGAATTTATTCCGCGTTTCAATTACAAAGGTTTCCGCTATGTGGAAGTAACGGCAAACCAAACGATAAATTTAGATAAAAGCAGTCTTGTTGCTTATTTTATGCACAGCGACGTTGAGCAAATCGGGAATATCAAATCCTCTAATCCGCTCATTGAAAAGCTTCAACAGGCAGCAAACAATTCCTATTTGTCTAATTTAATGGGCTATCCTACCGACTGTCCGCAACGCGAAAAAAACGGATGGACAGGCGACGGACATTTTGCTATCGAAGCCGCTTTATATAATTTTGACGCAATAAGCGTTTACGAAAAATGGCTCGCCGACCATCGCGACGAACAACGCGAGAACGGCGTTTTGCCGGATATTATTCCGACCGGCGGCTGGGGATACGGCTCCGACAACGGTCTCGACTGGACAAGCACAATCGCCATAATTCCATGGAATATTTATCTTTTCTACGGCGACAGTAAACTCCTGTTTGATTGTTACGAAAATATTAAACGCTATATTGATTATGTTGACAGGAATTATCCCAACGGATTAACTACCTTTGGAAGAGGAGATTGGGTGCCGGTAAGCGTGCCATCCGATAAAGAACTTACTTCATCGGTTTACTATTATGCAGATGCGAATATCATGGCGCAAGCAGCCAAATTATTTGGTAAAAAAGAGGATGAAAAACATTATTCGGCTTTGGCGGAAAAAATAAAAAAGGCTATCAACAATAAATTTTTGAACCGCGAAACCGGTATTTACGCCTCTGGAACGCAAACCGAACAGAGCGTTCCGTTGTATTGGGGCGTAGTACCCAATGAATTGAAAGAAAAAGTAATTGCCCGCTTGATAGAAAAAGTTGAAGCGAGCAACTTTCATTTGGACGTTGGCGTTCTGGGCGCTAAAGCATTGCTCAACGCTCTGAGCGAAAACGGTTTTGCCGATGCTGCATATAAAATTGCCATACAGAACACTTATCCTTCGTGGGGATGGTGGATTGAAAACGGGGCTACCAACCTGCTCGAAAACTGGGACTTAAATGCTACTCGCGATATTTCCGACAATCACATGATGTTCGGCGAAATTGGCGCATGGTTCTACAAAGGGCTTGGCGGAATTTTCCCCGATCCGCAACATCCCGGCTTCAAACACATCATCCTGCGCCCAAACTTTGTTGCCGGACTGGAACGTTTTAATGCGCAACATTGCTCACCTTATGGTTGGATAATATCTGAATGGGAAAGTAGCGGCAACGAAATAACATACAAAGTAACCGTACCTCCAAATACTACGGCAATATTATACCTTCCGGATACGATAAAAGGCGAAAGAACAGTAAATCTGACGGCTGGAAGTTTTAAATTTAATGTAAATTCTACGCAGCGACACAAAACACGATAAACGTAGCATAAATTATTGTATCGTCATTGCGAGCGTTAGCGAAGCAATCCAGAAATACGATGAACGAGATACACGATTTTGCTGGCGCTGGTTTGCAAACCCGTGTCAGCAAATAGTTTTTAATTTTTAGTTTTTAACTTTCAACTTGCTTCGCAATTACGTTGCACAAAATTAAACCGCGTAAAGTATAAAATATACTTTCATAAACGTAAAATATCTTCAATAACGTCCCTCGTATTGTTCAATCGCGGCACTTTATGCTGTCCGCCCATTTTGTTCTTTTTCTTCAGCCAGTCGTGGAACAAACCTTTGCGGGCAATAGTTATTTCCGGCATTTCAAGGGTTATATTTTTGTAACGCTTAGCTTCGTAGTCAGAATTAAGCTCCTGCAAGGCAGCGTCTAATGCACTGGTAAATAGCTCGACAGATTCTGGCGCCCTGTCAAATTCAATCAGCCATTGATGCCTGCCTTTCATCTCGCTCGACATGTAGACAGGCGCAGCCGTATATTCAGAAACTTTAGCACCTGTTGTTTCACATGCTTTTTGAATAGCGCTGTCGGCATTATCAACCATCAATTCTTCGCCAAAAGCATTGATATAATTGCGGGTTCGTCCCGTTACTACAATTTTGTGGGGATATTTGGACGTAAACTTAACCGTATCACCCAGCTTATATCGCCATAAGCCATTGTTGCTGCTGATAACAACAGCATAATTGCGATTAAGTTCAACATCCTCAATCAAAAACGTTTTCGGATTGTTCGACTCAACATCCTCAATCGGAATAAATTCGTAAAAAACACCATAATCCAGCATAAGTAACATTGCCTGGTCGGAAAAATCGTTTTGCAAAGCAAAAAAACCTTCGGAAGCATTGTACGTTTCCATGTAAATCATATTTGGAGAAGGGATAAGTTCCTTATACTGTTGCTTGTAAGGAACAAAACTTACGCCGCCGTGAAAGAAAACTTCCAAATTAGGCCAAATGTCGGTAAGATATTTTTTTTCTGTTTTTTCGAGTATTTTTTTTATTAATACAAGAAACCAGGAAGGAACGCCGGATAAATTCGTAACATTTTCCTTATGTGTCTTTGTACAAATCGCTTCCAGTTTTGATTCCCACTCGTCCATCAAAATAATTTTTTTACTTGGCGTACGGACTAAATTAGCCACAGGATTGATGTTTTCTATCAAAATAGCAGATAAATCGCCCGTTTTAACATATTGGTTATAAAAAACGGGCTTGTGGCTACCTCCCAGTATAAGTCCTTTACCTTCAAACAATTTACTGTTGGATCGATTGTTCAAGTAAACAACAACCGTATCCAAACCGCCTCGATAGTGGCACTGGTCGAGAGAAGCTGGGCTGACAGGTATGTATTTGCTTTTATCATTAGTTGTTCCGGAAGATTTGGCAAACCACCCGATTTTTTCAGCCCACAGTATATTCGATTCGCCTTCTATCATCCTTTGTATGAATGATTTAATGTCTTCATAACTTTGAACTGGTACGCGGGAAGCAAAATCAGAATACGTCCTTATAGACGCATAATCGTATTTCACTCCCCATTCCGTAGAACGCGCTGCCATTATCAGATTCTGCAATTGAGACTTCTGAACTTCGCCTGGATTTTTTCCAAAATATTCAATACTCTGTAACCGAGATTGAAAAAAATATAATGCCGCTTTTTCTAAAATCATGTTTTGCCATAGAATTGATGCAAATATAAGTATTTTTTTTAAACCGCTGAAAAAAAATCGACAAGAAACAAATTTCCTTATTTTTCACTATAAAAATAAACAAAAAAAATCATTTGCTAAGATAAAAAAATAGCGTCTGAATTTTTTTGTTTGTATACTCTGCACGGCATGTTTTTGTGCAACGTCATTGCGAAGGCGAAGCCTGAAGCAATCCAGTAAAAAACTGACAACTGACAACTAATAACTGATAACTGACAACTGATAACTACTTGATGTTGGAAATATACCGTTTGAAAATGAAACATTTGATATAGTATTGTCAATGAATGGGTTTCACGCATTTCCCGATAAAGAAAAAGCATTTATTGAAATTAAACGTGTATTAAAAAATGATGGCGTATTTATTGGATGTTTTTATATAAAAGGAATTACTAAAAGAACGGACTGGTTTGTAAACAATATATTTGTAAAGAATGGAACATTTACGCCACCATTTTATAATAAAGATGAAGTTGCTGAAAAATTAAAAACTAAATATAAAGAATGTGAATTATGGAATGTGGGATCAATAATATGTTTTAAATGTAAAAAATAGCTATCAAATGCAAAAAACGCTGTTGTATGTTGTTTCCCTTCCTTGTTAATACTGTCGTCCTGTTTTGTTTGGAGCTTTCAGGTCAATCCAAAATATATGAATTGGTTCACCTTCGTCTTGTTGCCCGTTATTATTGCTGTCAAGTTGCGCAAACACATACATAAAGTCATTGTCAGGATCATATTCCGATTTGAAAACCGAATAATTCTCCGGTATAAGCGCTTTTTGTATATCTCCGTTTATATTGAATAAGTAAAGTCGCCTAAGGTCTTTTAAATTAATGAAACCGTCTTTGTTTGTGTCGTCATTGTAAACAGAAACAATAAAGTAATCTCTGTCTACAGGCTTATAGTTCAGCGTGTCTTTGGAAAAAGTCGGATAGTAAAGCGTTTTGATTAAAACCGGTTTCTCGAAGAAGTTTTTTTGCGTATTCTCTTTTATGTCGTAATGTGAAATATTCACCATATTATATCCATAAACTGCTCTAAGTCCGGGCATAAGATTATTATTCCAATTGTTCCCTTCTGTATATTCGTATCCGTAATGAAAATTGTTTGAGCCGATGAAAGTTGAGTTATTGTTTTTGTTCATGTTTACTTTGTAAATAGTTGTCAATCTAACGTTTGGAACACCTGTCAACAATACGCTACTTGGGCGCGTATTAATTTTCAAGGAATCACGATTTAGTCCGTTTGTTTGATTGTTCTCGTAATTGTCTGAAATAGTTGTGCTTACCTGAAATCCTTTTTCTTCAAGTTTTCCGTTTGAACAACTTGTCATTAAGCAAACAAGTGTCATGGTAAAAATGGTATGTAAATATTTCATATTTTATGTCGTTATTTATTTTTATATTTTATCAAGCAACAAAGGTACATGAAATTTTCAAATTACACACAAACAAATAAAAATTCTCTGGATTGCTTCAGGCTTCGCCTTCAAAATGACGTTGCTTTGTGTTCGTCATTGAGAGCTATTTACGGCGAAGTAATCCAGAAATTTACAGAGAAAGGTGCATAATTTTTTTAATTAGATCAATACCTTCTGTTTCAAAAAAATCAAATATCAAAGGGGTTTTCTTTTGCGAAGTTTTTTTCCACAATCCTACAACCTGCCCGTTCACAAGGATCACAGGACGGAAAATGCCATTACTCGAAATTGCTTTGCTTTGGTGTTCCGGCAAAAGTATAGGGCTGCGATCTCTGTAAGCAATTATGTATTCATCAAATGCAGGTAACAGAAGGCAGGAATTTTTAATATCGGGAATATTCTTGTAACTTTCTAAAAACCAATATGTTTGATTCTCTATTTTTTCCGAAATCAATTCATGTTTTATGTTGTTTAGCCCCAGATTAGCTTCTGTTTGCGATAATCCCGACCACCAGACAAAATCCTGCAAAGTCGCCGGACTGTGACTTTGGAAGTACAGTCGTGACAATTTTGTTAATGCTTCTTCTTTGTGCAGAGCCGGAACAGAAGGCGCTCGCTCGTCCAACAGGGCATAAGTCTGGTTTTTCCCCTGCAATGCGCCGCTACACACAATCCCTTCAACTTCCGCACGCATCAGAAAATGAACCAGACGTGCGGAATTAACATTAATACTACACTTTTCTAATTCTATACCAATGACTTCTCGCGTAAGATGTTTGCCTCCTTCCAATATTTTTTGGATAATATTATTGGTGCGACTGTAAAGTTCTTCGTTAATTTCCAAATCGCGGTCACGAGAAAAAGCGGATGATTTGATTCGCGCAGCGGATAGCGACAGCATCCACCTGATATTTTCAGGCGATACGAAATGCCAAGTAGGACGTAAAACATGCGTTCGCAGGATTTTACCCTGATTGAATGTAGTCTCCACGATTTGTTCTGTACAATTCTGAAGGCGTATGTTGATTGCCATTTTTGCGGCATTGTAATCCTGCGACTGCATGGCTCCCATCCATGCAACAACACCTTCTGGCGTTTGACAA
Organism: Dysgonamonadaceae bacterium; assembly: GCA_031256775.1. Classification (GTDB taxonomy): domain Bacteria; phylum Bacteroidota; class Bacteroidia; order Bacteroidales; family Azobacteroidaceae; genus Azobacteroides. Next base: position 11,067 of record JAIRPX010000265.1, read on the forward strand.
TGTGTTCCGGAAAGCAAATGACTTGCTAAACGGATGCGGGTAACAGTATTCATTATGAAAAATATTAATCATTCTGACTGTAAAGATAGCAATCTTTCCACAATCCAGCAATACTATGCAGCGCGAAAGCATGAAAGCGCTAAAATATCTCGTCATTACGAGCGTTAGCGAAGCAATCCAGAAATTAGTTATCAGTTTTTAGTTATCAGTTTTTTAGTACAGGATTGCTTCAGGTTTCGTCTTCGCAATGACGTTGCACAAAACCATGCCGTGCAGAGTATAATC
>JAIRPX010000267.1 GCA_031256775.1 Dysgonamonadaceae bacterium
CGGTTGAAAGTTATCACGCTCAGATGCACCGATTCGAGGGCAAACGGGTCTTGCCGGAGCGAAGAAACCATTGTTTCCAAACCTACTTTTATTGCTTCAATCGGCTCGCCACGCATTGCACCGGACGTTTGAATTAAAATATATACGGGTAATCGTCTCATTATAAATTATTTTTTTCTTCCAAAAATGCGTAACAAATAAAGGAATAAATTGATAAAATCCAGATACAGAGTTAATGCACCCAAAATTGACAGTTTAGCAATCTCGTTATTTCCATGAATTTGGTTTCCCAGTCTCTTTAATTTTTGAGTATCGTAGGCTATCAATCCGACAAAAATCAGAACTCCTGCATAAGTTGTTATCCAATAAAGTGTTGAATTGCTAAAAAATAAATTAACAATAGAAGCAATAATAAGACCTGCTAAAGCCATTATCAAAATATTACCCCATTTCGTAAGATCTTTCTTTGTTGTTGCTCCAAAAATGCTCATTGCTCCAAATGTTAACGCTGCGATAAGGAATGTGGAAGCAATGGATCCTTCTGTAAAAATCACAAAAATAGACGAAATAGTAATCCCTGTCAGTATTGAATAAAGAACAAACAGCAGAGATGAGATTTGTACTGACAGTTTGTTAATAGCTGATGAAATTATTACTACCAGAACTAATTCCCCAATGATCAATCCGTAAAACACCGGTTTGTTAGCAAAAATAAAATATATGGCAGATTCTGATTGCGAAATAATGTATGCAGTTATGGCTGTCAATATAAGAGCAAACGACATCCACATATACACTCTGGTCATAAATGCAGCAAATATTCTGTCAAGCTCAATAGATGAATATTGTGTTGCCGATTGTAAAGTATTTATTCTATAAGTATTCATAATTTTTATTTTTTTTATCTCCTGAAAATGAAAACAACAAACCAAACAGTGATGTCTCAACTTTATGCTGTCTAATGAATGGCAGTGCGCCATGCAAATCTCTGCATGGCGCCAGTAACACCCATGTATGTTTCCAGTAAAACTTTAATCCAGAAATTATTGGTTTGCTTATTGCCATTACACCACAATATTTACTTCGGGCGGAGGCGGCGGCAATTCACCCAAACCAACCACTTCATTTCCGCTGTCAACTTTCTGACTGCCAGTACTTACCGAAGCCGAAACCCATTTGAAAAACGCTTTAATGGTCGAACTGTCGGCGGTATCCAACTGCACCACACATTCGGTAATCTGTTTCAGCACGTTAGTATCAGCGCCCTGACCGGCGGCGCAGGCTACCACAACTCCGGCTTTGCGTTTGCGGAACTCTGCCAGTCCCTTTTGCCAGTCGTCGGTTGGCACGCCGTCTGTCATAATGAATATCAGCGGTTTCCAGTCGCCTTTAACTTCGGGAGTGGTTTTTGCCACTTCCGTGTCTATTTTGTTTGCAAGCAGCTTCAAGGCGTCGCCCAGCGAAGTCGTCCCACTTGCCTGAATAGAAGGCATTTGAAATGCTGTTAATTCGGTTAGAGGCACAACCTGTCGGGCGTTGCTGTCAAACGTAATTACGCTTAAATAAGCAGTTTCCAGCGCGTAAGGGTCTTGCCGCAAAGCGCTTACAAGAGTTTGTACGCCGGTTTCGACGGCGGCTATCGGTTCACCCATCATCGAACCGGAGGTGTCGAGAAGTAAATATACGGGTAATCGTCTCATAATTAATTCTTTATTTTAAATATGACTGAACTATTCGCTGAATGGTTTGCCCCAGAAACTGGTCGTCGTAAGCGTCGCCAATGGCATTGAATTTCCATTCGTTATTCTTTTTATAAAGTTTGCCCATGATCAATGCTCTTTTTCCAACATACTGACTTTCAGCGGAAACATTGTATGACGCAAATACGGTACCAACTTTTGAAGGCGTGCCTTCGTAAATACGTATTTTGGCGTATGGAATTTGCGCAAAGTCTTCTTTTCCAACGTTGTTGAGGAAAAAGAATATCTGTTCCACATTGCTGTTCAATCTGTTAAGATCGACAGTGATAATTTCGTTATCCAAACCATCGTCGCCGCCTTTGTCGCCTTCGAGGTCGTCGCCCGAATGATGCAGGGCGCGGTCGCTGGTGTCTAATTTTCCTTTGGGCAAGCCGAATTTTTGAAGTATTTCGGGCTTGTACAGAGGCGAATAAATGTGATCGCACACATTTTTGTTTGCATCAATCAGCACGCAACTTAAATCCAAATCCACGTCGATGGTTTTGGTAACTGTTTTTTTTCCAAATCCCAAAAAACCAGACGCTTCCTGCGCCTGATATTCTATTGCGCCCCAGTTAACCCCGACGCAAAAATTCGTTAATTTGTCGCCGGTATTCTTTTCAAGATTAAACCGTTCGCCTTTTTCTAATTTTTTTTCTAAACTTATTGCCATAACACATTAATTTTTAATTAATTATACTTATTCAAATAAACTTCCAAACCGCCTTTTTGACCAACGCCGACGGCTTCAAATTTCCATTCGCCATTGCGTTTATAAATTCGTCCGAACTCAACGGCAGTTTCTATCGAAAAATCTTCGTCTAAATCGTATTTCAGAATCTCCTCGTTGTTGTCGGGATTATAAATCCGCACAAAAGAATTGCGTACCTGTCCGAAATTCTGACGACGCTCTTCTGCTTTGTGAATGGTTACAACTACAATAATTTCCGTTGCTGCGGAATTTATTTTCGACAAATCTACATTGATGCTTTCATCGTCGCCCTCGCCTGCGCCCGTGAGGTTGTCGCCTGTGTGTTCTACCGCGCCGTCGGGCGATTTAGGATTGTTGTAAAACACAAAATATTCATCGGAGACGATTTTTTTATTTTCTCCGAGAATAAAAACCGAAGCGTCAAGGTCGAAATCCGTACCTGTGCTTGATGAGTTGGCGTCCCAGCCCAAACCGATTACAAATTTTGGGAGGGAAAGCGTTGCACGTCCTCCTTTTTCTAAATT
>JAIRPX010000269.1 GCA_031256775.1 Dysgonamonadaceae bacterium
CACACGGCTACAAAGATGTTGCAGCTACGCTGCTTTTCCTGACTTTGACAATGCGTCACCCAATATTATCAAAATTATTAAAAAACAAGGTTTTGGGAAGATTTTACGTCACCCATTTCCGTGTTTTAAAATTCATAATTACGTGTATATAAGTAAGTTGCAAAGTGTTAAAATAAAAAGTGTCAAAGTCAGGAAAAATATGTTTCTATGGGAGCGCTGTTCAGAGCAGCGCAGGCTGAAGATTTACAAAAAGCAATTGATATTAGGCTCTGGGAACTGTTTTTGGAGCTTATCAAAACCGTTTGCCGCGTATTCAGAAGAGATATTGATGAACTGATGGAACTCATCATGAATGATCCTGAAATGGCAAAATGGGTCAATCATTTGCTCGAAATCAGTTATAGACAGGCTGTTTAAGAAAATGTAATACATAAAATGCTAATACATAGCAATATACAAAATAGCATCTGCCTGTTATTTGCTGTTTATCAGGGTGATGAAACAAGGTGCGAAACATTAGTAATTTATGACTTCATTTTTTATCTACAAATTCACCTGCAAAGTTACTATACTTTATGCGGTTTAATTTTGTGCAACGTCATTGCGAGCGTTAGCGAAGCAATGACGTTGCACAAAACCATGCCGTGCAGAGTATATTACTTTCCTTATTATTCAAATCCGTACTGTTATTTATAAATGTTCTATTTTGTGTTTCGAGTTTGTCAAGAAATGAGAGCTGAATTGCGTTAGAGATAGCTTTGTGTTGCGTCTGGCAGGAAGGGTTTTGCATTAAGTGTATCTATAATGTGCTGTGCTGAAAATTATGACATAGCCATTTATTGCGCCCCATTGAAAACATGCGTCCATACCTGCAATAAAACGAAGTTTTATACGTTAGTAAATAATCATTGATAATAAAATCAGTTACTCTTAATGGTAAACTTTTAGGAAGATATATTGAAGATATATTATCAAACATTCCGGTATATTTAAGGGAGAGTTCGCTTGTTTTGTAATGACTAATCAATCAAATAATTAAAATAATAATTTCATGAAAAGTGTTTGTATAATTTTTTTAGCGTTAATGATTTGTCCTGTATCGGCAACAGTAAAGTTACCAAGTGTTATTTCGGACAATATGATGATTCAGCGTGACATGCCCATCACGATATGGGGATGGTCTGATAAAGGCGAGACGGTAAGTCTTACATTTAATAATCAGACAGTTAAAACTAAAGCGGGGAAAGACGGAGTGTGGAAAGCCGAACTGAAAGCAATGCCTTATGGAGGTCCCTATCAAATGACAATTAAAGGCAAATCCAACACAATCCAGCTTTCCAATATCCTGATTGGCGACATCTGGGTTTGCAGCGGACAGTCAAATATGGAATGGATTCTTTACAACGCCAATAATGGTAAAGAAGAAATTAAAAACGCAAATTACCCTAATATCAGGTTGTTACAAATAGAAAAGTCTATTTCCAACATACCGTTACAGGATGCTGTTTCCAAAGGATGGGAAGTTTGTTCTCCCCAAAGCGCCGACGATTTTTCTGCCGTAGGATACTTTTTCGGACGAGCTATTCACAAAGAACTGGATATTCCGATTGGACTGATAAATACTTCATGGGGCGGAACAGGCGTTGAAACATGGACAAGTATTCCGGCAATTACGCCATATATTGAAAATAAAAAAATAATGGAAGAACTCCAGTCGCCTTTATTCAGTCAGAGATTATCAAAAAAAGAAGAAACGGATATAAACAATATACTGAAAACAGAAATCGGTTTAGAGGAAAAATGGTTCTTGCCTGAAACCAACTTGTCTGGATGGCAAACAACAAACGTTCCGGGCGATTGGAGTTCAATGAATATCAACGGCAATGGCGTGGTTTGGTATCGTAAGGAATTTACATTGACGAGCGAACAGGCGCAAAACGCAGCCATGATAGTACTGGGAGGTATTGACGACAGGGACGAAACATACCTGAACGGAAAATTAATCGGTCGCACAAATGAATACAGCGCCAACCGTCAATATATTGTTTGTCCGGATGGAATGAAAACAGGAAATAACGTGTTGACAGTTAAAGTAGTAAATACCGGAGGCGCTGCCGGATTCTATTATTCTGCCGATAAGATTTATTGCCAAACCATTGATTCGCGTATTTCTTTGGCAGGCGAATGGAAATACAGGCTGTCTATGATTATCGATGCAAGTAACTCCCTGTCGCCCAATGACTATCCTTCACTGCTTTATAATGCGATGATTGCGCCGCTTACTTATTTCCCAATCAAAGGCGCTATATGGTATCAGGGTGAACACAACGCATTTGAAGCATACCGTTATCGCACATTGTTTCCCAATATGATTGCAGACTGGCGAAAGGCATGGAAACAGCCCGATTTTCCGTTCTACTTTGTACAGCTTGCCAACTTCATGGCGCCTGCCAGCCTTCCCGAAAACAGCGAATGGGCTGAATTACGCGAAGCACAGCATTTAACATTACAAACGCCAAATACCGGCGAGGCAGTAATCATTGATATAGGCGAGGCAGACGACATCCATCCTAAAAACAAGCAGGACGTTGGCTATCGACTGGCTTTGAACGCGCTAAGTAAAACATACAAGAAGAATACAGAATATTCGGGACCGGAATACAAATCAATGCAAATTAAGGACAATAGCATAATTCTGACTTTCGATCACACAGGTAAAGGATTAATTGCCAGAGGAAAATACGGCTATCTGCAAGGATTTTCCATTGCAGGAGCAGATCAAAAATTTGTTTGGGCGCAAGCTAAAATAGAAGGCGACAAAGTCATTGTAAGCAGCGACCAGATAAAGAAACCGGTAGCCGTTAGATACGCTTGGGCAAACAATCCCGACGACGCAAACCTGTATAATTCAGAAGGGTTGCCTGCGTCGCCATTTCGGACTGACAACTGGAAAATAACTACCCAAAAATAAAAGATTATCAATCATGAAAATTATTAATAAAGCAACTTTCGCTTGTTTCATATTGCTTCTTATATGTTTCTCATGCAGGCAATCAAATAATAATCAACAGGTTTCAAAAGAGCCTGTTGATTATGTCAATCCATATACAGGGAATATCAGCCATTTGTTAGTTCCTACCTATCCTACCGTGCAGTTACCTTACAGTATGCTGCGCGTATATCCCCGAAGGGAAATATACACGGACGATTTAATTGCAGGTCTCCCTGTTATAGTTTCAGGTCACAGAGGATTATCCGTTTTCAGGATTGATCCCGTCAATACTATTAACGAGACAAACGATTTTTTAGAGGGACATTCTTACGGCAACGAACAAATTACGCCTTACAGCTATACCGTTGACCTGGATGAAGAAGAAATTCACGTGGATTTTGCTCCGTCTCACAAATCAGCTTTATATAATTTTACATTTAATAAAGGAAACGCCAACATTGTTTTAACTTCCGGAAACGGCGAAATTGAAATAAACGACGATGGTTTTAACGCCTGTCAAACAATCCAGAACAATACCAAAATTTATCTGTATTGCGAAACCGACAGGAAACCCGTAAAAACCGAAATCCGGAAATCTAACATTAACCCCAAAGGATGGAAAGACGCAGCCGTGTCATTGGGGGGAAAAGAGTTGACTTCGTTGATTTTATCTTTCGATATTCCCGAAATAAGCCTTCGATATGGAATTTCCTTTATCAGCGCAGAGCAGGCAAAAAAGAACCTGAAACAAGAAATACAGGATTATGACATTGAAGAATTAGCTCTCGCCGGAAGAAACGAATGGAACATGACATTGGGAAAAATACAGGTGGAAGGTTGTGACGAAAACGCCAAAACCATTTTCTACACAGCTTTTTACCGTACATGCGAGCGCATGATAGACATTTCCGAAGACGGAAAGTATTACAGCGGAATGGACAACAGCATACATGAAGGAAGCCCTTTTTATACAGACGACTGGATTTGGGATACCTATCGTGCAACTCATCCACTCCGTACAATCGTTGAACCGGACAGGGAAGAAAATATGATTCAGTCTTATATTAAATATGCACAGCAATCGCCTGATGGATGGCTACCAACTTTTCCAGAAGTTCACGGCGATAATCATTCGATGAACGGCAATCACGCAGTAGCTTCTGTTTTAGATGCATACGTCAAAGGATTACGCAATTTTGACGTTAACGCCGCTTTTGAAGCGGCAAAAAAAACGCTGACAGAAAAATCGCTTATTCCATGGACGCGCACGCAAAACACCGAATTGGACGTTATATACAAAGAAAAGGGATTTTTCCCATCTTTGGAACCGGGAGAAAAAGAAACCGTTAAGCAGGTTAACACGTTTGAAAAACGGCAAACAGTAGCAATTACGCTTGCCGCCTGTTACGACGACTGGTGTATGGCACAATTAGCCAAAGAGTTGGGAAAAGAAAAAGACTTTGAGTATTTCAACAGGACTTCTTTCAACTACCGGAATATTTATAATCCGGAAACAGGCTTTTTCCATCCCAAAAACAGTAAAGGCAAATTCATCGAACCGTTTGACTACATTTATTCCGGAGGCGTTGGCAATCGCGACTATTATGATGAAAACAACGGATGGACATACCGCTGGGATGTCCCACACAACATAGCCGATCTTATTCAACTTATGGGCGGCGCATCTGGTTTCGCTGCCAACCTGGATAAAACTTTTCGCGAACCTTTGGGAAAAGGACGCCCCGATTTCTATCATCAAAGCCCCGATCACACAGGAAATGTCGGACAGTTTTCAATGGGCAACGAGCCAAGTCTTCATATCCCATATTTATATGTATATACAGGACAGGCATGGAAAACCCAGAAAAGAGTTCGTACTTTGTTAAAGCAATGGTTCAGAAACGATTTGATGGGTATTCCAGGCGACGAAGATGGCGGAGGATTAAGCGCTTTTGTAGTATTTTCATATCTGGGATTTTATCCAGTTACGCCCGGATTGCCAATGTATGTGATTGGCAGTCCCGTATTTGAGAAAGCAAGTATCCAGCTGGGAAATGGAAAAACATTTACCGTAAAATGCCTCAACTATTCCCCCGACAATTTCTATATCCAGTCAGCAAAACTGAACGGAAAGGAATGGAATAAAGCATGGCTAAATCATAAAGACTTGATTGATGGCGGAATATTGGAATTGACAATGGGCAGGCAGCCAAATAAGGAATGGGCTTCATCGCCGGAAGCAGTTCCGCCGTCGTATACGATGAATAAATAGATCGTAAAAATAATCGGTCACACGCACATAAAATATCCAAATGATATGAATTTTAAAAAACAATTAAAAAGACAGCTGTATTTATTATTCCTAATATGTATAATTATAACAAATACAGCTGTTTCTCAAACAGAATACCAGTACGTTGACTTTAATCACGGACAAAACGACAATATCAATGACTGGATTCAATCAATACGAATTGTTGAGCCAGCCTGTAGAAGTGAAATACAGGGTACAACGGAAATAAAATTCACGGCAACAGGAATGAGCTATGCAAAAGCATATTGCTGGCAACAGCCTGCTGAAAAAGATGCAAATACATGGGGACACAGGTTCGATTTAACTCCGCAGGGAATTTATATGGAAAAAGGAAGCGTAGCGACATTTTCTTTTCCTGCCGATGAATTTCCATCAGGACCTGTAAATATCCGAATTTATGCTTATAATGACGCTGGGCAAAAAGACCTTTTTGAATTACAGTTATACAACAAAGGCGGAAAAGTCTGGAATCAAGGAATACCCGACAATAATCCTCCTGGCGCTGAAGGTTTACAGCTGGTATTTTCTGATGATTTTGACAGTCCTTTGTCCATTTCCAACGACGGAAGAAATGCGCGTTACTGCGCTCATAAGCCACTCAATGGAGACTTCAGCGGATGGCAATTTGCAGATGTAACAGGAACAAAAAATCCTTTCGAGCAAAAAGATAGCTATTTAAGAATCAAAGCGCGCAAATTTCCCGACAACAGCAGCAGTTCAGGATTGATTGCATCTGTTAATATGGATGGCGAAGGATTTTGGACGCAAGCGCCCTGTTATCTGGAATGTCGTTTTACGGCACAGTCGGCTCCCGGAACATGGCCTGCATTCTGGACGCTAAGCGCTTTCGACGGAACGCCCGGCGATGAATTGGACATAATTGAAGCATACGGAGGAATGGGCAAAGGCAACGCCAACCTGGACGACAAGTATTGCATAGTAAGCCATTTCTGGGAACAAAAAAATCCTGATGGCAGTAGAAAAAAAGACTACGACGCCCGTGTGCCAATGACCGAACTTGGCGGTAAATCTAACTGGACGGAAACATTCCATACTTACGCCGTTTATATAGGAATAGATGAAACAATATATTATTTCGACAATATTGAAGTATTACGGCATCCAACCAACGACAAATCGCGGGAAAAACCGTTATTCTTTCTGGTGAATTATGCCATCGGAGGCGGAAGCGGCTGGTCTATAGACCTGGAACGCTACGATAACGGTTCAGATATGTATGTAGATTATGTCAGGGTATATGCAAAGAAACCGTTAGATTATGTTGTGCCGGGTATAAAGAAACAGTGAATATATGAATTTTGAACTTATATCTGATTATAAACCAACCGGCGACCAACCTGAAGCCATTAAGGAACTTGTAGAAGGAATAAGAGGCGGGATGCCTTATCAGACGTTGCTCGGAGTAACGGGGTCTGGAAAAACTTTCACTGTTGCCAACGTCATTCAGGAGTTAAATCGACCTGCTTTAGTGTTGAGCCACAATAAAACTTTGGCTGCCCAGTTATTTGCCGAATTTAAAACTTTTTTCCCGAAAAATGCAGTAGAATATTTCGTATCATACTACGATTATTACCAGCCGGAAGCATATATCCCTTCAAGTAATACATATATTGAAAAAGATCTTTCCATAAACGACGAAATTGAACGGTTGCGACTGTCGGCGACTTCATCTTTATTGTCTGGAAGAAATGATGTGATTATAGTTTCGTCTGTTTCCTGCCTGTACGGTATTGGAAATCCCGAAGATTTCAGAGAAAACGTTATTTCCATCAAAAAAGGCATGAGTTTATCGCGGAATGTTTTTCTCAGGAAACTGGTCGACAGCTTATATTCGCGAAACCAGATTGAATTTACGCGGGGACATTTCAGGGTAAAAGGCGATACGGTAGATATTTTTCCGGCGTATATGAATATTGCTTTGCGCATAGTATTCTGGGGAGACGATATTGAAGATATATATACATTTGACCCGCTTACGGGAAACCCGATAGAAAGTTTTGATCAGTATTCTATTTATCCGGCTAATCTGTTTGTAACAACGAAAGAAAGAATAAACCGTGCAATTAAGGAAATAGAACTTGATTTGGGAAGGCAAGTCGATTTTTTTAACAATGCAGGAAAAATACCGGAGGCAAAAAGGATTTATGAGCGCGTTACTTATGATTTGGAAATGATCAGGGAATTAGGTTATTGTTCTGGAATAGAAAACTATTCCCGATACTTTGATGCACGTTCTCAGGGAAGTCGTCCATTCTGTTTGATAGACTATTTCCCAAACGATTTTTTAACAATTATTGACGAAAGTCATGTTACGCTTCCTCAAATACGTGCAATGTATGGAGGCGATCATTCCCGTAAAGTGAATCTTGTTGAATATGGTTTTCGACTGCCTGCAGCTATTGATAACCGTCCGTTGACTTTCGACGAATTTGAACAGCTCACCCCTCAAAAAATATTTATCAGCGCAACTCCTGCCGATTATGAACTGCAAATGTGCGAAGGAATTGTTACAGAACAATTTATACGACCGACAGGCTTACTTGATCCTCCCATAGAAGTACGTCCAAGCTTAAATCAGATTGACGATCTGATGGAAGAAATACAATTACGAAAAGAAAAAAGCGAACGTACGCTGGTCACTACATTAACTAAAAGAATGGCAGAAGAACTCAACGCATATTTTTTAAAAATGGATTTAAAAACAGCTTATATCCATTCTGACGTCAACACATTAGATCGAATAGAAATCATGGAAAAACTGCGAGAGGGCTACTTTGATGTATTAATTGGCGTAAATCTTCTGCGTGAAGGCTTGGATTTGCCCGAAGTATCGCTGGTTGCCATTCTTGACGCAGATAAAGAAGGTTTTTTGCGGTCGCACCGTTCATTAACTCAAACGGCAGGTCGTGCAGCCAGAAATATCAATGGAAAAGTGATTTTTTATGCTGACAAAATTACCGAAAGCATGCAAAAAACCATTAGTGAAACCGATAGAAGAAGAGAAAAACAATTGCTTTATAATGAAGAAAATAATATCATACCACAGCAAATTGTCAAATCCATGCAGATGTCGGCTTTTATGCCTGTTAAGATGGATAACAAAGCCTATATAGAAAAAGAAAATACGTCTGTTGCCGCCGATCCTGTAGTTCAGTATATGACAAAGAAAGATCTGGAAAAAAACATTGCCAAAATGAAAAAATTGATGTACGAAGCTGCAAAAAAACTCGAATTTATGGATGCTGCACAATATCGGGACGAAGTGATGAAATTAGAAAAATTATTGAAAGATAAATTCGAAAATAATATCTCAGCAGAAAAAAAATAAAATATAATTGATTAATTATTCAATCATTAAGATATGACAAGAAATATTTTTTCAAAAAATGTTTGCATATAAAAAAAATAAGTATTACCTTTGCAACGTTTTTAGCGAAAAACATGAGGGCGTTTAGCTCAGCTGGTTCAGAGCATCTGCCTTACAAGCAGAGGGTCGGCGGTTCGAATCCGTCAACGCCCAC
>JAIRPX010000303.1 GCA_031256775.1 Dysgonamonadaceae bacterium
AATGAAGCGTAGCGGTCGGCAAGCATTTTTTGATAAGGCGACTTTTCCAAAATGGCTGCCGCTGTTTCTAATGCGCGAGCAAAAATATCCATTCCGCTAATGTGAGCAATAAAAATATCTTCCAAATCGGTTGAGCTGCGCCGCGTTTTTGCATCAAAATTTGTACCGCCGCCTTGCAGACCGCCGCTTTTCAGGATAACTAACATGGCTTGTGTCAATTCGTTAATATCGACGGGGAATTGGTCGGTGTCCCAACCGTTTTGATAATCTCCGCGATTGGCGTCAATTGAGCCTAACATGCCTGCATCGGCAGCGCATTGCAATTCATGCTCAAATGTATGACCGGCTAAGGTAGCGTGATTTACTTCGATATTCAACTTGAAATCTTTCTCTAAACCGTGAGCGCGTAAGAAACCTATAACTGTTTCGGCGTCAACATCATATTGATGTTTGGTCGGTTCCATCGGTTTAGGTTCTATCAGGAAAGTTCCTTTGAAACCTTTGGAACGGGCGTAGTCGCGGGCTGCGGTCAATAACCTTGCCAGATGTTCTTTTTCACGTTTCATGTCGGTATTCAACAGGGAATAATAACCTTCGCGACCGCCCCAGAATACATAGTTTTCGCCGCCTAATTCGATGGTAGCATCTAAGGCGTTTTTGATTTGAAGGGCGGCGCGGGCTACTACGTTAAAATCGGGGTTCGTACCGGCTCCGTTTGTATAGCGTTTGTTACTGAATACGTTAGCTGTACCCCACAAAAGTTTGATACCCGTTTCGGCTTGTTTTTGTTTGGCGTAAGCTACAATAGCTTTGAGATTGGTTTCGTATTCGTCGATAGAAGCGCCTTCGGAAATCAAGTCTATATCATGGAAGCAGTAGTATCCGATTCCTATTTTTTGCATAAATTCAAAACCGGCATCTAAACGCTGTTTGGCGATTTCCAAAGCTGAAGCGCCTTGCGACCATGGGAATGATTTGGTTCCGGGACCGAACGGGTCTCCGCCGTCGGCGCAAAGCGTGTGCCACCATGCCATAGAAAATTTGAACCAGTCTTTCATTTTTTTACCGTACACTACTTTTTCGGCGTCGTAATAACGAAACGCCAAAGGATTTTTACTTTCTTTTCCTTCAAATTTAATCTTCCCGATTCCGGGGAAATACTCTTTTATTGCCATAATAATTATATTTATAAAATTAAAAAACTCAATTTGTTACAATCTTAAAACGGTATTCAGTCGGGAATACCTAAAATAAATTCTAATTTTCCTCCCTTCATTATATCTTGATAATCAATATAATACTTGCCGTATGGTTTCCCATTCAACTTTGCCGACAGGATGTAAACATTTTGTGGAGAATTGTTTTTCGCTGTAATGGTAAAAACCTTGCCATTGTCGAGATTAAACGATATTTTGTCGAAAACGGGCGAAGTCAATTCAAAGCGAGTCTCGCCCGGACAAACCGGATGTATTCCGCTTGCCGCCAAAACGTACCATGCAGACATTTGTCCCACGTCTTCATTGCCAACCAGACCTTCCACTTTATTGTGATAGGCGTTTGCACAAATATGGCGCGACCACTTCTGTGTCAAATGCGGTACATTCAATCGGTTGAACAGGAACGGAATATGGTGTACCGGTTCGTTTGCGTGGTTGTAATACGAATTCCACAGTAAATCGTTTGGCGTTTTCTCGAAAAACTCTGTCAGATCGGCAATCGTTTTCGCTTCTCCGCCCATCAGTGCAACCATTCCCTGAATATCATGAGGCACAAACCATCCCTGCTGGTATGGATTCGATTCCACGCAACCATAATCGTCTTTGAGACGCCCCCTATCGGGCAATTCCTTCCATGTCCCGTCTGCATTTTTCGGACGAAACCAGCCCGTTTCCCTGTCAAAAATCAATTGATAGGCTTTTGCCCGTCCGGAAAAATAATCCTTGTCGGCTTCCTTATTCAAAGCATTAGCCAGCAAAGACATACACCAGTCTGAATAAGCATATTCAAGTGTGCGCGAAATATCATCTGCCGTATAGCCAAGTTCCCCGTTGCCGGACACTTTTGATGTGTTAAACGCTATGTTGTAAGCCTTTTCAATGTCATAATCCCTGATACCTTTCATATAAGCATCGGCGAGAACCGAAATAGCCGGATTGCCGATCATACAGCCCGAATAAGCGTTCAGAAATTCCCAGCGCTCGTAATAGTTTTTGCCGCTTTCTCCGGCAAGGTCTATGAGCGAATTAATTTCATCATTCACAAGACTTGGATTGATAATGGTTTGCAACGGAAACTGGCTGCGAAATACATCCCAGCCGCTGAAAATTGTCCGGCGATTATACTTTCCGGTATGGTGAATTTGTTTGTCGCCGCCAGGGTATCTGCCGTCCACATCCGAAAACAGGCGGGGATCAATCATCGTATGGTACAGCGCGGTGTAGAAAACGATTTTTTCTTCTTCCGTACCGCCCGATATACTGATTTTACTCAAGGCTTTATCCCAAAGTTTGCGGGTTGACTGATACACTTTGTCAAACGAGGCGTTTGCAAGTTCCGCCTTGAAGTTCTTTTCCGCACCTTCCATATCCACAAAGGAAATACCCGATTTGAAAGTAACGGTTTCATTCGCAACAGTTGCAAACTCGGTGAAAAAACCAAGCCGTTTTCCCTCCAGCTCACTTACATTGCGGATGATTTCCGAGCCGCTCCAGAATCCGTAATTATCCAGCGGACGGCTGAACTTGCCATAGAAATATACCGTGTAATCTGGATTTCCAGCTCCATGCCCCCAACCGCCCCCTTCGGGCGTGCATTTCATCCATCCACGAACCGTGTATCTGTCAACCACCTGAATGTATTGATACACAGATGTTCCGCCCACGCGACGCGCGAGATCAATCTGAATCCGCGACTGCCTGTTTTCGGGGAACGTAAACCGCAGGATACCGCCGTGTGGCGAGGCGGTCGCTTCGGCGCGAATATCATAGTCGGTCAGATGAACGGAATAATAGCCTGCTTTAGCCTGCTCGCTTTCCTTGTCGTAAAGCGAACGATAACCCGTATTTGTGTTATTGCGTTCTCCGGCAACGATTTTCAACTCTCCTGTGGCAGGCATTACCAGCAAATTGCCGAGATCTCCGTACCATCCTACGCCGCTCATCTGCGTGAAAGCAAAACCCTCGATGCTTGTGTGTTCATAACTGTAACCCGATCCGTTGTCGCCGCCGGTAATGGTATTCGGACTTACCTGCGTCATACCGAAAGGAGTAGCCGCGCCCGGAAAAGTCTTTCCCAAACCGTGTTGCGCGTTTGCCATTTCAGTATTGGTACTGGCGCCAATAAAGGGATTTACGTAATCGGACAATCTTTGTGCCTGAATGTTTTGATGTATGAACAATACACAGGGGCAAATCGCTATTAAAATATTTTTTATCATTTTACAAACATGATTTCCAACGTTTATACGCTTCAGAGCATTGTTCCTGATCGGCTGTTTCCGGTTCGATAACAGCTAATTTTTCAAGGCTCGCAAAAGCTTCTTTGTTTGAGGCGTAAATACCTGCGCCGATACCTGCGCCTTTGGCTGCTCCTGCCGCGCCGTCTGTATCGAACAGTTCGATAGTAGCCCCGCTGATATTCGCCAAAGTCTGACGGAACAGCGGACTCAGGAACATATTAGCGTTTCCCGCACGTATCAGGCTGATATTCATCCCCATACCTTTCATGATTTCCATGCCGTACTGGAACGAAAAAACAATTCCTTCCTGTGCTGCGCGAATTATATCCGCCTGACTGTGGATATTGAAATTAATCCCGTGAATGGAACATCCCGTTTCGTGATTTTCCAAAATCCGCTCTGCCCCGTTCCCGAAAGGAATGATAGACAATCCTTTGCTGCCGACCGGCGACTGCGAAGCCAGTGCGTTCATATCATTATAAGAAAGACCCTGCGAAACGATGTTTTTCTTAATCCACGAATTGAGGATTCCCGTACCGTTGATGCACAGCAAAACGCCCAAGCGAGTCTGTTCCATCGTATGGTTAACGTGTGCAAATGTATTTACCCTTGACAACGGATCATAATTAACTTGACCTAAAACGCCGTAAACTACGCCGGAAGTGCCTGCCGTAGAAGCCACTTCGCCTGGGTTAAACACATTCAGCGACAGCGCGTTATTGGGCTGATCTCCCGCACGGTAACAGACAGGCGTTCCTTCTTTCAGTCCCAATTCTTTGGCGGCTTCTGACGAAACTAATCCCTGTACGCCGAAAACAGGTTTGATTTCCGGTATAAAACTATGGTCGAAATTGAAATAGCTTAAAATCTCGTCCGAAACTTTGTTTTGTTTAAAATCCCAGAAAATACCTTCTGACAAACCTTCGACTGTAACGCCTGTTTCGTCCGTCAGGCGCATTGCGATATAATCGCCAGGCAACATCAATTTGTCGATACGCTCGTAAATGCGCGGTTCGTTTTCCTTTACCCACGCCAGTTTTGCGGCAGTGAAATTTCCTGGAGAATTTAACAGATGTGAAAGGCAATACTCTTTTCCAATACTTTTAAAAGCCTTTTCACCGTAAGGCACTGCACGACTGTCGCACCAGATAATAGAAGGTCGCAAAACCTGTTTGTTTTTGTCAACCATAACCAAGCCGTGCATTTGCCACGAAATTCCGATGGCTTTGATTTCTTCGGCGGCTACTCCCGATTGCTTCATTAACGATTCATTTGCCAATTTGAGGTTTGCCCACCACGATTCGGGGTTTTGTTCCGCCCAACCAGGTTTTTCGGCAATAATCTGCATTTCTACTTTCGGAAAAAAATCCTGAGCGACGATTTTCCCTGATTCGGCTTCTACCAGACAGGCTTTTACCGATGAACTTCCTATATCGAATCCCAATAAATACATGGTTTAATTATGAATTATTAATTATGAAATCTTCCATTTTTTGTAAATTACTCTGTCAAACTTATAATATCTTGCCGCCCTGTGGTTTACGTTTTCCTGTTTTTCATCCAATGGAACAACATATTTCATCTGGATAATCTTTTTATGAAAATTCCGGACGTCGTATTTCCTGTTGTAAACGGCTTCATATAAAAGTCTTAACTCAGTTTCAGTAAACTTGACGGGCAACAGTTCAAACAAAATTGCAGGCTCGTTTTCCACCCAGTTCCGGATTTCGCGCATAGATGTTTTCACTATCTTATTATGATCGAAAGGCATTTTCGGAAGCTGGTCAATCGGTATCCAAGCCGTTGATTTATACTTTGATATATTAGTCAGTTTTCTGTCGATTTTACAAAGTGAAAGATAAGCAACAGTCACTAAGCGGTCAATATTGGGTTGATATGTCCAGTCGAGCCACTGCATATCTTCGGGTTTGCTGGCGCGACCGGGCGACGCAAAACACCGGAACTGCTTCAATGTCATCTTCTTGATTCCTGTCAATTCAAAAAGTACGCGCTGCGCTGCATCGTCCACATCTTCATCCTCGAAAATCAAGCTGCCGGGCAATTTCAAATCATTGATATTGAAAGTATAGGCGTTGCGTTGCACTAAAAGAATGTGTAACTGATTGTTATCGAATCCGAACACTACGCAATCTACTGACAGATATGTATGGATGAATTTGTCGTCCATGGCTTTACGCATCATTTTGAAACAATTTAGGATGCAAATGTATGAAAATAATATGATATTTTTGCAAGCAATGTATGTTAAATAAATGAAATTCAATTTATTACATATCATAAAAAATACAATAAGGTATTTATTAAAAATTAAAATCATTAACAGCAAACATTTTTACAGTCAATGTCTTGTTTAGTACGTTGGAAAACTGTTATGCCCGTGTTTTTTTTAGTAATTTTACAATATCCCATACGATGAACGCGATAATGTCTCGCAATGACGTTTTTTCAAAATTAAGCTGCTTAAAGTGTACATTGAAACAAAAGTATTACCTTTGTACCGTTTTTTTCAACAGCAATGAACAGATACAAAACACAAATTATTAAGACTGTATGGCTCGTTCGTCACGGACAGAGCCTTGCCAATGTTACTCCGGTTTTTCAGGCTGCCGATTCTCCGCTCACAGAAGATGGTATTGCGCAGGTACGTAAATTTGCGGCGCGAATTGCGGAAATTCCATTTGATGTGCTGATTTCCAGTCCCTACGAGCGTGCCAAGAAGACAGCTGAAATCATTTCTGAGGCTACAGGCAAGCATATCGAATATTCCAGTTTGTTTGTGGAGAGGATGAAAACTTCGTTTATCGAAGGTAAACCGCACAACGACGAACAAGCTCGCAAAATTTTTCTTGACGGCGAGAAATCGCTGTTCACTCCTGGTTTGCGCGTTAACGACGGCGAAAACTACGACGATATTATATCCCGCGCCGACAGCGCCCTCAAATTTTTGGAAAATCGTAGCGAGGAAAATATATTAGTTGTAACTCACGGCATTTTTTTGCGAATGTTACTTGCGCGAGCATTATTTCCAGCAAATCTTAACGGAGCTATTCTCAAAGATTTTATAACAGCGACACGAACAGCAAACACCGGACTTAGCTGCCTGCAAGCACAGGAATTTCCCGACGGAAAACGACTTTGGCAATTATTGACATACAACGATTTTGCACATTTGCAGAATTGTATTACATTTGATTGATATGGATTATTATGAAATAAAAATAAATATCGTTCCCAATACGGAAATCAATCGCGACATTATCGCAGCTATTCTTGCCGATATTGGCTATGAAAGTTTTGTGGAGTCCGGCGATGGACTGAATTGCTTTATTCCTGAAAACCTGTATTCTCAGGAAATGCTCGACAGCGTTTTGAACACACTTCCCCTGCCCGATATTAATGTTAAATACTCTAAAAGCCTGATTAAGGAAAAAAACTGGAACGAGGAGTGGGAAAAACATTTTTTCCAACCTGTAATTATTGATAATCAGGTGATAATACATAGTGTTTCTCATAATGATATTCCTAAATTAAAATATGATATTGTTATTAACCCTGAAATGACTTTCGGAACAGGAAACCATGCTACTACCGCCATGATGGTTTCTTGCCTTTTGGAATTGGATTTGAACAACCGTTCTTTTTTAGACATGGGATGCGGAACAGCTGTTTTGGCTATCCTGGCAAAACAAAAGGGAGCTAACCCTGTGATAGCCATTGATAACGACGCGCGAGCCTGTCAAAATTCCATTGAAAATATCAGGGCAAATCACATAACCGGTATTGAGGTGAAATCAGGCTCTGCCGATTTGTTAATTAATACCAAATATGATATAATTTTTGCCAATATTAATCGCAATACATTATTGAACGATGCAGAGGTTTATTCCCGTTGCTTGAATAAAGGTTCATTTATCTTTGTCAGTGGATTTTATAAGGAAGACAAGAATATTATTACAGAGAAATTCCTGCAACATCAGCTGAAATTTGTTTCATGCCGGGAAAAAGACAACTGGATGGCAATGCAATTTGTCAAAGATGATATACTTTGCGCGGTTTGATTTTGTGTATCGTCATTGCGAGCGTTAGCGAAGCATCCAGTGCTGAAAACTGAAAACTATTTGCTTTCGTGCCTCCACATTTGCACAAAGCGCATATTTTCATTATCCAATAAAATTAACTTAATTTTTTTTGTTTTGTCAGATTTGTTTAATAAATTTGCACGTCATTAATTAACTAAAAACATTCTTTGATAATGATATGAAGACCAAATTTGTAACCCTATTTATTTTTGCGTGTTTATATTTAAACGGACAAACAGTTAACGTAACTTCCATCGGAACGATAGGCGTGTCCTGTTCTGAGTATGTTAACAACATGAGCAAAACATGGAATATCAATATTTCCGGAAACCGGAAATTAGTCCTTGATTATCAGGTGCGGATAGAACATTCGTATGACAAGGTGTTTGTTTACAGCATTAACGATTCCGGCACGGCTATTTTGCAGGCAACATTGACTGGCTCGCAAAACGGAAGTATTCAGTCTCTGTATCCCAATGGAAAAATGAAAGTGGTATTTACGAGCGACGCCAGTGTAAATTGCAGTAACAATCCTACATACAGTGGGTTTACAGTGAATATCAAAAAAATGACCGCCCTGTCATTTAATTACGACGATAACGGGAATCGCACAGACAGGAATATTGTACTTGAATCGTCGCCTTCATTGCGATCCAGCTCGACTGATTCATGGGATGATGAAGAAATCGTTTTCCAGGAAAAAGTTGATATTATGATCGACGATGTGAAGCAAAAAGCAGATATACGTATTTTTCCTAATCCTGTGGAAGGTCGTTTTGCGGTTTCAATCAGCAACGTTTCGGCTGAAATATCTGCCAAAATATATCTGTATGATATGAACGGACAGCAGATTGACATGAAATCAGCCTGTCCTGACGGCAAAACCGAATTTGATTTGAGCGGCAAAGCGGCAGGAGTGTATTTTTTAAATATACAGTTAGGAGACAAAATATCGACATGGAAAATAATTAAGAAATGAATTAAAAACTAATCATTATGAAATATTCTAATTTATGTTTGATTAATAGAAAAAAAATGTGGAGCGCCACATTTGCAGCTTTGATGCTGTTTTTATCAGTTGAAAGCGTTTGCTGCCAAACGGGAAATACAATGGCTAATCCAATAATTGTCGGTAGTTTCATTGAGGCATTTAATTATTCCAATACGCAGAGTACTTCCAAATTCACAAACAATTATAATGGTCGTTCAACTGACGATGTGTTCTACAAGTTCACAATCGGGAAAAAGATGTTAGTAACGCTAACACATTGCGGTTCAATGTTGCAGGAAACTTCCATGCATTTGCTGGACGCTTCCGGTAATGTTGCGACAGTGATAGGAGACTACTTTGGAGACGGCGCGTGTCCAGAACCTCATCATCCATTTATTCAAAAAGAACTTAATGCCGGAACTTATTATGTTGTATCGGAAGGATTATACCGTTCAGGCCTTATTACAACCCGTATAAGCGGCATCACCGCAGGAGAATTTGATTATCCCGAAATTCCAAATACATACAGTACCGATCCGGAGACAGTAGGCTCTATGGGCGGCTCGTTTTCCGTATCTTCTATGGGTGGAGCAACTTATTCAATTCCTATTGAAGTTCCTTCTGGTGTCGGAGGAATGCAACCCTTGCTGGCGATTGTCTATAACAGTCAGTCTGGCAATGGATTGCTGGGCTGGGGATGCAATCTGTCGGGGTTGTCGGCAATAACGCGGACGCCCAAAGACATCTATCACGACGGTACAGCTAAAGGATTGACTCACAAATCAGATGAAGCTTATTGTTTAGACGGGCAACGCTTGATCCTTGCTTCGGGTACGGCAGGAGCTAACGGTGCAGTTTATTATCCTGAATCCGACCCGTTTACAAAGATAACTATCAAAACGACGTCATCAAATACATGGTTTGAAGTACAGTTTTCCAATGGTTTGAAGTACAACTATGGCAGTACTTCTTCAGGGCGTCTGACTTATACAATCAACGGAGAGACAAGGGTTCATGCCTGGCATCTCGACTATGTAGAAGACCCTCTTGGTAATTACATGGAATACAGCTATAATGTGGGATATTTTATGTATCCCGACAGAATCACATACGGCAAAAACAAAAATCAGACGAACATTCTGGAAAATACCGTAATTTTCAATTATGATGAACGTTTCGATGACTACTCGGCTTTTTTTATTGACGAGAATGTGAAATCTTGCCTGTGCTATATTCTGCAATCAATAGTTATAAAAACTGGAGATAATGTTTTCCGTACCCTCGACTTTAAATATCATGCAGCAAACGATTCACGACTTGTATCTGTTACTCAAAAGAACGAAGCAGGCGAAGTTATGAAGCCGTTAAAACTGAACTGGAATTATTTTCCTTCATTTAGCCAAAGCTATAAAATTCCAAGTTTGAATCAAACGAGTGTGCCGATAAGCATTCAGAATATTACAACTGCCTTTCCCAATCAGAATTACATGGCAGCAGATATTAATGGCGACGGATTGGACGACCTTTTAGGAATATTCCCTCATGACAAAGAATTTTCATTTACTACAAATATAGTTTTCGTAAATTATGCGTCTCTTAATTCTTCAGGAAATGTACAGTTTACAGACAGTACTAAATGGTATGATATAGGATCTTCTTATGAGATTAAAAACTGGTCTGTAGATAAAGATGGACCATCAGTGCTTGACTTTAACGGCGATGGGGTTAGCGATTTGTTGATCCCTGAAGTTAAAAATAACAAATCAGTTAATTTTAAATTTGCTTGCGGAGCTTTGCATAATCTCTATATTGACATTCCTTTGACACGTAGCGATCAAATGCCTGTTTATAATGTGGGCGATTTTAATAATGACGGAAAAACCGATATAATATTTATAGAGAAAGGATACAAAAAGAAAGAATACAAAGGGAAAGGATATAAAGAAGAAAATCCAGATATATATCCATGTGTAATAATTGAATACAAACTTGATGAAACGCCATGTACGCCATTTGAAATTTATTTGCCGTCCAGACCGGAAAAATTATTTGTTTCCGATTATAACAATGATGGATTAAAAGACTTAATGGTATTTTACAAAGGTGGATACACTATATTCTGGAATAAAGGCTCCGGAATTTCCGCATCAACGTTTTCCGATTCATACAAAACAAGCGGAACCAATATTGGCGATGATGATATTTGGACAGGCGACTTTGATGGCGACGGAGTTGCTGATTTCCTTGTAAGCTCAAACATGAGTCCCAACTGGTACTTTGCCCTGAATAAAGGAGACGGTACTTTCACAAAACAACTTGCATGTACATTGGATATTTACGAACAGGATTTTACCGATCGCGACAATGATAAATTTAGTTGCAAAGTCTATGATTTCGATTTCGATGGCAAATCTGATGTAGTAATAACCAAAGCAATGTACACCAAAAAACAGGACAAGTTTTTAGGTATCGAATTTGGTTCTCCATGGGGCGAGTTTAGAAAAACTTATACATACTGGATGCATTCTACAGGTAGCTCCCTTATACCGGTTGCGTCGTCGTCGTCTGACATAGCTGATGATTCACTTATATCAAAATATTTGTTAGGCGATTTCAATGGCGATGGACAGCCTGAACTGATGAACTACGGCTATGACTGTTACAACAGCGTAAACGCGAATACCGATCCTGGCTTTAAAATTTACAGCAACCCCAATTTTAATGTCAACAAAGGAAAAGTAACATCCATTACAGATGAATTTGGACATACAACCGAGATTACTTATGCTTCGCTTGCCACTGGAGGCGTTTATACAAAAGGAACGGGAAGCGCCTATCCTGTTGCGGATTATACCCTGCCGCTGCATGTTGTTAAAACAGTATTGGAGGACAATGGGGTAGCTGGAAGCATTACTGTTAACTATAAGTATAAGGGTTTAAAAGCTCATTTGCAGGGGAAAGGATTGATGGGCATGACTTCGCAAACAGTGAATAACACAACACTCGGAACAACAACAGAATCAGGAGTTACTAAATGGAATACAACCTTCTATATCCCTTCTGAAACGTTTACAAAATATACTGTTGACGGGAAAACGGCAGAAAACACAATCACGCTCACCATAAAGGACAAAGGCTCCCGAAAGTTTTTTGCATATCCTTCCGAACAAAAGGAAAATGATTTGGATGGCAATACCACAACAACCAACCGCCAGTTCGATCCCACGTATGGTTACATGACGGAAGAAAAAGTGGTTTTCAACAGCAATATGTATAAAACAGTGAAATATGAAAACTATGTTTCAGCTGGAAATACATGGAAACCACGATTGATAACGAAAGTACAAAAACATGAGGACGACGATGCAGCTTTTACTCAAAAAACGTCCATCACCTACAATTCGGCAAAAGGCTACAGAACTCAGGTAATAGAAAACAGCCAAAGTTCATTGCAGCTGACAACCGACTTCACTTATGACGTTTTCGGCAATGTCAAATCGTCGAAGTCTTCAAGTACAGGCGTAACGCAACTCGTTAAATATAACGATTACGACGCAACAGGTCGATTTGTGGTAAAAACATACACTTCGCCTGCATCGTCGGTAAATACGTTTACGTATGACAAGTGGGGAAATGTTATTGCCGAAAAAGACGAAACAAATCCTTCAAATATACTGACAACAACTCATACTTACGACTGCTGGGGAAATCTTATATCATCAACTTCGCCGGAAGGATTGAAAACTACTGTTCGTAAAGGATGGAACGTTTATTCGGATAAACGTTTCTTTACTTTGACGCAGGGAACTGGACAGCCATGGGTGAAAATATGGTATGACACCAGGGGACGCGAGGTGCTGGTGGAAACTGTCGACGCTATGAGTATGCGCATAAAATATGCAACAAGTTACAATGATAATGGACTTGTTATAGAAAAGAAGACTACGGCAGGCAATCTTACTGCAACGGAAAGTTATACGTATGACAAGCGCGGACGTGTAGAAACTCAAAGCAGCAGTACGGGACAAACTGTTTCATACACCTATGGAAACCGCAGCATAACATGCGTCTCCAACGGGAGAACAACCGTTAAAAAATACGACGCATGGGGAAATATTAAATCCGTTAAAGATCCCGTATCATCAGTAAACTATACATATACGTCGCTGGGCAAGCCAAAGTATGTTGAGGTTGGAGGCATAAGTTTTTTATTCCCACACGAATATGAATACGAATTTGTCGAAAAGCAGATGAACACTGCTTCCTATTCGGAAACATCAACAAGCGTTGATCTTGATACGACAGTCCCCTTAGAAAAGGGAACAACTTATTCGATGACTTATGACGATACGGGAAACCAGTTGACCCTGACCGATCCCAATGCCGGAACTATTACTTTCAATACCCGCGACGCTCTCGGCAGAGTGCGAAAGCAAACCGATGCAAAAGGACAGGTTACGGAAACTGAATACGACGCGCTGGGACGTGTCACTTCTTCTAAGATTGCCGGTATTCAGACTTCATATACTTATGGCACATCGGGATACGATTTGCTCCGCCTGGTACGAGAACAAACCGGAAATACCTATATTTCATACTCTTACGATAAATACGGTCGCGTTTTGACAGAAAAACGGCAAACAGACGATAGCGGGCTGCTGGAATTTGGCTATACCTACAATAGCAAAGGGCAAGTGGAATATATAAATTATCCGGGTAGTTTGAAGGTAAACCGGCAATATGACACTTATGGAAACCTGAAAAAAGTAATGGTGGGGACACAGGCGATATGGGAACTGACCGGAAACACGGGGACTGTTACTACCGTGAAGAAAGGCGGCGTTTTCACAACAACAGAAACTCGCAATGCAAAAGGCTACCTTTCCTGTTTGAAGACGGTACAAGGCTCTAACTCAGTGCATGAAATGAACTTTATCTTCGACGAAGCAAAAGGCAACCTCATTTACCGCAGTGGTATGGGATTGCAGAGGGACTCGTTTATATATGATGCAGCCGACCGACTGACAGCTGTTTGGCAGGGTAGCGACATAATGAATATCTATTATTTTGCCAACGGAAATATCAGTTACAAATCAGGTTTGGGATCGTACAGATATGAAAAAATTCCATATGCAGTAAGTCGCGTAGAAAATACAGACGACCTTATACCTTGGGAAAACCAGCAAATAGGTTATACTACATTCAACAAGGTTTCGTATGTTGATGAAAAAATTGGAAACGACAGTTACCTGCTTGACATAAGCTACGGACCCGACCAGCAAAGGTGGAAAAGCATCCTGAAAAAAAACGGCATCGTGAAAAGAACAGTCGTTTATGCAGGCGACTACGAAACAGTAACCGAAAATGGAACAACAAAGCAGCTATACTATATCACAGGAGGCGATGGCTTGGCAGCTGTTTATGTAAAACAGTCGGGGCTACCGGATAAAGTCTATTATGCCTTTACCGATCAATTAGGCAGCATAGTTAAACTCATTGATGCTAATGGAGGCGTTGTTTTTGCCGCCCGCTACGACGCTTGGGGCAACAGGACAGTCACTAACAATACTTTCGCTTTCCATCGCGGCTATACGGGACATGAACACTTGCCGGAGTTCAACCTGATTAATATGAACGGGCGAATGTACGACCCTGTTCTGGGACGCTTCCTGAGTCCCGACCCGTTTGTGCAGGTACCGGATTTCTCGCAGAGTTTTAATCGGTACAGCTACTGTCTGAACAACCCTCTGAAATATACCGACCCTTCGGGATACGTATTTGGAATAGACGACATAATTGTTATTGCAGCGTTTGCATATTTTGGAGGTATGCAGGCTAATTTTGCCTTCTCTGCCGGGAACGGTACGAATCCGTTTAATCCGGGAAATTGGAATTGGAAAAGCGCTCATACCTACATTGGTATTGTTGGCGGCGGTATGAGCGGCGCTGCTATGGCCGGATATTCCATTCCATATCTGCAAGTTCCGGGAATGATACCCAATGGTACGTTACAGGCAGGAGTACAAGTTACGCTCAATGGCATAGGCAATGTAACGGATGGACGTAATTTTTTTGATAACTGGTACTGGTCTGCCGGTATGGGATTTGCAAGCGGAGCATATACAGGTTACGGGTTAGCCAAAGAGAAAGGGTTGAATTACTGGTGGGGGAACGAGATTGCATATAATAGAACGGCATGGAGTTTTTATAATGTTGATAAACCGGATTATGTGATTGATTTTGGCATTTCAAATGTTGGTTCAAAAGCTCCTAATGACTGTGTGCCTACAACTTTTGCAGAAATTGAAATAAAAAAAGGCGGTTCATTGTCTTACAATGATTATGTAACACGTACCGACTACAAATATGGTTTTGGAGTCAGTGGAAGTGTTGAAGATTACCAAAATATGGTAATGTCAAATTTTAATGGGGAAGTTTTATCTAATCAATATTTAGCTTTTAGTCCTGAATATATGAAAGTTGCCGCAGCAAATGGAAATGTAATTTCATTTGATTTTGGAAATCATGCTGATAATGTACGCAAAATGCAAGTTTTCTCACTTGCTCCAAGTAAAAACAAACTTATATTCAGAAATAGTAATTATAATTTTAGCTTTCCTGTCGGAGACAAAAAAATTCCTGACATTCTTAACATTTTTAGAATTTATTAAATAAATTTATTATGCGGATTTATATTTTATTATTAACTGTATTTTATTGCAGTTCTATGTTTTCACAAAACAATATAGATAAAATAAAAGAATTTTACACAAATGCAGATACAGAATGTTATATTGATTTATACCAGCGTGAAGATTATTTTTTACAAAAAGTAGATTTACAGAAGGGAAAAACAATATTTATTTTAAATGTACAATTTGCAAATACAGAATCATACAGGTATTCCGACGATATTTGCAACTACTTGATAGTTGACAGTTCAAGGGTATTTACAATTGCCTCTGTGGATAAGAGCTTGAAACTTAAATTTTTGTCAGGGCTGGACGGTCAAGATTCATTTTATGATAAAAATGACATAAAAAGAATCAGCAATCTTAAACAGGCAATTAAAAACATTTATAAAGAAACACCTGAATTGATCTTATTTTGTAGAAACTTGTGCGGTAAACCAATTTTCACCTTTATGTTTGTAAAGGAAAATAGAGTTTACATTTACAGAGTACAAGATGGTAAAATAATGGAATTGAATGAGTATATTAGAGAAAATTATAAATTAGAATCTGTTAGATTATTCAACATGATAATTAGACCTTATAATTATAAAAATAACAGCAAAAATCGCAATCGTCTTGCAGGTCATACTTCGCTTAATGAATTAAGAATATGTTCGCCTGTTTCGGTAATAACCGTAGATGACTAATGAATTTAAACATCCAACGCTTATAACAAAAACAAAATGAATAAAACATCAAATAAACTAATGATTGAAATATGAAAAAGATTTTTTTATTTTTAACGACGAGTAATGTATTAACACTAACTTCGTGTACTACTTACTATATTCCGGTAAGCAGTTTGAGAGAACAGTTCGCAGGTATTGATTCAACTAAATTGAAAACGGTTACAGTTGAAGGACCTGCGCTTATTGGTATTATGCAAACAAAGTATTATTATCTTGCAAATCCTGTTACAACTATTCAATGCGTTGATAAAAACGGCAATCCGCATCAATTAGTAAACAGCCCGTCAATTGAAACACGTTTTACATACGGGCAAAAAAATAAAAAGAAAATATTTTATTTTGACAGGATATATGTAGGAAATGATTACGTTTATGGCGTCGAATCAAGATTTATAGAATCAATAATAAGTTCTATCCCGCTTGACAGTATTACAAAAATAGAAATTCAAGACGGACATAAAAGATTCAAATACATTGATAATTAACATATTAAAAACTAACATACACGCTTATAACAAAATGAATAAAATACTAAAATATTCACAAATATCAGGATTTCAAAGCAAGAGCTTTGACTTTAAGGCGACGGAGCATGGACATTCCGCCGAGCGCAGGGAGAATTTCATGTATAATGAAGAATCACTTCCTGACAATGCAGGGCAACGAGATAAGAACATTGACACTCTGCGCGGTTTTGCAATGATGTATGTTGTATTCATACATTGTTTGTATTGGATAGTATTATTTAATGGAAAATACATTTCCATAATAAGATCACTGTTTCTTATAGAAATGCCGCTTTTTTTCTTTATTACCGGAGCCAGTAATGCCTTGGGGCGGAAAAGGAAATTGTTTGATTTTTATTTTTCACGGTTTCAAAGAATACTTTTACCATATTGGATATATGGATTAATTTGTATAGCGCTAACAGTAATCGCTCAAAAAACAACAGGTTTTGAGCAATCAACATATTTTTCATTAAGTATTCCTACTGTTTTTGTCCCTGTTTCAAATGTGCCTTATTTAACCGGTGCATTATGGTTTGTCCCTGTATATTTATATATCATTATCATATTTCCATTTTTGCGGTGGTATTATGAACGGCATGAAAATGATGCCGGTAAATTTATACCCTTATTAATTTTCCCGTTTTTGTTAAGTAATAATGGCTGGGAAGCATTGTATGACGCAAAAATGTTATTTTTCTATAGTTTTTGGACATATTTAGGATTGTTCTTTCAAAAAATAGACATATTAGGGTCGATAAAAAGCAAAATAAAAGTAATACCGGTTGTCATATTGTGTGCAATAGCAGTTTTATGGTTTTTAAATAAGGGAGAACATAGTTTTGATATGCAAAACAATAAATTTCCCCCAAATATTGTCTTTTTAGTTTATACGGCGGGGGCATTATTGACATTTTACCTTTTTTCGAAATATATTATAACTGGATTAAATATTTTAAGGAAAAATAAAATAACTGGATGGATATACAAACAGTATATTGAAAATTGCTATTCGATGTTTCTATATCATCCGTTGTCATTTTTGGCATTATATGTTTTTTTAAAGTATAGTGGTTTGGATGAATATGTGTTTCAAAATCGGTGGATATGTCTTTTTGTGTATATAATAATTACAATACCAGCGACCGCAATTATTGGAAAAATATTTTCATGGACAGAGAAAATAAAAATAAAAACCACTTTATAAATTATGACGAATTTTTTTTTAATAACATTGTCCGTACTTGCTATAAATGCAAGCGTTTATGCTCAAAAAGAGAGAAAATACTTTTTAGGCAGTCATTTTTCTTTTGGGAAATCTGAATATTATCCCTATGGCAACTCTGGAGGCAGCAATTACAAAGGAAGAAGTTACCACACTATTGGTATTGATTTTGGCTATAAAGTGTCAGCCGATGCAGTTGAATTTTATACCGGTTTATTTGCCACAAATGTTGCATTAAGTTATAACAGCGTACTTCATGGTTGGTCTGAAA
Source organism: Dysgonamonadaceae bacterium (assembly GCA_031256775.1). Taxonomy (GTDB): domain Bacteria; phylum Bacteroidota; class Bacteroidia; order Bacteroidales; family Azobacteroidaceae; genus Azobacteroides. The sequence continues at coordinate 17,974 of JAIRPX010000303.1, forward strand.
GCGGAAACGGGACAAGAACAACGGTAAATGACGGCAATTTCCGTATATTCTCTGTTCCTGTTCATTTTAAATATCATTTTTTAAAATATCTGTTTGCTGATTTTGGCGTCAGTGCAAATTTAAATATAACTGGAGAAGACAAATTGTTATTTGGTGCTGAAGCAGGTATAGGCGCCGAATATGTATCCAGTTCGGGTATGTCTTTATCAATAGCTCACCAAATGCAATTTAATATAAATGTTATGCAAGAACCAAGATATTCTTCTGGAATAGACAAATTAATCAGGTCTGGTATCAAAATTGGACTGGGGTATCGATTTTAGTGTTCCGTTTTTAGGGATTATACTTTGCATGGTATAGTTTTGTGCAACGTCATTGTTAGGGCAAAGCAATCCAGTAGTGACGATAAATGAGACACGATCAACGTGCTGCGTACGAAAGCACAAAGCCGCACCAGCAAATAGCTTTTAGCTTTCAATGCTGGATTGCTTCGCTAACGGCTCGCAATGACGAACAAAAAGTAACTTCATTGCGAAGTCAAAGCCTGAGGCAATCCAGAGAATTTTTATTTGTTTGTGTATAATTCGAAAATTTCATGTACTTTTGCAGCCTTAAAATTATAAAATATACAAAGTTGAATAAAAATGTTTGACATTCTCTATCAGAACGATTTGAATATAAACGCCGTTGAAAAAACTTTTCCGAAAACGTTAAAACAGTTGCAGAGCGGCGACTTCAAAAGCGCCGATGTCCGTAAGATG